>JAPLIQ010000004.1 GCA_026389025.1 Candidatus Babelota bacterium
GTTTTAGAACTTTCTGAAAGATTATGTTATGATCAATATGAATTGAAGAAACTTTACTTTCTTAAGTATTAGGAGTAACAATGGCAACTAAACATTCAATACCAAAAACAATTTCAGAAACTTTCTATAAAACAACATTCAACAGTATAAAAACTAATCTTTTGCTGATAGAGCAAGAATCTTATCTTTCTGACACACAAAAACTTAATCTAATGTATTGGAAAATTGGTGAAACCTTATTACCTCATAAGCCATGGCATAAGCCATGGAGTATTGCTGTTATCGACGATCTTTGCCAAAATCTTAATAATGAATTTCCAAGCCTACCTTCATTTTCTAACAATCTTTTAATGCAATCGATGGAATTTTATACTACGTATCATGACCGTCCAATCACCAGCCAACAGCTAAAAGGGATACACATTTACACATTAAGCGCTGGGGCATATCTATCTTTATTATTGAGACATGTTTTTAAACCATCAAAACCTTTAACTCTAAATAAATTAGCAAAAAAACTACCTATCTTTAGCTTGCCATGGCAACAAAATCTCATGCTTTTGCGAAAAGTAAATGATCCAATAGATAAGTTATGGTATGCACAAAAGGCAAGTGATTGGAAGGCAGACGATGCTACATTGCGAACATGGATTGATCATCAACTTGTCAGCCATACTGCGGAGAAAGATGATCATACTACATGTCGCGGTAATAGCTGGTTTAGTAGTTATTGCAAAAAATGTAAGTCTATAGGACATGGTCGCGGCCTAAGGACATGGTCTTTATTCTCTTGGATGTTTTTACTTGGTCTACTTATCATGGAACTTTCCTCTTCTTTATTGCAAGATTTTCTTAAAAATATATATAAACAATAATCTTACCTAATGCTCAATTGTCACAATTTAGACATAAAAAAATCCACCCAAATTAATGAGTGGATTTTAATTTTTAATTTATTAACAAACTACCAAAATCGCTTCTTTGCATAAGCATTGCCAGAAACAACTTTAACATATTTCTCAAAGTCTCGAGCCCTTTGCTCGCAATCAAAAGCAACATACGTCACAAGATGCCACGGTCGATCATCCTTGGTATAAACAGATCCACCTGAATTATGTGTTTCAAGGCGTTGTTGTATATCAGTGGTATAACCGACATAAGTCTTTTGAGGACTCTTAACAGATCGAAGAAAGTATATATAAAACATAATTTTATTTCTTGATGGGACTACCTTACTCCACATTCCTACGGAATTAGTTTCGTAAGGCATACTACGCTTGTGCTAATTTTGTTACTTTTAATTCCGCAAGTAACTGGCGCGAGCCATACGAAGCTTGTTACGTAAGTAACGCGTAGTATGGCGTCCCCAATGGGATTTGAACCCATGTCTCCGCCGTGAAAGGGCGACGTCCTGGACCGGGCTAGACGATAGGGACACAACATTTTCAAGCTCTTCACTCTAGAAAGTGAAGCCGCTGTTATTTTATTTCAAATTGATGGCCTTTTGGTGATGGCCTAGTGATTGCTTGCCATTCATTTTTTTCATAGAAGTTATGCTTAACTTTATGATCCAAGTTGCCTTTGTCAGCACTGGAAAAAATGAATGGTGAGCCGTGTTGGATTCGAACCAACGACCCACAGCTTAAAAGGCTGTTGCTCTACCAACTGAGCTAACGGCTCTGAAATTTCAAATCTTACTTAAATGCTTTTCGTAAATTTTCAGAAAGAATACTAATAAGGTACAAAGCTAGGGGATTATTGTCAAGAAATTTAAACAAAAATCATGATAAAACTAAATAGGCTACGTAACAATAGATAAATGTTCCCAAAATATCCATGATCGTTGCAAGAAGCGGACCTGCAGAAAAAGCAGGATCGATTCTAAATTTTCTTAAAATTATAGGAAAACAAGATCCTAAAACAACCGACACCAATACAATTAGGCCAAGCGATGCGCTAACTACCATGCTACCCGTTAAGTTTTGATGAGTGAGATATACTCGTAAAAATGCAATAGTGGATAAAAGCAATGCAAGCATAACCCCTATAAAAAGTTCACGTCGTAAAAACTTAGTAATGTTTGACTCGTTAATGTCACCTGAAGACATACCCTGGATAACGATAGCTGAAGCCTGGCCACTAGTATTTCCACCCATACCTACAAGCATGGCAAGAAAGATAACTAAAACAGGATCCAGCATAAGAAAGCCGCCATACTGATCAATGACGATACTCGAGATAGATCCAACGATCAAAAGCGAACCTAAAATAAAGCTGCGCTTATAAAGCAGGTAGAAAAATGGAATTTCAAAATATGATGTGGTAACCGGAGCACCAGACATCCTTTGAACGTCTTCGGTTGCTTCTTGCTGAATAATATCAATCAATGTTTCTTCAGGAATTACACCCAGCAAATACATTTGCTCATTGACCACTGGAACAGTCATCATGTGATAGTGAACCATTTTTCGGGCAATCCGTTCTTGGTCTTCCTGCGGCAATGCAAAGTATGGTACTTGTTTTAAAATTGTTGAAAGTCGAATAAGTGGAGACTTTAAAACTAAATCTTCTAAGTTAATGTATCCAACCAGTTTGTTTTCTGAGTCAGTAATATAAATTTGTCGATGCAGATCAATGTTGGGTCTTAAGCGTTGCAGTAAAAAAACCGCTTTTTCAACTGTCATATCTTCAATCAGTGTTACAAAGTCTAAAGTCATTATCCCACCGGCACTGTCTGGTGGAAACTTAAGAAGCGAAAGAACCTTTTGTTGATCTTTTTTATGTAAAATATTTAACCATTTTTTGAGATCTTTTTCTGAAAGTTCATCAAACAAATCGGTCAAATCATCAATTGAAGTTTGTCTTAAAATAAAAGCTTTTTGCTCATCGTTTAAAAATAAAAGAATTTTTTCTTTAACGTAATCATGAACTTCTTCAAACAGCTCTAGCTGCTTTTCTGGAGAAAATTTTATAAATAATCGGGCCAATTGTTCATCGGAAATATAGGTAATAATTTTGGCACTATCAGCAGGATGCATTTCAAGCAGTGATTCCCACAATGATTTACCTTGTTCAGTCTGCCCGGCTATAACTTCATTGATATGCCTAACAATCAAATCAGTTATTTTTTTTGATTCCATAAAAAACTCCTCGGTAAAGTCCTATTCTGCCTCTCTTTTTTAAAAGCTTGCATAATATACTGTAGTACATCTTACCCAAAAAAGACACCTTAATGCTTCAAATGTAAAACTTTACACGGCAAACACCGTTAAAGTGGTATCATTTGACGATGCAACCCTCTTGCCTTATAGTAAAGATAGACGACAAACGAGAGCCGTCATTTCCCGAGAAAATTTATATGACCACAAAAACAGAACTAGAACGCATCAAGCAAGGAGCCTCTTTTGAGCTCACAGTAAGCCAAGAGGATGCTGGTCAAAGAATCGATAAATACATTACGAACCACTTTAGTCAATACTCCCGTTCGTTTTTACAAAAACTTTTTAGCCTCGATCACATACTTATCAATGCAAAAAAAGTTGCAAAGCCAAGCTACGTCTTAAAAGTTGGCGACCTTATTTCAATTTCATTTCCTGAAGAAAAAAGTGAAAAAACTCCCAAAGAAATTCCTGATAACATAAATGTTTCAATCATTGCCAAGCAGGAAGATTTTTTAATCATCTCCAAGCCCGCAGGACTCGTTGTGCACGCACCTAACAAGAATTACCAAGAGGTAACTCTAAGCGACTGGGTAGTTGGCACTGACGACGAAATTGCGCATGTAGGAGTTGTTGACAGACCCGGGATTGTGCATCGGCTTGATAAAGACACATCAGGGCTTATGATTATTCCTCGGACTAATTTGGCTCACGGCACTTTAACAGATATGTTTAAAGAGCGAAAAATTCATAAAACATATTTGGCTATCGTTTCGGGGCATCCTCCAGCACAAGGAACTATTGATTTTTTCATTGGGCGTCATCCAGTCACTCGCAACAAAATGATTCATTTTACCGAGCTGACCAAGCGGCCAACAAGTCGGCAATCTTTAACTCACTTCGAAGTAATTACTTATTTTAAAGATTATTCTCTAGTCAAAGTAATGCCAGTCACAGGCAGAACGCATCAAATTCGCGTGCACTTTGCAGCCATTGGATTTCCACTTTTGGCGGATTTCTTATACGGTAAAAAATCAAAACTTTTAAAGCGTCATGCTCTGCATGCTCATAAGCTAGAGTTCGAGTACAAAGGAAAACAGTTTAGTTTCACCTCGCCACTCGAACCTGATTTGCAAAAAATTATTGATTCGCTTGAAAAAATTACACAGTCAAAAGATTAATAACACTCTTCTGATTCTTCTTGCAAATCAAAAGCACATCGACCAGGATTTATTCGATTTACCAACTGTAAAAAACATTGTTGATACTCTTGGATAGCAGAAACATCATCGGTCACCATAACATTTTCATCGTGCAGGCTTGATGCTGACGCAGTACAATTAAATGACCCCGTCCACAGCAGCCCTTTATTTGTTTTTTCATTCAGTCCAAAAATGAAAAACTTGTGATGCATGATCGGTGTTGTAAATGCATTAAAACTCAGTGGCGCTGTATGAACAAATACGACGACTCCATTTTTTTGTAAAAAAGATCCTTTGCCGTAGCGCTCGCCCATAGAAATTTGATCAAGCACAATTCTGACTTTAACTCCACGCACATACGCATCAACTAATGCTTGCGCCATGGTTTTGTCAGTAAACATGTAGATCGCGCCGTCAATTGATTTGCGCTCCTCTTTGATCAGCCTGATAAGCTGCGAGCGTATATCATCTCGCGGCGTGAAAAAAACTTGGCTCAGTCCACTAAGATGGCATGCATATAAAAATAAATTGAGTATCAGATATTTTTTCAGCTTCAATATCGTCCTTCTTATTATTTATTTTTTTTAGATTTATTGATTTCAATCAACGCTTCTTTGTATTTTTTTCGCTCAATTGAAAGAAGCCTAAGACATTCTTTTCTTTCATTATTTTCATGTTCGCGCTGATTTTTTATTAATTTTTGAGTGTGCTTAAAGTCGTTTGCATAAAATGAAGCAACCGCCTTACTATAGAGTAAAACTCCACTCTCGCAATTTTTATGATAAGCAGAATCTGTCCAATTCATTGACGAAATCCATGTTTTATCATTATCAGCTACTACATATTTATTGTGATTCATGGCATTTGATTTGTTAAAAACAAGTATTGAAACTTCAAATTCTTCAAGCATATCTTTTATTAAATATTTTTTGCCAGAGGACACATGATCGATAATTACCCGTACATCAACGCCGCGAGCTTTAGCCAGGGATAATTTACGAGCAGCTTGTTTATCGGTAAATGTAAACATCGAAACTAATAATGATTTTTTTGCACCATCAATCAAATCGTATACAGCTTCTCTCATCTCATTTTTTTGAGCAGATGAAAATGGTGAACAACGAGCCTTAAACATAGCAGGCAAAGTTGCAACATGTGAAATTACCGCCAAAAATATAAAGTTTTTAATATTCATGATTAGACTTCCCTGGTTTTTTAAAATTTTTATGAAAACTTCCAACAAAATTCTACTTCGCCACCATAGGTGCTTGGACCATCTCTTTGCAAACGCAATGTCACATCATCTGTTACCCCGTAATCAATGTCAACTTTGATATCTTCAATTTGCGCAAAGTTGGTATCAATTTTTGCATGTAAATTATCTGTTGCATCAATTTCAAAAGTTCCTCGTATCCCTCCTCGTCCCGACTGATTGGTGAACTGAGGTAAAAATCTAAAATATCGCAGTGATTTCAACAACCGATCAAACACTGCTTTTAATTTTGTTTTTGAAAGTGCTGGCCCAAACATAATGTCTTTTAATTTTTGTATCAAAAGTGCAGGCACCATAGCGCCCAAAGAATTATCTTCAATGCCCAACAAAAGGAGTGATACAATCTGCTCTTCACTCAAATATGGTTGCGACTCAAACTGAATATGAGGATCAAGCGCAGAGCCCCATGCGTGTACGCTTACCCCAAAGCGTTTCAATTTTCCTTTGGCAACTAGTTCAATAACAGGATCAAAGGGCTGCTCTGCAATAAATAATAATTTACCTTCAATAATGTCTAACGGTTTGTACGGAAAATTTAGGAAACCTGAAACCAATTGAATAGCTCCTGAAAGTTCTGGTTTTTTCAAACTACCATGCACGCCAAGATCAACAATTGCCTTTGCTGATAAAAAAGATGTTGAAATAGTTAAAGGATCTTTGGTAAAAACTGATACATCATAACCGCAATCAAAACCAAACTGATCATGCTGCTGGCCATAACCAACTCCAGATAAAAGCTCTTGAAACTCGCTAGAAAAAAGATTTTCTTTAAGCTCTGATTTTTCAAGCATCAACTTTCCTTCTACATGAAAAAGTTTTTCAGCACTTTGCTTACTGAGCAGCAACCTGCCAGAAAGCTGGCTGTACACTCCCCGATCCCAGCTAAACATAAGATTGTGAAGTAACAGTGGAACATGAACAAAATAGCAGGCACCAGTTTTATCAAAAAACATGGTTGCTCGAGTGCAAGAAATTTTTCCCTCATACCACTGCATATCAACATCTTTAAACACAATACTTTTTTCGTAAAAATTTAACTCACATGAAGCCGTAGCGCTTTCAATCACGTTGTACATATTGGGAATTCTCATGTGCGCTTGCTGCGTATGCAGACGTGCATGACAAATTCCATCTTTAACATGACCTTGAAATAAAATTGCTCCATCTTGCGCAAAAGAAATTTTGAACGGATCAGAAACTAAATCATGCAACACAGAAAAATCTATTGATCCTAGTAAATTTTCAGAGTTTTGCAGGTCAGTAGAAAAATCAATAACCACTTTATTATTTTTTACTGCGTGAAACTTTTCAAAAATGAAATCTGGAAAAATCTGAGCAGTTCCTTCATACTCAAAATCTTGTAAAGATCCCTTCAAAAACAACTTGCCGTCGCAAAAAACTATAGATCCTGATGCGAACTTCGACTCATCTAATTTCGTGTCGTACAGCTCGATATCGTATCGTCCTGAGATATCTCCTTGCTTGTCGTAAGACAAAGTGACATGACACTTATCTTTTTCTACAACGAAATGTGAATCTTGAGAAATCATCAAACGTACTGTGTTGCTCATGCGTATTTCTTTATCGTCATTTTGCGCAGATACATCGATGTCAAAAATAATTGAATCTGTTAACCGAAATGTTCCAGAAAAACCTTTTGCGTGGTGATGATCTACTAGAATTTTACCACCGGGAAAAAGAGGTTTCGTTTTATAGGTAACATCATGAAGAAGTACCGAGAGCTGAAATGTTTTAAAAAAATTATATAAATCAACACCAATCTCAACACCTATTTTGCCCCCGATATCAGAAAGAATATCTGGTAAATCGAGATACTTAAGCAATTCAGAAGATGTTGATAGCGCAATACTGCATAAGCATTCTTCTTTCAGGCACTTAATCTTTATCGGATCAATAACAATTGCCCCATCTTCACTTTTTAAAACAAACTGCCCAACGCCCTTTTCCATTTTTCCTACAAGAAATCCATTACCTTTGTGCGTTGATGAATGCACGCAATAATTTAATTGAACCTGACTGTTCATGTTTTGCAGCATATCGACATTTGGCATGTCGATCGTGATTGAACCAGAAATATTATTTACAATTTCTGCTTCTTTGCGCGTCACAGCTCCACCCTGCACATAGGTCTGAATTCTAGTTCCATCACGCTCTTGATGTATATTACTCTGGTACGGAATTTCAATGTTTAAATCATCAGATTTTCGCTTAAGAAATAACAATCCATCTTTAATCGATACGCCGTCATAGACTAAAAAGCTTGAATCTCCCATCACAAACATTTTTGCAATAAACTGCGGCAGGCCAACAATCTCTTTTTCAAAAGCTTCAAACATAATGACATGCTCAAAGCCCAGAGAAATTTTTAAAATTCTGCGAGATAAAAGTGTCCACCAGCAAGCTGTTGCTGTCATTTTTTCTGAAACGATAGACCATTTCTCTTCATCATTTTTTTTCTCAACACTGACAGTCGGTGCAGTGGATGGCGCAATCCGTACTCCAGAAAAATGCATTTTTAAAGACCACCAATCAATTTTTTCTAGTCGACAACTAAGCGTGTAATCGTAATCACGCTGAAACTGTTTTTCGATGTTATCTTGAACCGCAAGCCGAAATGTTTCACTCGACGAAAGATAGACCAGAGCAACAGCAAGTCCAAGCATCAGCCCTAAAAAAACATGTAAGAAAATTTTAATCCATCCAGGATACTTGGTACTCATCGTTTGATCATCTCAAAAAGGTAATGACGATTTGAATAGTATATCAAAGATAAAAAAGCTTAAGTGAAAAATATATATACTCAGAGTCTTAATCTATAACTTCACCAGCTTCAAAATCAGCAGATGCAACAGAAAGAACTTCTTCTATCGTTGTAATGCCAGCTTCGATTTTTAAAATACCGTCATGCAGAAGTAGGGTCATACCGTCTTTAAGCGCTTGTTCTTTAATTTTTAAAGAGTCAGCACGCTGCACTACCAGCTGAGCAATTCCAGGAGTCATTTGCATGATTTCAAAAATAGGAAGTCGTCCAGCATACCCAGAGTTCATACACTTAGGGCAACCGACAGCTTCATAAAAGGTAATTTTTTGAGCTTGTTCAGGTGTAATCCCAAGAGCAGTCAGTGAACTTTGATCAGGGATGTATTTTCTTTTACAACTTTCACAAAGCCTTCTGACCAGTCGCTGCGCTAAAATAGCAGTTACCGATGAAGCAATTAAAAACGGTTCAATGCCCATGTCAATCAAACGAGTGATTGTAGCTGGAGCATTGTTTGTATGAATTGTACTAAAAACCAAGTGTCCCGTCAGTGACGCTTGAATTGCAATTTGAACAGTTTCAGTATCACGGGCCTCACCGATCATGATGATGTCAGGATCTTGACGCAAAATAGAACGCAACGCAGCAGCAAACGTTAAACCTATTTTCTCATTTACTTGTACCTGATTGATTCCACTGATTTGATATTCAACAGGATCTTCGACCGTCACTAAATTTACTTCAGGAGAATTTACTCGAGATAAAATCGAATAAAGCGTTGTCGTTTTACCAGAACCTGTAGGACCAGAAACCAACACTATTCCATTGGGCTGCGAAATAGCATGCTCAAGAACTGAAAAGTCTCGAGGTGAAAAACCAAGAGTTTCAAGTTTGACAAATGTTTTTGATTTATCCAAAAGACGCATCACGACACGTTCACCATAAATCACCGGCAAAACTGATACACGAATGTCGATCTCTTTTCCTGCTGCTTTAATTTCAATTCGACCGTCTTGAGGTTTACGTTTTTCGGCAATGTTTAAATTCGCCATAATTTTAATACGAGAAATTAAAGCACTTTGAATTCGCTTTGGTGGATTTAATGCTGAAAACATCACACCATCAACGCGATACCGAACCCGAACTTCTTTTTCGTACGGTTCAATGTGAATATCAGAGGCTTCACGCTTCACGGCTTGAAATAAAATATGATTTACTAATTTCACGACAGGCGTTTTACTCGCCATGCTCAAAACATCTTGTTCGTCAATTGAACCCAGATCAAGCTCACCTTCGATAAGCTTTGAATCTTCCTCAAGCTCTTCCATCATTTGCTTGGTGCCTTCAAGCGGATAATATCGATTTATTGCATCAATCACTACTGATGTTGGAGCCACTGCTTGAGTCACTTGTCTGCCCAGCAGGAGCATGAGTTCATCAATCGGTTGCACTTTGTACGGATCTGCAGAAATGATAACTATTTTTTCATTAATGATAACGGGGATGATATTGTTTTGACGTAAAAAATGAAATTGAATTTTTCCAAGCAGAGCAGCGTCTGCCATCAATTCGGTAATATTTTCAACGTATGGGATAGAAAGATCTTGGCTGTAAGCCTGCGCTACATCTTGCTGAGTTATTATTTTTTTACTGAGTAGATACGCAACTAAAGAGACACCTGCGCTGCGCGCTTCTTCTTTAAAGTTTTCAACTAATTCAGCTTTTAAAACTCCCATTTTTATAAGAGCTTGCAAGAAACCTTGACCCATACATTACCTCATCTTTTATCATCAACCGTTCAAGTATTGCCTTTGATGGCGCGTTATCTCATGTACCTTATCATATAACATAACTTTTTATAAAGATGCTATTTTTAAAACGCACTACATAGTATTTTACGAGCCCTAACCCCATTGCTTGAAAAGGAATGGTACATCTGATAGATTAAAGGTTCCATGTCTTATGATTCAATATATAGATTTTTGCTGTTCCATTATTGTGCAAAAAGGAATTTTAGTTATGCTTATTCGTCTTTTACTTCCCTGCTTACTCTTTTCGATAACACCGTTATTAAATCAAGCAAAATATAATCCATTCTTCGGTTCCTTGCTTGTTTCAACCAAGCCTGCGTATCCTTGCCCGGGAAAACTTATCAAAACAATGGACGAGCAGGAACTCAGAAAAGTTCTTGAGTACGGCAAAATTGTTCAAGACGGCGAATTAGTGCATAAAGCTTATTTCTATTTATTTAAGATATCAACAGAGCAAAGCGCAATTAAAGAATACAAACTTGGTCTAGCTGACTACTGTTTCCTGCAGGAAGATTATGAAAAGGCTTCTGGATGTTATGAAGATTTTTTCATGCTATATCCTGGTAGCAAGGAAGCTTCATACTCTCAATATAAATCGATTTTATGCTCATTTTACTTAAGCCTTTCAGCTGATCGAGACCAAACAGCAACTCACAAAACGATCTCTCTCATTAATTTTTTCCTCATGAAAGCAACAGAGCAAAAATTTATTGATGAAGTGAAAACTATTTATACAACCTGTAGAGAAAAACTTTTCAAACATGAAGCTCATGTCTTTGAAAATTACATCAAACAACAAAAGTTTATAAGCGCACAGCAACGACTCGAGTACATTGAAAAAAATTTCCAAGACATCAAAAACATCAAAGAATATGAAGTCTACCTTAAAGAAATGTTTGAACTCACCAAAAATCCAGACACACGTCCATTCTTGGTAAAATTTGATTTAAAAAACGCTTTATCAAAAAAAGATTCTCCTAAAAAAGAAGATGTTGAAAAAAAATCAGCTATACGCAAAATCACCTCATTTTTCTTAGCGTAATGGCTATCAACTTATTTGGACAGCAAAGCGAACTTTTAGTTGCTGACCTTTTGCAAGGTCAAGGCTTTAAGATCTTAGAGCAAAACTATAAAAAGTTTTTTGGCGAAATTGATATCATTGCCCAAAAAAAAGATTTAATAGTTTTTGTAGAAGTTAAAGCTCGAAAAAATTCACAAATTTCTATGCACGAATTAGTCCGTCCATCCAAGCAACGTAAAATCATCATGGTTGCGCAATCGTACATGAGTCGACATAATATTTATCAAAAGATTTGCCGCTTTGACGTTGCATTGCTGCACACTGTTAGTGGTAAGCAGCCTGAACTTACCTACATTCCAAATGCATTTTGCCAAGGTGGATACTGAAACCAACGTAATCAAAAAAAGGAATTTGAATGATCAAATTTAATGAAGCAACTAAAAGATTTATAACAGCAAGTATTATCGGAACAGTTTTTTGGACTGTTTTTTTCTATCTTCCGCCAATCGCTTTTTCTGCCATGCTTCTTGGAATCTTGAGTATCATTTTAGTTCTAGAGTGGAAAAACTTTTTTAATTTAAATAGCTTTTGGTTCTGGATCATTATGCCGTGGTACCCGATTTTACCGTTTATTTTACTAGTGCACATGAACGGCGATCCATGCTACCGAAGCCTGGTTTATTATATTTTTGTTATTGTTTTTGCTTTTGACGGAACTGCGTACATCACCGGTAAATTACTCGGTGCTCATAAAATAGTACCTCACATCAGCCCGGGAAAAACAGTTGAAGGATGTATCGGTGGATTTGTAGGGGCATTAATTACTTTTTATATCGCAACACTGAATGCTGACGTCGCTGTTTCAAAAGTATTTGGCATACTTCTCGTCTTCATTGCTTGCCTGCTCGCATTCGTTGGTGATATTTTTGAATCATTTTTAAAGCGCCAAGCTGGCATTAAAGATTCTGGTCACATTCT
>JAPLIQ010000035.1 GCA_026389025.1 Candidatus Babelota bacterium
AATAGTTGATCCTGTATCAAAAGATTTTGTAGGTAGTAGTTTGCAGCAGGAATTAAATGATGTATGCATGAGTTTTAAATTAAAAAATGGATCAAGCCAGCAGTTGTTTCAGGAAAAGGATTGGAAGCCATTTGTAAGTTCTTTGGCGGGATCAATTCAAGAAAGTACGGGCGAACTTCAATCATACGCAAAAAATACCCCAGAAGGTATTTTGCTCGGCTTTATGCTTAAAAAATCAAATACACGGCAGGATTTGCAGGATTACTTCAGGGGCTTTAAGGGAGATGATACTTTTGTTTTAGCACCAGACGCGGAATATAGTGCTGAAGAAATATCGCAAATTCTTGCAGCAAAAACAGATGCAGCAGATTTTGAAGAATTAGCGAATTTATTGTCGGCTTCTGCCTATCAAGAACTATATGGTTCTAATTTTCCTAAAGTAACTGGTAATAAAGGTGTTGATTATAAGGGGATATCATTTCAAGACTGTATGGATACTACGATTCGTATGCTTGCAAATATTGTAACGTATAAATCATCAGAAGGTAAAGTTGGAGTAGCTCGAGATGGACTGACTGTCAATCCAGCTTTCAAAGAATTTTACGGATCAGAAAATGGCCTTTGCGCTCAGGCTTCAGAAGTTGGTAATAGTAAAGTGCATCAAGCATGGGCTCAAGTTATAGAAAATATGCCTGGATGCAGTTATAACCGCATTGGCGATGGACAAGGAAATAATTTTTCTTCAGAGATAAGACATTTTTGTGATGGAGTAATACCAGTCGACGTAGCTCCAGAGGGATTATCAACACATGAGCTTGAGATTGGTGGTAAGAAATATCAACTGCCGATACAAAAGGTGGGCGATAGAACCTACTGGTTAGTTCCAAAAAATTTAGGCCTTGTTTGTGCAGAGATGATGCCAAATGCTTCAAACGTACTCGTAACTATGAATCATATTTTTGGGTTGGAACTGTTTGATCAGAAGGCTATTTTTGATCCAAAATTTGCATCGACTTATTTTGGAGAAATGAGTAAAAAATTAGGATGGGATCCGCAAGTAAGACTTGATTCATTAGATGGTAAAGCGTCAATTAATATTCCAATGAGCACTAAGGCAGGTGTTTTTACAATACATTTGCACGATAAAGCTCATGGATATGTTTCAACGGAAGATAAGGCAAAATTGAATATTGATCTGGAAGTGCCTGAGACAACAAGTCAGTCAACTGTTGCAGCAATAGTTGGAGCAGGACTTAAAGAGGTTGCTGATCTTCCAGAAGAGTTACAAGCAGCTTGTTTGTATAAAGATGTAGCTGTTTTAAATATTGATCAGCGTATGAAAGCTCTTGGTCAGATGCTTCAAAGTAAAAATAGTTTTGCCGAAATAGAAAAAAGTTATGTTCGGTCTTTGATCACGAGTATTTGCTTTGTTGAAGATTCAGCATATTTAGAAGCTGTAGTTGAAACTTTTGGACGAAAAATAGAAAGGGCTGGGTTAGGTGATTTTATTTTAGGAAGCTTGCGGGTACATGATGTTGCATACAAATCGAATATCAGAACTAGTTTAGTAGAACCATTAATTGAAGCAAAAATCATAACTGTAGAGGCAGGATTGACTTTAATTGAAAAAGGAATGAGTAATGCAGATTATAGGGTTCGATATAATGTTATTAAAGCAATTATGTCTTTAACAAATAATAAATTAATAACAGCAGAACAAGCATTGCCTTTAGTTGAAAAAGGAATGAGTGATGCAGATGACAGCGTTCGATCTAAAGCTGTAGCAATACTTAAGTCTTTAATAAATTATAAATTAATAACAGTAGAACAAGGATTGACTTTAATTGAAAAAGGAATGAGTAATGCAGATTATAGCGTTCGATCTAATGTTATTAAAGCAATTAGGTCTTTAATAGATGATAAATTAATAACAGTAAAACAAGCATTGCCTTTAGTTGAAAAAGGAATGAGTGATTCAGATTATATCGTTCGATCTGATGCTGTAGGAGTACTTAAGTCTTTAATAGATTATAAATTAATAACAGCAGAACAAGCATTGTCTTTAGTTGAAAAAGAAATGAGTGATGCAGACTATAGGGTTAGATCTAGATCTATAGAAGTACTTAAGTCTTTAATAGATGATAAATTAATAACAGCAGAACAAGCATTGCCTTTACTTGAAAAAGGAATGAGTAATGCAAATTATAGCGTTCGATCTGAAGCTGTAGCAGTACTTAAGTCTTTAATAGATGATAAATTAATAACAGTAGAACAAGTATTGTCTTTAATTGAAAAAGAAATGAGTGATGCAGACTATAGGGTTCGATCTAATGTTATTAAAGCAATTAAGTCTTTAATAGATGATAAATTAATAACAGCAGAACAAGCATTGCCTTTAGTTGAAAAAGGAATGAGTGATTCAGATTATAGCGTTCGATATGACGCTGTCGGAGTACTTAAGTCTTTAATAGATGATAAATTGATAACAGTAGAAGAAGCATTGCCTTTACTTGAAAAAGGAATGAGTGATTTAAATTATAGCGTTCGATTTAATGCTATGTCAGCAATTAGTGATTTAGTTGCTAAAAAAATGATAACTAAATCAGAGCTTGAAAAATTGAAGAAGGTAGCAACAGATGATTCTGATAAGCAAAGCTTGGAAGAGTTAATATTAAGGGCGCCAATATCGCGCACTGTTTTAAAAGTTGAGCCAGTTAAGGTTGAAATTAAAACAGTTAAACCTCGAACGATGTTATTAGAAAATCAAAGAAAAGAAATAATTCAAAGAATGAAAGCGCGCAATCAAGTGCAACAAGAGCGCCAAGAAGAAGAACTAAGGCCTGAATTTGGGGTAGTTCGTTAAATTATTTTTGATTTAATAAAAAAAGAGGCACATCCGCTTAAAGATGTGCCTCTTTTTTGTAAAATAAATTATGTGTAATAAATTACTTGTAATGCATTACTTATGAAATATCTGCGTCGATAGGGCCGTTGTTGTCAGAATCATTTTCATCTTCTGATTTTGGGGCGCCTGGTTGTTTAGCATCATGATTTGCGCGATTAATGCAATAAATAATTGCAAAAGTGGTAGAGGTTTTTGTATGACTAAAAATTAGAAAAAGATAATTTTAAGGGAGAAGATCAATGAAGAAAATAATAGTAAGTTTGGTGGTAGCGTTTAGTTGCTTTTCAGTTGAAGCGATCAACATTAAATTGCTGAAGGGGACACATACCGTTGTGCCAGCAGACTATAGTCCAGTGATGGGGCTGTCATTTTTAGAGTGGGGCATCGCAGAGCAGTGGTCTAAATTGAATGCTCGAAGTCAAGCAGCGCAATTGAAAGAAGTTTTGGATAAAAATCCTGAGGCTGTATCAGAGAGTCCTGAGCTAGCAAAGTTTGCTAATGAATTGGGAAAAAATAGTGCAACTGAAAATTTAATCATGTCGATGTTTCACATAGCTGGCGGAACGTTTAACGTGACCAATGCTGATGGTAACCCTGTAAAATATTTAGATCCAAAACACATTGGAAAAATTTTGCGTGTGCTGCAAAAGTGGTCGCAGGCATCTGCAGATAGAACAAAAATGGCAGCATTAAAGGCTGAAGCAACATCGAAAAAATCTGATCATCAAGTAAAGAAAAGTGCGTTAGCTGCCGAGATTAAAGCGTTTGATTCTAAAATAGCCAAGGCAAAAGCAGCAGTAAAGGCTGCCAAAGATTAAGAAGCTATTAAAACTACAAAGGAAAATTTAAGGGAATTGCAATCTGAGTTAGAACAAAAAACTGCAGAGTTAAAAACTCATACTGATTTATCAAAAAAAATAGTTGATCCTGTATCAAAAGATTTTGTAGGTAGTAGTTTGCAGC
>JAPLIQ010000022.1 GCA_026389025.1 Candidatus Babelota bacterium
GCCATGATGTTTACATTAATTAAAATTGCTGATTGTAGTGATAATTTATGAGAATTGCTCACTCGTATTCCTTTTTAGTTTTTATTTTTAAGATACATAGCAATGGATCCTGCCACTGCAGCATTTAAACTTTCTGTTTTTCCTGGCATAGGAATAGTTAATTTTTCAGAGCATTCATCAATTACTTGAGACGACAAGCCCTGTGATTCATTGCCAATAACTAAAATAGCATGCTTTAAATCGATAGATTCTGGAGTTTTTCCATCTTGAACAACAAGCGCGCATGTTTTAAAGTTTTTGCAAAGTTTTTGAAACTCAGACCAATTTATTTGTAGGATCTCAACATTTGCAATGGTTCCAGCAGTTGCTTGGATAACTTTTGGATTGAATGGGTCGACTCCTTCGACAAGGTAAGCTGTTGCAATGTTCATTGCTGCAGCAGTTCTGATCAAAGTCCCTAGATTTCCAGGATCTTGTATGTTGTACAAAACGATTGCGTTGTCAGTTGGAGCGCTTTGCTTTTCAGGCATTTCAAAAACAGCTACAACACCGCTTGGCGTGATGGTTGTGCTAATTTTTTTTACAATAGCATCAGTAACAAGCACGATAGACTCAGATGGAAAAAAGTCTCCATGTTGTTGATACATATCTTCGCTCAAGTAGATAGAGTGGAGTTTATAGCCACCTTCAAATAAAGTAACGCAGGCTTTTATGCCTTGCGCTATAAATTGTTTATGCTGCTGGCGATATGATTTTGAGTGCAAATTAACGATGTGTTTAATTTTTGGATTGGTCAGCGATTGAATGATCATTTTATAGATCTCCTGCTAAAATTTTTTCTCGATATTGACGCATTAAATCATTCATATAGGTAATATTATGAATAGTTGCAAGTGTGTGAGCTGATGCTTCTTTTGCTTTAAATAAATGATAAATAAAGCTTGTTGAGTAATTTTTACACGTAGCGCATAGACAGTTTGGATCAATTGGCCCAAGATCATTTTTCCATCGGCTTTGTGTAATCTTTTTTGTACCAAGTGACGTAAATAAATGGCCATGGCGAGCACATTTGGTTGGGTGTGAGCTATCAAAAGTGTCTACCCCAAGTGGAATAATTGATTCAATTGATGGCAGATCTGCGATACCTAAAAGATGATTAGGTTTATCTTCGGGTAAAAGTGGCATAGTACTTGTCAGCATTTCAACCATTTCTTCTCGATTTTTCCCAACGCTTCCACCGATGGCAAAACCATCAAAGGGAAGTGCGCCTAAAGTTTCACAGCTTTCTTTGCGAAATTCTGGAATTATTCCACCGTGAATTACAGCGTACATAGCTTGTTGTTGTGGACTTGCAAGATGCTGATCAAGTGATCTTTTTTCCCAGCGATGCGTGCGGTCTAAAGATTTTTTTAAAGTTTTTTTGTCGATATGGTATGGAGGTAGTTCATCAAACGGAATGATGATATCAGCGCCTAATTTTTTTTGAGCAATAACCGATGATTCAGGCGTTAAAGTAATCAAATCTCCATTGCGATATGATCGAAATACTACACCATCTTCATTGATTTTTATGACAGCGTTTCCAGTATTTTTCTGACCCTTACTTTTAAGTTCACTAGCCACTCCGCCGTAGGCAAGGCTAAATACTTGAAAGCCTCCAGAATCGGTGATAATCGGCTTAGTGCGACCAATAAATGTATGCAGTCCGCCAGCTTGTGCAACCACGTCAGGACCCGGATGAAGCAGCATGTGATATGTGTTGCAAAACATGAGTTGCTGATCTAAAGTTTCAAGGACATGGTTGTCGAGTGATTTTAAAGTTCCGTTAGTTCCAACGGCAACAAAGCTTGGCGTGTCAATAATTCCGTGAGGAGTATGAATTCTTCCGACACGAGCGCGCGACTTGTTTGATTGGTAGATGATTTCGAAAAAAAAGTAAGATTTCATGAATTTTTTTGCTATAAAAGGGGATAATTTTCTGATAGTATACCAAAATCTTTTACATTCGAATATCTACAAATTTACATACAAGGGGCGACTATGGATTATCGATTCGACTTACATAAAACTAATTTTTTGATTGTTATATCGCTTTTCACGTTTGATTGTGTTTTACACAGTGCGGAAAACAATGGATTGCCGCTAAGGCGCGAAAGGTCAGAGCAATCAGAGCCGGCAATAGGGCGCTTAAAAAGTTCGGAAACTGCTTTTGGATCTTGCTCTCCGGAGATATCTCCAGAACCTATGCGACCAGATAACGCTTCTGATACAGAAATGAGCGCTTACAGCATGGTTGGCAACAAAAGCTTTGTACCATCTTCTGACTTTCATGCCCGTGGACTTTATAATCAGCTTTTAAAGGACCAATCAAATGAAATCTTGTCAGATTTCTGTCGCATAGCTGGAATAAGAATAGATGATTTATCTCGAATGGTTTCTGATTTTCAAAACCAATTTCCTGGAGCGCAAGATTATTCAAGCCGTACTACGTGCTCAATTAAAAAATTCTTTTCAGATCATGGTTATGGCCACCAAACGATTACCATTAAGCAAGGGGCTGGCTGGGGCGGTCAGGTGGCATTCACATCTTGTAAAGGTTTGACAATTTATCCAGCTTTTTCCGGGCTAGACTTAAATAGTCAGCAAGCAGTGCTTCATAGAGAGCTGCAACACTTCATTTATAATGATAGTTTTTATAGACAAGCTATGTTTCAAATTGCAGAAGAATCTCGCAATCCTAAAGCTCAAAGAAAGCTGCAAGCAATTTTAAGTCAATATGATAAGTTTATTAGGCGTCGTGCTGATCTTAAAGCAGGAATTTATGGTGGAGATGCAGTTGTTGATAGTTTAGTTCATCAGTCGCGTCATGCATTAGAGCTTCCTCTAAATTGTCAGCCTCCTGTAGATTGTATGGATGAATTATTACGCATGATTGAGCAAGAAAAAAAAGTCCCTGTGATTGTAGCTTGGCAGAAAGAGTGTGCAAAAGCTTGCGCAGATCGTCGCGTAACATTCTCAAACATTAGGGTTGATTCATTTTCAGAATCTGATGATGATCATTGGGCTGATGCTGAGGAATTTAATAATAGACTTCGATTCACAGGTGTTGATTTTTAAAATAAAAAAGAGATAAAAAAAGGGAGAAAGTATGAAGCGTTTAGTGTGCATGATCATTTCTTTAATGACGGTTGTGCCTGTGCACTCAGTTGTGTTTCAGGGGTTAGACGATTCAGCTGTTAAAATAAATACATTTTCATGCCCTGCAGGCTCTACAGGCTCAACTGATTGCTCAAGTGCTGACGCAAACTCCATAGGACTTGTTTTATCCGATCAAAAGCCTTTGCAGTTTTTTAATAATCAATCGTATTGGTTAAGGCAGCAAGCTCAGGTAGAGCAACATGCTCAAACAGTTTTGAGACGTTCTGGCGCAGATTTGCAAACTTATATGCAAGGCGAGGGATGGGTAGCGATGGGCAGTTACTGCATCTTTATTTCCACTAACCGCATTTTAACAGACGTTGTGATGCCAGCCGTGAAAGCTTCGGCCGACCAAGTTAAAGTAGTTGTTCAGCTTTGGTACAATGGTGAAAATTTAATTCAGTTGTGGTCGCAAGATGCTGCAGTGATGCCAAAAACACAAGGTTTTAAAGTAGTAGTTTCATCTGCTCAGGATGCTCAAATTTCTACATTGCCAAAATTATCTGACGAAACAAACTTTTTAGATAAAATAGGTTTGCAAATAAACAATCGAACCGTTCAATACGGCAAAGCAAAAAATTCACCGAGATCGGTAAAAATACAACCTGTTTAAACGTAAATTTTTACAGTGGATTATTTTTAAAGCCGATCAGTTGGCATTCTGGTTGCGGTTTAATTCCAAATTGTTCAAATACTTTTTGCTGCATGATTTGAGCAACTTTAATAATATCAGTGCTCGTAGCGCCTGGTTTGGTTACCAGCATGTTTGCATGTTGATATGAAACGGTAGCGCCACCAACGGTAAGCTCACCTTTAACGCCGATTTTATCAAGATAGTACGCAACATAAATAAGTTTTTTCTCAGTATTTTCTACTTCGTTTGGTAAAAAGTTTCTAAAAAAACTTCCGCAGGTATTTGTCTGAGGGTAGCGACGCTCTCTGTGTCGAATAATTTCTTGTCTGCGGCCTCGTGCGAGGGCTACTTCAAGATCAGTAGCCAGTTTTAATTGAAACGTGGCAGATACGAGATAATACTCTTTGTTTTGAAGATTAGATGCATCATATCCAAACTTAAACCACGTAGGATCTACGGTGATTATTTTGCCAGTTTCTTTGTGAATTATTTGTGCGTTGACGATAAATTGTTCAAGTAAGAATTCATAATAATGCAGGTTGATATAAACTGATCCGCCAACGGTTCCAGGAATGCCGCTAAATTCTTCTAGGCTGATTAAATTTTTATTAAGGCAGTATTCGATCAAATCATGAAAGGTTGTTCCTGCGCCAGCTTTAACGAGTGCTGTGTGACCGTCAACTTGTTGAGCTGACATATCGACAAGTCGAGGTCGAATGACTAAGCCATCAAATCCTTCATCGCTGATTAAAATATTAGCGCCTTGCCCCAACACAAAGATTTCGAGTTTGTTCTCACGTGCAAACCCGAGAGCCTGTGCAAACTGTTCAGGAGTAGTTGGTTCAAAGTAAAATTTTGCAAGCCCGCCAGTTTTAAACCAGTTTTTATCGGCAAGAGGTACGTTTTGCTCAATTTGGATATGAGGGGTTATTGTTGGAATATGGCTTTGAGGTATTTGATTAACCATGGCAGCATCCTTGCTTAACTTTACTGGGTTTATATGCACTGGTCTAAATCTACTAAATTTTTTGTAGAGGAATTCTTTCTGGCGCTTTTTTTTCATGAAGCATTGATTGGCAACGCGCGCTGCATGATTTTTGAAATGAATCAATGCATGAAGCACATGAAGTAAAATGTTTGTTGCATAAAGCATTCAAGCAGTTGAAATATTCATCGCTTGGAGTTTTGCAATGAAGGCAAGATCCTAAGATGTCACTGTTTGCCGCAACGGTAATGCGTTGGTCAAAAACGTAATTTTTACCTCTGAAAAATCCATCTGGGTACTGTTCTATGTAACGGTGTATCCCACCAGCGATTTGATACACTTTTTTAGCTACTTGTTTTTGATTAAGGTAACCAGTTGCGCGTTCGCATCTTACGCCGCCCGTGCAATGCATTAAAACTGTTTTATCTTTGAACTGATCAACGTTTTCATCAATGTAGCCAGGTAACTGTCTAAAATAACGAATGTCAGGGGTTATAGAACCTGCAAAAGTTCCAACAGCTGATTCATAGTTGTTTCGAGTGTCTAAAATAACTAAGTCAGCAGGTGGATTTGTTAAAAGTTCGTGAACTTGCTCAGGAGTTAAATGCTCTCCGCCATCTTTAACGGTTAGCTGTGATGGATCGATGCCAAGATTTACAATTTCATTTTTTACAAAGATTTTCATTTTTGGAAATGCGTGTGAGCCACCTGGTGCTGTTTTGAAATCGATACCTCCAAACAAAGGATGCTCAGTCATGGCTTGAACGTAAGCAGCTGTCGCTTCATCGGTTCCGCCAACGGTACCGTTGATTCCTTCATGAGCAATGATAATGCGGCCTGTCAGCCCTAGTGTAGTACAAAGTTCTCTTTGCCATTTTTGGATAGCAATTGGATACTCTATGTCGACGTATTTGTAGTACAGAAGGATTGTTCCCATTATCATTAGTCCTGTTTGTTAAGCGTTATAACTTTATTTTACTTTATCACGAGATGCAGGCAGCTGTCTATAAGCTATAAAATTTATGCCTGTAAGAGATTTGCTTGACGCAATGCCAGAGCATCAATTACTTTTTGCTGTCTGCTTGCTGGCAATGGATGCCAAGGATCTTGGTATAAAATAATTAAATTTTTTGTAAATTCTGAAAATTGTTGATCTTGAAGCATGCACTCTTCAATGCGAGCAGTCCAGTCGGCACCAGCTTGCAGAGAGCGGTCATCGCCATATTGGTTTGCAAAATCGTCAGCCTGCCGTTCTTGAATTTGAACATAGCTAGCAAGCGCTGTCAAAATAGCCACATTGCCAATCAGAGCTTGGATAGAAAGTTTTACTTTATCAAAATTAGTTGATTTGTTTTTGAAAGATTGCTCAAGAATGTATCCATTGAGAGCTGCGAACGCTGCACAAGTTAGAGCAAGTGCTACGTAGCCTTTTTGATTGTGATTTTTTAAAACATGTGCCGCTTCATGCAAAAGAAGATATTCGTCTTGCTTGAACATGTTTTCTAGATCGTTTGAATTTTGAGTTGTGTAGGCTTTGTCGATTGCCTGCAGTCGGATTTCTGGCCAATAAATGGTGTTTGTCCTGGAAAGATACTCATCAGAAATACAAAATAAAACATTATCCAGCTGAGCAACTGGATACTTTTGAGTCATTTTTTCAAACCATATTTGAGCGCCTATGTAGTGATCTTTAACGAGTAGATCTTGCACAGGTTGGCCATTTAGGTTTAAAAAAGACGACAAAGCAAGGCAACTAATTGCCAAAGCTTTGAAGCGAAAAATGATCATTGAAGTTTATTTTTCTTCTTTGTACATGACGTGTCGTCTTACAACAGGGTCATATTTTTTGATTTCAAGACGTCCAGTTGTATTAACTTTGTTTTTGAAAGTTGAATAGAAATGTGGACTTGCTGAGCTTTTGATCTTGATGATTTGGCGATTGCCTTTTTTTGCCATGATTTAAAATCCTTTGTAAAATAAGATCTGTTTTTCTTTTATTATAAGGACAATCTTGCAATTAGTCTAGACTGTTTTGATGGCCATCATTCTTTTAAAGTAAAAAAGGGCTGGAAAGAAATCCAACCCTTTGATTTTTAGGTGTCATATTTTAAAGTTTTATTGCCGCAAGTTGCGACGTGCAGCCCATAAGACTACGAGCAAGGCTAGAAGCTTAAATAATGCCACCATAATGAGTATGTTTGTTCTGGCAAGAAGAAGAGAATTGTCAAAGTTGCCAACCAGATTCAACCATAATCCGCTTAGCATTAAAGACGCTGCAATGATAGGCAGTGTAAAAGTTGCACTTATGTAGAATAAAATTATTGAAAGAGAGCTAAAAAAAATTAATGCAATAAGTTGATTTGTTTGCAGGCTTTTATGGTGCGCAATAAAAGTCTCTGTTTTTTCCCATAGATCTTCCTGCTGTTTGCCAATCTCATAGCCTTTTTCTGTATCATCATAGTGTTTATAATTGCCAAAAAAAGAGGCGCGTGCTTTAAGGTAGCTTTCATTATCAATTTTAGGAGATATTATTTTGAGCCCAAGGCTTGCTGTGGTAGGTATTAAAATAAATAGGGCTAATCCTATTGTGGCTTGCTTCCAGGAATTCTGTATGTTTTTCATTTTACAGCACACTTTCTTCGGTTTGTAGCTTGTACAATGCGTATCCAGTCATCAGAAGCATTGCAAGCGCTAATACAAATTTTAAATACAAGGTTGAATAAAATAAATATTTATAGCTTGCCCGCAGGGAGCAGGTAATTCCACTAATTACTAGTCCAGCGCTGAGTCCACTTTGAGTTTTAAACAATCCGAGAAATAGAAGCGTTGCACCTATCGCTCCTAAAAAAATAAATAAGGTTATATCTTTAATCTGCGCGAGATCAACAGTGCTTGTAACTAAGCTGTTTATGAGCCATGTTATTGTAATTGCGTACGTTACATGGAGTGCTTTTTCAGGTAGTCTCATTAAAATCCTTTGATTGATGTATTTATCTAAGAGTAGACTAATTTTTTTGATATTAGAGTCAAGATTGTTTTTTTTGAGTTTTGGCAACGCTCTTGTTTTCATGGTTGTGAGAAATTTGTTTTGTTTTATACTGTTTTTATTGTTCTTTCCTCCTATAAAAAAGGCTTTTCATGAAAATATTACTTTCGTGGCTTTTAGATTATCTTGATTGCTCTTTTTCTGACATTAACGTTGATACTTTAGTGCATTTGTTTAACACGCGAACTGCTGAAATTGAGTCATTTGAGCGCGTGCAGTGTGATCCATCATCAATGTTTTTGTGCAAAGTCATTTCTGTAGATTCAAATAAAGTTTCTGCGCACTGCCAAGAGTTAAATAGCTCTTTTGATCTTCCTGTAAGACAAGACGTAGTGATCGGTAAAATATATTTGATTTCTAAAGATGGTGCCAATTGGCGCTGGGTAAACCTGTCTGAATTTCACAGTGAAAAAGATGGCTACTTTCCGGCTGTTTGCGTATCTGATAAAGAGTTCGTTGACGGCTCTTGGAGAGAAAAAATTGCTTCAGTCGATTACATCTTAGATGTTGATAATAAATCAATTAATCATCGCCCTGATTTATGGGGCCATTACGGTATAGCTCGTGAAGTAGCAGCTTTTTCAAACTTAAAACTTAAACCCTTACATGCTGTTTTAGTCAAGCAGCCAGTTGTTGCTTCAAGTAAATCCTCATCTTTGCAACTGTCTATTCAAGACCAAGAGGGATGCATGCGATTTGCAGCGCTTGAGTGCAGAGACGCGCAAAGCAAAGACTCTCAGGTATGGATGGCGATAAGACTGCTGCGCGTTGAGGCAAAACCAATAAATGGCATTGTTGATATCACAAACTATGTGATGTTTGATATTGGGCACCCAATGCATGCCTTTGATGCCTCTACCTTTGAAGCAAAAGAAATGATCATTCGAAAAGCAAGATCTGCAGAGACTTTGCAGCTGCTTGATGGTCAAAACTTAAAACTAACAACGCAAGATACAATTGTAGCAAATACTCATGGTCCCGTTGCTCTAGCGGGAATTATGGGTGGCAAAGATTCTGGCTTTACGCAGAGCACCAAAAATATAATTCTTGAAGCTGCTGGATTTGACCCTGCAGTGATTCGTAAAACTGCACAACATTTTAAATTAAGAACTGAAGCTTCAATTCGCTTTGAAAAACATCTTGATCCTATGCAAAACATTACCGCAATTCAGCGATTTTTATACCTTGCTCAGCAAGAAGGGATTGTATCTGAAGGCCAAGATTCAATCGTGTCAGAGGGTAAAACATTTGAGCCTATCGTGTGCGAAATAACACATGAGTTTATTGAAAAGCGCATTGGTATACCTTTTACAGCTGAGTTTGTCCAAACAACGTTGAAAGCTTTAGGCTTTGAAGTTGCATTTGATAAGACATCAGGCGTGTACCACGTAACGGTTCCAACAAGCCGAACAACGAAAGATATTGGTATTGCCGAAGATATTTTAGAAGAAATTATTCGATCGTATGGTTTTGAAAACGTTGCGCAACAGTTGCCACTAAGGTCAATGGCGCCATTTAGTTTGCAGGTAGTAAACAATGTGGCTCGGGTTAAGAATCATCTAGCTTTTGCTATGAAAATGCACGAAGTTAGGGATTATTTGCTCTACGATGCGTCATTTACCGATCGATTGAATTTAAACCTTGATAGCGCAGTTAAAGTGAGAAATCCTTTATCGCAAAACTGGACTACGCTCGTCACTTCACTCATTCCTCATTTGCTCAAAGGCGTTGAGCTCAATGCTGCTCGCATGGATCATGTTCGGTTGTTTGAATGCAATCGCATATGGTCGAAAAAAGATTGGTCAAAAGAGGATATATCTATTTTTGAACTCAAATCAGTAGCTGGAATTATTTTTGATAAAAAAGATGTTGATTTCTATGCAAGCAAAAATGAGCTGCAAAGTTTATTTGATTTATTTGGTCTTGAAATAGTCTGGCACAAGCCACTAGGACAAATTCCTGCGTGGTACGATGGACACAAAGTTGCACAATTATTTTTTGGTGACCAATCTGTGGGATGGGCCGGAATGATGTCAAATCAGTTTATGCATCCAATCGTTTCGGGATCAGCTTTTATCTTTGAACTTGATGAGCAGTTTTTGCAATCACAACAACCGCAAAAGAAACTATTTGCGCCTTGGTCAAAGTACCAAGACGTAACGTACGACATGAGTCTTTTGATTCCATTGCAAGTTACGGTTCATGAACTTAAAAAAGACATAGCCCTGGCTCATGATTTGATCTGCTTTGTCGAGTTGGTCGATTTCTTTGAGAAAGAAGAATGGGCGGGTCATCGCTCAGTAACGTTCCGGTATACGATAAGTAACGCTGAAAAAACTATGACTAAACAAGAGTTGCAAGAAGTTACAGAGTCTGTGCAGAAAGTTGTAAAAAAACATGATGCTCAAATCCGTTAAAAAAGCTCACGCAATATTATTTTTACTATGTTTTGCCCTACCTTTATTTCTTGATCGAATTACAAAATACTTGATCGTCAATGAAATCTGGGAAACACAAACTATCACATCTTTTTTCAATCTGTATTTCACCTACAATCGTGGGATTGCCTGGGGCATAGGCAGTGGGCTTGACCAGCAGTACGCTATGCTGACCACGTTTGTGGTTGCAGCTGTCTTGTTTTATTTTGCATGGTACATGCGGTTGGTTGCAGACAATCATAAAATGCTTGGCTCTTGTCTGCTGATTTTATCAGGCGGCTTGTCAAATTTTTTTGATCGCCTATGGTTTGGCGGCGTTGTTGATTTTATACAGCTTCACTATGCAGGTTGGTATTTTCCGGTATTTAACATTGCGGATGTCAGCATTACCGTTGGCGCAATGTTTTTAAGTTATTTTTTTTTAAGTGATGATAAATCGTGAAAATCGATTTCTCCTCGTCCTCGCGCTCGACACGGGGACCGGTTTTATTAATTCTTCGCTGGATAAAAACGCTTTATGATCTGATCGCGTATGTGCTCTGTCCGCCACTCTGTTATTCTTGCAGAGGGCATTGTCCTTTTCGCGTTATTTTGTGTCAGCAGTGCGAAGAGTCGCTTGAGCTTATTGTTCCTAAAATGTTTCAACTTAATAATTCGTATATTTTAACGGTGTACGCAGTCTCTCGGTACACTGAGCCACTACGGCCGATGCTTTTTGCAAAATATAGATCCGATCCTGCAGTCATTGAAAAGCTAGCTGAATTAATTTGGAAAAAATCGGTGGTGTCATTGGTGCACGTTGATTGTTTTATACCTATTCCACTTCATTGGACGCGCCAGGTAAAGCGTGGATTTAATCAGTCGCAGTTGATAGCACAAAGTCTTTCCAATTATTCAAAAATTCCTGTGGTTGACGCTCTGCAGCGTGTAAAAAAAACTGAGTATCAAGTAAAGGTTGAACAAGTTGATAGACGATGCAATGTGAAAGGGGCATTTGAACTTGCACAATTTGATTTTGATATTGCAGGCAAGCACATCATGCTTGTGGATGATTCCTGCACAACTGGTTCAACGGCAATTGAAGCTGCGAAAGTTTTTATCAAATTAAAACCTGCATCAATCAATATGGTCGTTGCCTGTCGAGCGCTGTAAGCTTAACTGTTTCACATTGAAATTAAAGAGCGATCGTGTACTCTTATTACAGATTTCAAAACAAATAATTTTCAACAATAGGAAACAAATGAAAAAACTATTTTTGTCCTTAATGCTTCTTGCAGGCGTTTATCAAACCACAAATTGTTCATCTGAATCGTCAATAAATTTACGAGCTGTTTCTGTTGGTGTAATTAGTGGCGCTGCCATTCAACTTGCTTTAGAATCCATGGATTCATCTCCTCAGGCTAGAGAGTCTGCAATGATGGCAGTTGGATTGGCAGGCGGAGCGATAGTTGCATCATCGGAAGAGCTACCTTCTGGTTATGCATTAGCGCTTGCTGTTGCAACAGGGCTATACTTATATACCTCAACACAATGTAAAAAAGCAAAAGAAGCAGAGTTCCTTCAGGAGTCAAGAAATTACTATGTGTCTTCTTACAATATTGCTCGAAATGAATTGACAAGACTACAAGCTGAGAAAGAAGAATTGACACGTTCCTTGTTTGCTGCAAGGGCTGAGGCATCATCAGCTCAAGTATCAAGACCAACGAGATCTTTTAACGAAGAGGTAGACTAAAAAAATTTAACTAAGAATTTAATTAGAAAAAGCGCCATGAAAGTGGCGCTATTTTATTTGTAAAATTTAAAGAAAATAAGTTTAATTTTTGAATTATTCAACCACAATTCTTGGAATTGAATTATTGAGTCGAGCTAAAAATAAACGCATGTTTTTTTTGGCGCCGATTCGCCAGCCATAAGCACTTAATAGTTGTTGCTCGTAGGGCGCTATAGTAATTTCACCGTCGCACTCAATATTGTTTCACATTGAAAACAAGTCGCAATTCGGTATAATGTTATTTTGATCAACAAAACTAAACAATTTTTAACAATAGAAAACAAATGAAAAGACTGTTTTTGTCCTTAATGCTTTTTACAGTTGCCTATCAAAATACACAATGTTCTGATTCGGGAGACTTTCTTGAGCCTGAGACAGTTATATCTCTAGGAGGATTTGCTATGCATATGGCAATTGGTTGCGTACATGCCAAGGATGCGCTCAATGAATTTCAAAACAATGGTCCTTCTATGAAAGCAGCGCAAAACACAGGACTGGCTACCTTAAATGTCCTTATTGCAGCTAACTATGGTTCTTCAGCTGCTGTGTTTGGTTCATTGGGTTTAAATCTAAGTCTGGGCTTAGCAACTTCTGGGTTACTTATTATGAAGCGTTAAGCGTAAAAGTCTGCTTACTTAGTACTAGGATCTGTCAATACTACAAATAATCTTGCTAGGCAAAATAATTTAGCTAAGAATGTAATTAGAAAAAGCGCCATGAAAGTGGCGCTTTTTCAATATGCAATTTAAAGAAAAATAAGCTTAATTCTTGAATTATTCAACCACAATTCTTGGAATTGAATTATTGAGTCGGGCTAGAAACAAACGTACGTTTTTTTTGGCGCCAGTTCGCCAGTGATAAGCACTTAATAGCTGTTGCTCGTAGGGCACTGTAAGCTTAACTGTTTCACATTGAAAAAAAGTCGCAAGTCGGTATAATGTTATTTTGATCAACAAAACAAATGATTTTTAACAATAGGAAACAAATGAAAAAGCTATTCTTGTCCTTAGCGCTTTTTGGTGGATTTGCGGTAGCAGGGCCAGAAGTAAAACTTACTCAAGAGCAGGAAGAGCAGTGGAACCAATTGTATGCAAAATTCATGCGGTTTGGCAAATGCAAAAGTCTAATATTTGCAGCTGCTGACCTTAATTCTCAAGAATTAAATCCTGATCATAAGTTGCACGATATCATGGATCCTTCACAGAAAGCAGCATGTTCAAGATGGATACAAGAAGAGTCTAGAATTTTCAAGTGTTCGCAATTAGGAGAAGTTTTTCAGCTAGAAAAATACATCTTCTCTGATGAGTCTAGCTGTATAAAGCTATTGTCTACAATGACCGCATTTGCTATAGAAGAAGAAAAAAACGTAAAAAAAATGAAACAATTCTGTATGAAGTTCGGCATGTCTGAAGAAGAAGGTATTTCTTTATTGAATGCTCAAATAGAAAAAGAGATTAAGGCACAAATAGCTCGTGCTCAAGAATTATTTAAAGATCCTGAGCTTGTTAATGATCTTTTTGGTTTAAAAGATGATTCTGCTCAGTAGAAGCAATTAACTAAGAATTTTATATTAGAAAAAGCGCCATGAAAGTGGCGCTTTTTCCTTGCAAAATTTAAAGAAAATAAGTTTAATTTTTGAATTATTCAACAACAATTCTTGGAATTGAATTATTGAGTCGAGCTAAAAATATTCGTACGTTTTTTTTGGCACCAATTCGCCAGTCATAAGCACTTAAAACATTATCTCCATCAGTCCCTAAAACAGTGACCACATCATGACGTTTTACTTGAGAAATGTGAGTTACATCAACAGTAAAATAGTTCATATTTATTCTGCCAACTATGGGCGCAAATTGTCCGCGAATTAAAACTCTGCCCGTGTTTGCAAGATCAGGATCGATTCCTTCATAATATCCCATACCTAAAACAGCAAGCGTCGTATTCTTGTCTGCTGTGTAGGTGCGACCATAACCGACCGTTTGACCAGCAGGGATAGTTTTTAAACCGATAACGCGAGTTTTTAAAGATAAAATTGGTTGCAATTCTTGTTGTTTAACTGGATCTGCTTCGGGCAGATATCCATAGAGTCCAGCTCCAATGCGCGCAAAAGAGTATTGATATTTGCTTACCAGGCTGCCGTGAGAATTTGTCGTGTGAATTTGAGTTCCGTCTTCAATTAAGGGCTTAAGCAATTCTTCTTGCTCATGCACTGAGCTTTGGTCAGAAGCTTGAATCAAGTGTGAAAAAATCCCTTGCAGGAAAAGGTTGCTGTTTGATTTGATCAAATTCATGTAGCTTTCAAATTCTTCTGGCATAATGCCAAGCCGAGACAGGCCAGTATCAATTTTTAAATGAATGTTAATTTTTTTGCCATTTTTTTCACCAAGTTTATTTAGAGCCTTGATCGTTTGCACGTCTGATACGATCATATCCAGGTTGTGCTCTGCAATATCTTGAAGTGATGTGTTGATAAATCCAAGGACTAAAATGGGCTTGGTAACTCCATGCTGTCTGAGCTCTACGCCTTCCTGCGTGTTTGCAACGCATAGCCTCGTAACGTGTGAATTTTGATCATGAATGAGGCCTACTTCTTTGAGTCCGTGACCGTAAGCATTTGCTTTGATGACCGGAGCGATACCAGTTTGCTTAGGAAGCCAAAGACGATACTTGTTGATGTTGTGCTCAAGAGCTGATTTTTTAATCTCTATCCAAGTCGTGTAATTCATGGTTTTTATTTTGCATTAAATAGATGTTGAAACAGTTACAATTCATTGTAGTAAAGCAAAAAAGAGGCAATCATACAATCTAAATCTAGAAAAAAAGGGGTGGTTTTGGTAATCTATCTATATCGTTATGTATTGTTTGAGCAAAAGGTCTTATGAAAAGAAATAATTCTGGAAAATCTACTGAAAAATCTACTGAAAAATATTCTGATTACGTCTACGGAGTGCACGCTGCTCTTGAAGTGTTGCAAGCTAAGCGTCGCAAAGTAAGCATGGTTTACACGACCAAAATTCCAGTTAAATCATGGGGACAAATTGAAGCGCTTCTTCCAAAGCATATCCAAATTCAATATGTAGGACGTGACGTTCTTGATAACATGTCGGGAACGACTGAGCATCAAGGCATCGTGCTTTTTGTTTCACCTTTTCCTTTTGAAAAAACTATGTTTGAAGCTAAAAAGTATCCATTCATTGTGGTGCTTGATGGTGTTCAAGATGTTAGAAATTTGGGCGCAATTATGAGATCAGCTTATTGCACAGGCGTTGATGGAATAGTTCTTTGTAGCAAAAACAGTGCTCCTTTGACTGCTGCTGCAATTAAATCCTCAGCTGGTCTCTCAGAGCATGCAAGAATCTTTGTTGCTCCATCAATGGGATTTGTGATGCAAGAACTGAAAAATCGTGGATACGGAATTTATTTAGCAACACTTGGTGCTGGCGAAAATGCTGCAACAATTGAATTTAAACACCCAGCAGCACTTGTTATCGGCAGTGAAGAGTCTGGAATTTCTAAAGAAGTTTTAAAGTGCGGAACTCGTATTCTTTTGCCTCAGCGTAGACCAGACATTTCATATAATGCTTCTGTTGCTGCAGGGATTTTAATGTTTTTAATGGGAAATCAATTTAATAAAATTTCATAACCATAAGCCTGGGTAGCTGGGTTATGTTTTGTATGGAGAAAGTATGAAGAAAAGAGCTTGGATAATATTATTTTTTGTGAGTTTTTCACTGACTTGTGCATTTGGTTTGTTGGCCTGGAAATTTTTTATGCAGGTGCCGCAAGAAATTACAGAGCAGGAATCAGATGAGTTTGAAATTGAAGGCGACGAAGCTTTCGATGAGCAACCAAGTAGCACGTATGAAATGATAGATCTGGATATGCCAGTTGAGGTTTTTTTAGCAAGAGGTGGTAGTTCATCTCAGCTTTCAATGGTGCGACGATTACTTTTGAATCAATGGATATCTTCAAACCAAAAAGATTTAATTAAATTGGTTGTGTACGGACAAGGTGCAACTTCTTTTAAAGAGCTCAAAAAATTACTAGAAATGGCCATTGAAAAGGAAGGCGGATGCAATAACGGATGCTCTGTTGTTCAAGGGGCTATTAAAATTATTGAGCAAGACCAAGATCTTGTGCTTCATGTGGACAAGTCGCTGCAAGAAGGAATGAGCTCTGAGGTTCATATGCTTCGAGGTCAAATGATGAGCACTCAGCAAGGCACTAAAGAATATAAAAAGATGAAGGCTCAGTATCGCAAAGCTTTAGAAACATGGATGGATGAGAAGCATGGAGCTTTCATCGATAAAATTATTACTAAAGTTTAATTATTAAATATTTGAATATATAAAGGCTCTTGCGCTTACGCTACGCGAGAGCCTTTCTTTTTTTGTTTGATTCTTGACTTTGAAACTTTAAAAGAGGTACACAGGAAGTAATCAATAAAAGCTATGGGCAAAAGTTTATGCATAGATTGTGTAGGGTTAAGGGGAAGCGATGAAGGGGATAGTTTACATTTTAGTAGCAATCCTGTGTGCCAGTGGATTTTTTTTAGTTAAAAAAAGAACCCCAAGCATACAACAAATCTTGCCCGAACAATGTGTATTTTTAATGGATGAAGGATTATCGAAATCTTTTCAAGATAATGTATCATCAACGATTACTGCAGCGTACGGACAGTCAAAAGATCCTCAAGCTGTCATTTCAAAAATCAGTCAGCAATATCCAGAAATTAGTTCTATGAAAGTTCATCTGTGCAAAACAGATAAAATTTGTTTTTTGCTTGATGGCCAAAAGCCATTGTTTTTACTCAACGGGCAGTCGGTGGTTTGTGATAATGATGCAGTCATACCAAAAGATCATTTTAGCAGTGGTATTGTCGGCGACTTAACCAGGGTAACGGCTGACGACAATCAAAATGTGTCGAGCATGGTTCGATTTTTTGAAAAACTGCCAGCAGCAATTAAAACAAATTTTGAAACAAACTGGCTGAGCGACAGTGAAATTGTTTTACGAGAAAAAAACAAACAAGGGGAAAGTTTTTTAGTTGCGGTGCATCAAGTTCCGCAAGAAAAAGATATTGAGCTCTGCAGATCCATTCAAGATCCTGCTGCTTTCAAAAATAAAAAAAAGAGTATTGCGTATGATTTAAGATTTAATAATCAAATTGTTGTCAGGTAGGGGAAATATTATGGCAAAAGTTTTTCATTCTTTAATTACTTCAATCGATGTTGGAACAACTAAAATTTCTGTGCTGATTGCACAAAAAACAAGTGATGACACTGTTGAGATACTCGGCATTGGCAAATCGCCATCCGATGGTCTTGATAAAGGTGTCGTTGTTGACGTTGCTCGAACAGTTCAATCCATTAAGCGTGCTGTAAAAGAAGCTGAGCTTATGGCTGGCTGTAGCATTTCAGAAGCGTATGTAGGAATTTCTGGAAGTCATATTCACTCTTTTAACACTCATGGCGCAGTTCCTATTAAACGCTCGCAAGTGCTTCCTTCAGACATTCAAGCCGTTTTGACTGTTGCTCAGGCGGTACCAATTGAAGAGGGACAAAAAGTACTTCATGCATTGCCACAATATTTTATGGTTGACGGAAAAGATCGTGTGGTCAATCCGCTTGGTCTTCATGGAGTCAGGCTAGAAGCTGTGGTCCATGTTATTACTGGAGCTGTTTTTTCCATACAAAATTTAATGAAGTGTTGCGAGCTTGCAGGCGTTACTGTTAAAGATATTGTTTTAGAGCAACTAGCATCTGCTGAAGGTGTTTTAAGTCCTGATGAACGAGCTTTAGGCGTCGGCGTGCTCGACATTGGTGGTGGAACATCTGATTTTGCAATTTATCAACAAAGCAGCATTCGATACACCAAAGTGTTTCCACTCGCTGGAAATTATTTCACTAAAGATTTAGCCGTTGGACTGCGAGCAACTTTGCATGATGCTGAACGCTTCAAACGTGAACATGGATTTGTAGGGTACATGCAACAAGAGCATGATGAAGAACTTGAAATTGAATCGGTGCAGGGTAATTCGGTTCATAAAGTGAGCAAACAACAAGCAGGATATATTTTGCATGCAAGAGCTTTAGAGCTGTTCATGCTGCTGCAAGATGACATAAAACGATCATCTCTTGCATCTATGATGACTGCTGGTTTAGTTATTACAGGAGGTGGATCACTTTTGGTAGGAATTGATGACCTTGCTAAAAAAATGTTGGGAATGCCTGTACGAATTGGAAGACCTCGAGTTGATTGTGGTTTTTCAGAAATTTTAAATAATCCGACACATGCAACGGGTTATGGTCTTTTAAAATATGCCTTACGAAAAGATAAACAAGTAGGCATGAACCAGATGGAAGGACCTATGGCACAACGTGTTTTTACGAAAATGAGATCTTGGGTAGATAAATTTTTTTAAACCTGTTTAAGGAGTGGTAATGATAAAGTTCGATGCGCTAAATGATAATGAGCATGATAGTTCTTTTGTGAAAATTAAAATCTTAGGAATTGGTGGTGCAGGAGGCAACACAATTAATAGCATGAAAGATTTTGGTTTAGAAGGTGTTAGTGGCTATGTGGCAGCTAACTCAGACATGCAGGCGCTGCGTCAATCGAAAGCTGATTGTAAAATTCAGTTAGGCGTTAAAGCAACTAAAGGACTTGGTTGTGGAGCAAACCCAGAAGTTGGTCGTCGCGCTACAGAAGAAGATTTAGAACAAATCATGGAGCAGCTCAGTGATGCTGATATCGTTTTTATCGTTGCAGGTATGGGTGGCGGAACTGGTTCAGGCGGAGCTCCTGTGGTAGCCAAAGCTTTAAAAGATCGTGGCATTTTAACTATTGCGGTAGTTACCAAGCCATTTGTTTTTGAAGGAAGACGTCGCATGAATATTGCTCAAGAAGCTTTAGAAACGCTAAAAAAAGAAGTTGATACATTGATTGTAGTTCCTAATGAAAAACTATTAAATCTTGTTGATCGTTCAACTTCGATGATTGAATCTTTTGAAATGATTAATCAATTATTGATGCAATCAGTAAAAAGTGTTTCTTCAATTATTTCTCGCTCTGGTCACATCAATGTAGATTTTGCAGATTTGCGTGCGATCATGAAGGGCATGGGACTTGCAATGATGGGAACTGGTAGTGCTTCTGGTGAAAATAGAGCTGTTGAAGCTGCAAAAAAAGCGATCTCTTCTCAGTTGCTTGAAAATATGGATATCAAAAGTGCACGCGGTGTACTTTTAAATATTTGTGGTGGCCCAGATTTATCACTGCATGAAATTAATGATGCTGCAAATGTAATTTATGATGAATCAAATAAAGATGCCCATATTATTTTAGGTTCAGTAATTGATCCTAACATGGGTGATGAAGTGGTTGTCTCTGTTATTGCTACAGGTTTTTCTCCGGTGGGAGTTCAAGCACAAGCTGAAAAAATTGTCGCTTCTGTTTCTCAATTTCCACAAGAAGAAAAACGTTTGTTTGTAGAGCCACAACTTGCTAGAATTATGGCAGAAGATAGCAACAAATCTCAAGATGATTCTTTTGAGGTTCCTGCTTATTTAAGGCAACAGCAGGGTATTGATCAAAAATAAGGCAACAACTTTACATGAAGAAAATAAATCGTGATTCTTTGCTCATGTTTTTTGGCGACAAGCAGCATGAACTTTCTATGAAAGAAATCAAAGAGTCACGATTTTCTTTGCCTTTAAAAACACTCATTAATGATTTTGGTATAAACAACTTTATTGTTTTAGATCAGACACATTCGGCTCAAGGGATATGCGTAGAAGATATTAACATGCAAAAATCTGAAAGCTGGTTTGAGTACCAAGGTGATTTTTTATTAACGCAGAAAAAAAATTGCGCTCTTGTTGCTTTAACAGCTGACTGCATGCCAATAATTTTGCATGACCTTGTAACTGAAACAATTGGGGTAGTTCATTCAGGATGGAGAGGCTCTGCTGCTCGCGTAGTGCAAAATGCTCTTGCTGCAATGCAAGAAAGATACGGAGCAAAGCTTGAAGATATCCAATGTTTTTTCGGACCAAGTGCAAAGCCTTGTTGTTATAAAGTAACTGCAGAATTTTTTGATCACTTTAAAAATTTTGATTATGGACAGAAAGCTTTTATAAAAAAAGAGGATACTCTTTATTTCGATAATGGTTTACTGCTGGCAGAAGGATTGAAAAAATTTGGCATACGCCCTGAGAACATATACAATGATGCTGAGCTATGCAGCATATGCAATGCTCGGTTCTGCTCATTTAGACGAGATAAAGAGCTTGCCGGGCGTCAAGTAACAGTTGTGGCATTTCGATAACATGAAACTGATTTTTAAGGGTATTTTATGATTACAAATTTTCTGGCTAAAGTTTTTGGAAGCGCAAATCAACGAGCTGTCCAAAAATTACAAGTGATAGTTGATCAAATTAATGCTTTAGAATCATCAATTGAAAGATTGTCTGATGATGAAATAAAAGCTAAATCAAATGAGTTTCGCAAAAGAATAATGCAAGGCACGCACTTAGATGAAATTTTACCAGAAGCATTTGCTGTTGCTCGGGAAGCTTCAAAGCGTACGCTTGGCATGAGACCGTTTGATGTGCAACTGATGGGTGCGATAGCATTGCATCAGGGCAAAGTAGCAGAAATGAAAACTGGTGAAGGAAAAACTTTAACAGCAACTCTTGCGTTGTACCTTAATGCACTTACCGGTAAAGGCGCACATTTAGTAACCGTCAATGATTACTTGGCGAAGCGTGACTCTGAGTGGAACAAACCTATGTATGAATTTTTAGGGTTGACCGTTGGTGTCATTACTAATGACATGCATGATCATGAACGAAAAGAACAATACAACTGCGATGTGTTGTACGTGACGAATAATGAACTTGGGTTTGATTATTTACGAGACAACATGAAATTCCGCCAAGAAGATTATGTACAGCGTGAATTATCTTATGCAATTATTGATGAGTGTGACTCCATTTTAATTGATGAAGCTCGAACACCGCTTATTATTTCTGGTGCTGCAGAAAGATCTTCAAATTTATATGAAGTTGCTCAAAAAGTTGTTCACAATTTAATTCGTGGAACCGATTTTGAAGTTGATGAAAAAGCTCGCAACATTCAATTGACCGAAGAAGGGCATGATAAAGTTGAAGCTCGATTGAATGTAAGTAATTTATATGCCGTTGAAAACATTAACCTTCTTCATCACATTATTCAGGCGTTAAAAGCTAATATTTTATTCAGACTTGATGTTGAATATGTGGTCAGAGATGGAGAAGTTTTAATCGTTGACGAATTTACAGGACGTATCCTTTCTGGTCGCCGTTACAGCGATGGTCTGCATCAGGCAATTGAAGCAAAAGAAGGCGTTAAGATTGAAAAAGAAACACAAACGCTTGCTTCTATCACGCTACAAAACTTTTTTAGAATTTATAAAAAATTATCTGGTATGACCGGTACAGCTATGACAGAAGCTGAAGAGCTGTCTAAGATTTATAAGCTTGAAGTAGTTGCCATTCCAACCAATAGAATTATGGTTCGCCAAGACAAAAACGATTTGATTTTTTTAACAGAACAAGCAAAGTTTGCAGCTATCGTGCAAGACGTTAAAGAACGTCATAAAAAAGGACAACCAGTTTTGGTTGGTACCATTGCGGTTGAAAAATCAGAAAGATTAAGTGACGTCTTAACAAAAGAAGGTATTCCTCATGATGTTTTAAACGCAAAACAACATGCTCGGGAAGCTGACATTATTATGAGCGCTGGGCAGCCAGGTCATGTGACCATTGCAACAAATATGGCTGGTCGTGGTACCGATATTAAATTGCACCCAGATTCTTTGCTTGCAGGTGGGCTATATGTGCTTGGAACTGAACGACACGAAAGTCGTCGTATCGATAATCAGTTGCGTGGACGATCAGGTCGACAAGGTGACGCTGGTGAATCGAGATTTTATATATCTTTAGAAGATGAGCTGATCAGAATTTTTGCTGGTGATTCTATGAAATATTACATGCAAAAAGCTGGTATGAAAGAAGATGAGCAAATTGAATCGAAAACCGTTTCGAAATTAATTGAAAACTCTCAAGAAAAAGTTGAAAAACATAACTTTGAGACTCGTAAGCATTTAATTGAATATGATGATGTGTTAAACCAACACAGAAACGTTATTTATTCTTTACGACAAGATGTGCTTAAAGATTCTGATAATATTTATGAAGTTGTTCGAGATTTTATCAATGCAACAATCAGTGATCTTATCGGTGTGCATTGTCCAGCTCGATCAATAACTCAATTTCAAGCAGATTATATTCTTGAATTGTTGGCGCTTGGTATCGGACTTCCTTTAGACATGCTTAAAAAAGAACAGTTTTCAATGACAAACACTGATGATTTTGAGCGAGATCTTGTTAACTTTGTTTTATTAAAATATGACGAATTCCGTCATCAAGTTGGTGCAGAAAACATTCAAGATGCAGAAAAATGGATCATGCTTGAAACTATAGATCAAGCGTGGAAGCAGCACATGATTAACATTGATAATTTAAAAGAAGGTATTGGCCTTCGTGGAAATGCTCAAAAAAATCCGTTGATTGAATATAAAAAAGAAGCATATAGCATGTTTGAAGAAATGATGCGCGATGTTCAAGCTGATATTGTACGCCATATATTCCATATCAAGCCGGAAATATTTGATAAGCGTAAATTGATTGAGCGTAGAGAAAAAGAGCTGGATGAAATGAAAATGATTTCTGGCATGCTATTTTTTTATCATACTTAAAAAAAGGGAACTTTTATGAAAATGTTTATGGGTATTTTCGCAATGGTTATGATGCTTAAGGTTGAGGCATACAATCATCATCAGATTGCGGTATTGAAAAAGCAGATCGCTCAAGGAGTTAAAAAAATTAACGCCTCAGGGGCTGATTTTCGAGGAGCTGGAACACTACTAAAAGTTATTAATTTAAGCAATGCACAGCTTTCTGGAGCAGCTTTTAACACTCCAACAAAAGTTGCAGAAAGCCCATTTTTAACTCAAGTTATCGGTCAAAAAACTGATTTGACTAAAGCTAATTTTTCAAAAGCTGGATTAGTCTCAACAAATTTTGGGGGTGCTATTTTGAAAGGTGCAAATTTCAATGGTGCCGATATTAGCTTCGCTAATTTTGCAGAAGCAGATCTTACGGGTGCAAATCTTAAAGGCGCTTTAAATAGGTCTTCAGCTGTTTTTTGTGGAGCTACAATGCCAGATGGCACAACATGTTCAGGTGCTTCTTGTGACTGTCCGGCTAAAAAATAATGGCGTGATCGGTAGAAAATGATTTTTGCAACTTTGCTCAATCTTGTTATAATCCTTTATTAAGAAGTAGTATTTTTCATCTTAATATCCTAAAGGATCTAATCCATGAAGTTTCAAAATAAACATCTCGCAATTTTTGCATTCATCATTGTATCTGCGCTGACTATTCCTGGTTGTGCCTGGTGGCCTTTTGGCTCATCAAATAAAGAAACAACATCATTTTCTGGTAGCGACGCATTGCTAACTATCGACGGCGTTCCAGCTTTAACCGTACAAGAATACGAAGAACAATTAGACATGGCTCGCAAAGCAAATCAACAAATTGATATGTTGCTGCAAATGATGCCAAACGCTGAAAAAGATTTTGTATTCCGTGGCATGGCGACAGCTAAGCTGATGAAAGCTTGGGCACAAAAACAAGGCATCGACAAAACTGAAGATTTCAAAAAACAAAGAAGTCAGTTGCATGAAGCTATGGATTTACAGCTTTATATGAAACATTTTGATGAAGCTCATCCAATCAACATTAGCGATTCTGACGTTGCAAAATTCTATGAAGATAAAAAAGATTCTATTCCTGCATTAACGCTTTCAGCTGGTGGCGTTGAAGTATCATTTGTACGCTTTGAATCAAAAGATAAAGCTGAAAAGTTTTTTGATAAAGTAAAAGGCTTCAAAAAAGCTGCCGCATTTAAAGCATCAGCAGAAGACAGCAAGCAAAAAGCTGGTGATTCTGTAATCAACGAAAAAAGTTCTTTTAGCCCATCAATTAAAAGCGCTGTTTTAAGCTTTAAAAAGTTCCCATCAGTTCACATGTTAAAAGCTGAAGACAATTCATACTGGGTGCTATTTGCAGCTGGAAAATCTGAAGCGAAATATCGCGACCCTAAAACTCCAGAAATACAACATGGTTTAAGAAAAATGCTTGCTGACGAACGCAAAGAAAAACAACTTGAAGAGTTGGTAGATAAATTGAAAACAGAAATGAATGTTGTTGAAAACAACAAATATTTCGAAGAAAAAGAAAGTAAAAAACGTGCAGCGCTGCAGCAATCAGAACCAGCAGCTGGCCAGTCAGAGTCTGATGAGTCAGATGATGAAGAAATGGCTCATGGAGCAATGCCGGTAAAAGTATGAAAATAACAAAACTTACTCTTATAAGTTTATTTGTAGTTCTGCCTGATTTAGTTCAGGCAGAACTCATTTTACTTGATCAAATAGAATGTGTTGTTTGTGGCCCAGAGCGCAATACGCCGTTGGTTGATACTGATGCATCTTGGAAACGAGACCTTAACGGAAATTTTATTGAGATGCAAAAACAAATCCAACAAGACATTGTTAGCCAGCAAGTAATTGCTGAAAAAATGCCTATGGAGCCTGCAGCAGCACAAAAATATATTGAAGGCTTAAAGACACAAAACAATTTAAGTGATTCTGATCTAACAGCAATGTTTGCAGAAGTTGGTAGAACGACACCTGAGGGTTTATCTTTATTGCATGATCAATATGTTCAAGAGTTCTTTATGCATTACAAATTCAAATCTCAGCTTGTTGCAACCGATGATGAAATCAGTGAGCATTATAATGAATTTCCTCAGTTCGTAGAAGGTTGGGTTGATATTACAATCGCTCATATTCCATATGAACAATCATCTCGAGAAACTGTAAAAAGTCAGGTAGAATCATTTGTTTCAACTGGCAAGGCTGATAATCTTACTGTGCCATGGGGCTCTGCAATTCGCATAGCTACCGATGACATAGCAAAAGATAAAGAATTTGTTTTAACTATGGACGTAGACCAAACTTTAATCCGTGAAACAGATGGACAGTTTGAGTTGTACAAACTTACAGAAAAAGAACCTACCAAGTTAAAACCTTTGAGCGAATGTCGTGCTTCAATTATTGATCATTTAAATCGTAAAAAATTAGAAAAAATGTTGAGCGCTCACAATCAAACAGTTCGTGAATTTATTGATATTATTCCTCTTGGAAATAAAGAAATAAAATTAAACGTTTGATATTAAATCTCTTCGTGAGAAGTGCCATCACAAGCTTCTTGTAGCTCATCAAGCCGCAAAGCTTTTTCTGTTAAAACTGTTGCTCGTTTTTTTAATGAATCTTGAGACTCAAAATACGTTTGTAAAAGAGTCTCAAGGTTCATTTCATTTCTTAAGAGATCTCGATGTGCTCGAGTTTGAATTGAGCGAATGGGAATAATTCCAACGATATGCATAGCATCAAAACAATACTTTTGAATTTTTTTCACATCAACCATGTCGGTTAACGTTGTCGGGATTTCATACGTAATTTTTAAAATTGCATCAGAAATAGTATGTTTTCCTAGAGCTTTTAGAATTTGCTCAGTTTGATCATCCTGCTCGTTTAAAGAAACATCAACTTGAATAAACGGTCGCGTTGCAATCGGAACGTGGATAAACGTTGTGTTATATTTTTCTTCAATGGTAACGTCGCAAAATCCTTTGCCTTCTTTTCTTTCGCCAAAATCAATTCGATCAATTGATCCAGAATATACAACAGGAATAGGGTCACCTTCGTTAACGCATTGAAAACGATGCAGATGTCCGAGCGCAACATAATCAAAAGGTTTAATTGCAAGCTGCGATGGAAGGAGTATTGGATCATGTCCGTAAACTGCGCGCTTTTCAGATCCTGAAAAAATTCCCGAGCTTACCGTAAGGTGACCAACTAAAATTGCTGGAACTTCAGGGTTTAAATCTTGAGCAAGCTTTGTAATGATTGTTGCAAGGCTGTCTGATATGTGCTTGGTAAGCTCTGTGGCACTTTGTGCAAAATGAGTAAAATTTATGGCAACGTTGTGCCGGTTTGGCCAGGGAATTCCTACAATTTGAACAGCTCCTGATTTGGTTTGAATGGTCATGCTTTCCGGTTTAGAAAATACATAAAAACCATCAACAGGAAGATGCGCAAAGATATCAAGCGCATTAGCTTTGCCATAGCTTAAAGGATTGTCGTGATTTCCCACCACGATGACGACAGGGATGCGAGCTCGGTAGAGTCTCATAAAAGATTGCATGAGAAGTTTTTGTTGCGTAGGGCTAGGATTTGCCGTTTTGTAAGCATCGCCAGCAAAAACAAAAAGATCTACACTTTGTTCAATTGCATAATCTACGCATGTATCAAATGATTGTTTAAAATCGAGCAGTCGGGAGTGAATGCCCGTTTGTGGATCGATTCTGCCATAATTTTCCATTCCAAAATGGATGTCTGCTGTGTGAATAAATCGAATCATATAATGTTTTTAAAAATCCTGTTGTTGAGTTGCGTCTACTGTTTTTCGAGCGCCGGTAAATGTTGATTCTGTTTTTTCTTGGTTAGTCTGGTTATCGATGACGGAAAACGATTGCAAGATTGTTTCTTTTGTTATCGTTGATTTCGTGATGATCATGTGTGACGGAATCAAGCATTGCTCTTCTATAATACTGTCTTGGATGTGGGTATAAGCGCCGATTGTTGACCCAGATTTAATGGTAGTTTTTCCAAGAAGTAAGGCCCCAGATCCAATATAACATCCTGGCTCAATATGAACAGTTTCATCGATCAAAATATTTAAAGTATTTGCAAATCGTACTCCATGATCCATCCAATGAAGCATTAATTGCGAGCGCTTGATGTGCTCAACAGCCCAAAGATCTGCAAGAGTGTCAACGCTGCGAACAATATCAAATGAGACTGCTGTTGTAATAATTTTGCAGAGGTGATCGCTTGCGATTTTAATTAATTCTGGCAAATAAATTTCGCCAGTTGTTTCATTTTTGGAAAGTTTATCAATGTGTTGATTTAGAAAAGATCGTTTTGCAATATAAATTCCTGCGCTGATACAGCATTGATCAGAATCGTCGCTTTGCGTATTGTCAGGACCTTCTGTAACTTGAATTTTATCATTGTCAAAAGAAACGCGAGAATATTTGGTAGTGTCGAGGCCCATGCTATGAGCAGTTACAAAACTAATATCTGCATCAGCTTTAATGTGTTGGCGATATAATTTGTTAATGATGTCTGGAGTGACTAAAGGAATATCTGCATTCATTAAAAGAATGTGATCTTGTGACCAAATGTTTTTAGTTAGTTGCGTGGCGTGACCAGTTCCGAGAGGTTCTTGCTGTAGCACAAATGTTACTTTGTCATGGTGATCTTGAACTATTTTTTGAATGCGATCATGTTGAAAACCTACAACGATTGTTGTCGGGATATAAAGAGATTTTAAAAGATTGACCGGATATAAAATCATTTCCGTGCCACAAATTTTTTCAATTAATTTTGTTTTTCCTGTTTGAAATCGTTCTGATATTCCACCAGCAAGGATGATTGCTTGCAAATTTTCTAACACGAGATCTCCTTTTTATACTTTAGTCTTTAGGTAAAGGTTATTGCTGAAACTGTTTTCATCGAGAAATACATTAACCAGTAGTATAGGTTTAAAAATATAATCATGACAATCTATTATTTTTTAAACCACCTGTGATTTATTTAAAATTTGTAATTTTTGATATAAAATTCGTGCAACAGTATCAAGCAAAACTTCTATGTTGTTTTCTTTGTAAGCTATATTTCCAACAGTTTCAAAAGGGAATGTTGCTGGTAAAAATTCTTGTAAAACAGAATGTTGATATGCAACAAATGGTTGATTAGAAATAGCCAAACAATTACCTGGTATTGGTAAAGCTTTGAGCCACCATTCAATGGTGTCACCTGTCGTTGGTCTGCGTAAAGTTCCATCATCTTTGCACAGCATTGGCACATCAATAATGGTAACAGGTAATGCGCGCATATCTTCAGGCATATTAATATAATCATAGGCAAACTTTAAAGCGTCAGCTTCAGTGTTGAGCTGATTTTGTAAAGCTGTTTGATGACTAAAGTTCAAAAATGTTTGTGTATTTTCTTCTTGGGTAGACACAAGGGGCCGAGCGCTACCAAGAAGAACAATGTTTTTATAGCGAATGCCTGATTTCCATAATGTTATTGCATGCTCAAGACGATATACCATACTCGAAAATAGTCCTCCAAGAATTAAGAGATGTTGGTAATTCTTTTGCTTGGGTTGAACTTCCTGTATAAGATTCATCTGAAAAAGCAGATCCCCAATAGCTTTTTGGTTTTGCATCGAAGTTGTTTCAATATTCCAGCGTTCGCTTCCTGGCTTACGTAACCAACTGGCTTGAGTTTGAGTAACTATGTCTTTTAGGCTGCCATCATGTGCAACATTTGTTAGCTTTAGTAAGTCTAACGTGCTTTGAGTAACGATTCCTCGTGTATTAACAATAGCATCGGTGATTGAGGGTGAATTTTGTTGCGCAAAACATGCAGGAAAAAGTAGGGCAAAAAATATAAAAAAATAATTATTTTTAGGAAACATTAAGACTCCTTATTGTCTAGATATAGTATATATTAACTATAATATCAGAATTTAAAAAAATAATTCAGTGTAAAAACATAGGTATTATGTCTGTTTAAAAGTTGAGAAGTTTTTTATATAAGTAATTTAAAAAACAATATTCTTTTTGATTTTTCAATAAAAAGAGTTTTGAAAAAGCTTAAAATGATTTAAAATAGAAATAACAATTCTCTGTCTCAATAAATGTTTTGTATCTAAGGATTAAAAGTGATCGTAGCAACAAGTTTTCGGCGTTTTTTTAAAATCAAATTTCTTTTGGTTTTAACTATATATCAAAGTAATTATTCTATGGTCTGGGATAATAGGTACTTTCCATGGTTCGATCAATTATATACCGGTTCTGATAGTCGACACAGCAACTTAGATGTCCAAGGTTTTTTTGTAACTGGTGGAGATGCATTTCGTCATCAGTCTCGTGCATCTAAAAATGAGCAAATTATTTCATATCCTGAACTCTGGGGCGAATTGCAACTAGCAGAAGTTGGCGCTTCAATGACTGCAGTTGGTCTGCAAAATCCAATTCCTGCAGATTGGTTATGGCTAGCTGATTTTAATGTTGGTATGCCTGCATCGCTTGAGGGTCAAGGTATTGCACTTGCTGGATATGCATCACTGACAGACCACATAGGCATTGGCGCATCTGCATTTTTCATGAATCTGAATGCAATGGTTTCTCTTGTTCCAACTGAAGAAACTGTTTCAAAATTAAATTTAAAGACTCCCGGCAACCAGGCTTTATTCACGCAAACAGTACAGCAATTTTATAAAGAGCTTGGAATTACTAGTACAACTTTCAATGAAGTTGGAGTTGGTGATGTTGTCGTTTATCTAAGTATTTATGATGTGAAAGAATATCGATATAAGTTTAGAAAAGTAGATTGGGGCATGTACCTTGGACTTATTATTCCAAGCGGAACGCAGGAAAGTATTACCAATTTGGCATCAGTTCCTTTTGGTGGCCCGTACGGATCATCATGGGGTTGGTTCCTTGCTCCACGTGCTGAATTTGAACTACGAGAAGATTTAAAATTTGGAGTTCAAGGTCGATTCACGCAGCGCCTGAGTAAGTGTTTTCTTGGAAGAATTCCAATCAATAAAGAACAGCCGTTATTTGCACCAGTGGTTGGATCTATAAATGTTGATATCGACCCAACGTTTAGTTTGGCTGCTTATTTTGCGTTTGAAGATTTACGTGCTGGCTTTGGTGTTCAGGCAAAATATACTATATCTTTCCATGATCATGATACTTTTAAAGCTAGTCTGAATAATTCATCTTTAAAGCCAAAATTTAAAAATATGAATTATTACTCTGGCTGGACACAGGAATATGCTACCGTGCGTTTATTTTACGACATAGCGCACAATAAGACATGGGAGTATCGTCCATTGGTCTATTTCACATGGGATATTCCGATGAATCATTTGGGAGGAAGGGGTTTTGCAAAAACAAACAGAGTGTCAATCGGCTGCAACTTTAATTTTTAGTAACTTTAATTTTTAACATGAGACTTATATGATCAAAACAATGTTTAAAAACTTTATACCTGCGCGCAATTGGGTAAGTTTGTTTTCAAATGATATCGCAATTGATTTAGGAACAGCAAATACGCTTGTGTATGTTCGTAACAAAGGAATCGTTCTTGACGAGCCGTCTGTCGTAGCCATTAAAAATAGTACGAAGAAAGTTCTTGCTGCAGGAAAAGCTGCAAAAGAAATGCTCGGAAAAACTCCAGAAAGTATCACAGCATGTCGTCCAATTCGTGATGGAGTTATTGCTGATTTTGAATTAACCGAAGCAATGCTTCGTTATTTTATTCGTAAAGTTCACAATAATCGTCGTACGCTTGTCGCACCTCGTATGATTATTGCAGTACCGTCTGGAATTACTCAAGTTGAACGCCGTGCAGTTATTGACTCGGCAAAACAAGCAGGGGCACGCGATAAACCTATGACCATCATTGAACCAATGGCAGCAGCTATCGGAGCAGGTCTTCAGATTCATGAGCCGTTTTGTAGCATGGTTGTCGATATTGGTGGAGGAACTACAGAAGTTGCAGTTATCACTTTGAGTGGAGCAGTTTTCTGCAGATCAATTCGTGTTGGCGGTGACGCAATGGACCGCGCGATTGTTGCTTACATTAAAAGAAAATATAATTTGCTCATCGGTGAACGCACTGGTGAAGTTATTAAAATGGAAATTGGCACAGTGATGCTTGAAGGTCCGTCAAAAGTCCTTGATGTTAAAGGTCGTGATTTAGTAACTGGTGTACCAAAAACAATTACGCTAACTGATGCAGAAGTTAATGAAGCATTACTAGAAACAATATCAAACATTGTTGACGTTGTTCGTGTTGCGCTTGAAAATACACCACCAGAATTGTCATCAGATTTAGTTGACCGTGGAATAGTAATGGCTGGAGGAGGTTCGCTTCTTCGTGGTCTGGATAAATTGCTGGCAAAAGAAACAGGTATTCCTGTGCGCATAGCAAAAAATCCATTACTGTGTGTGGTTGAAGGTGCTGGAAAAGTACTTGAGCAGCTTGAATTCTTCAAAGATGCGTTAATCGATTAAAACTATGAATTACAGCAAACCACGCCTCCAAGGTATTGAATTAAAGAAAAGATATGGCCAGCATTTTTTAAAAGATCGGACGTATGTCGATCGAATGATTTCTGCTGTTCATTTGGATAATACTGTTTCTGTCATGGAAATTGGATGCGGAGAAGGAATTTTGACAGGAGCAATCCTTGAAGGTCCGTGCAAACAATTAAAAGTTTTTGAGATTGATGGGCAATGGGCTGAGCATGTACAAAATAAGTATGGCTCGGACAGCAGGCTGCATGTGATTGAAAATAACATTTTGGATGTTTATTGGGACACGCTCCTGCCTGAAGCACCTTGGGTTCTTTTGGCAAATCTTCCCTATCAAATAACGTTTCCTATTTTGTATTTACTCCAAAAAAATAGAGAAATGTTTTTGGAAGGCGTAATTATGATTCAAGAAGAAGTTGCGCAAAAAATTGTGAAAACTTCTGGACGCGGTCATGGTTATTCTTCTTTGTATTTTCAACATTATTTTGATTGGAAGTTAATGGATAAAATTGCTCCTGAAGCTTTTTATCCAGCGCCTAACGTTTTTTCTCGGTTGTTGTACTTTAAACCCAAAAAAGTTGTTCAAGTAATTGAACGTGAAGAAGAGTTTTGGAAGTTTATTAAATTGTGTTTTGTGCAACCGCGCAGAACATTTCGCAACAATCTAGCTCAGTCACATTTTGATATAGAAAAATTGGACGAGCAAACATTGAAAAAACGCGCTGAGCAACTTTCAATGGAAGAGTTTTTACAGGTTTGGCAGCTTTTAATTGCATAAATAAGCTTAAATTTTATAGGCTCGAATTCAGTTTGGATTCGGGCCTATTTTTTTAAGGAGAAGCTTTGTGAAGAAAATAATAGTAAGCTTGGTGGCAATTTTTAGTTGTGGTTCAGTTCAGGCTATTAATATTAAATTGCTTAAGGGTACGCATACTATTGCGCCAGAGAATTATAGTCCTGTTATGGGAGTATCGTTTTTAGAGTGTGGGATTGCAGAGCAGTGGTATAAATTGAGTGCTCGAAGTCAAGCAGCGCAACTGAAAGAAGTTTTAGAAAAAAATCCTAAGGCTCTGATTGACAATCCTGAGCTAACAAAATTTACTCAAAATATGCCAAAAAATAGCGCAACAGAAGATTTGATTATGTTGATGTTTCACATAGCTGGTGGATCATTTGGTGTGACTAATGCAGATGATAATCCTGTGAAATATTTAGAGCCGATGCATATTGGAAAAATTTTACAAGTCGTGCAAAAGTGGGAACAAGCATCTGCGAATTCAGAAAAAATGGCAGCATTAAAGGTTCAAGCAATATCGAAAAAATCTGAGTACGATATAAAAATAACAAGTTTGCAGAAGGAAATGTCTCAGCTAAATACTAAAATTTTAGCAGCAAAAAAAACAGGTAATGATTCTTTGGTTGCCAGCCTACAAAATGAGTTAGGTTTAAAAAATGCAGATCGTGTAAAATATCAAGCTTTATCAAAAAAATTAGTAAGTCATGAGTCAATAGACTTTGTCGAACAATCTTTGCAACAAGAATTAAATGATTTGTGTATGAGTTTTAAATTTGAACGTAAAAACAAAAAGTTGTTTACGGAAGGTGACTGGAATTCATTTGCAAAGCCGCTTATTGGATCAATTAAAGAAAGCACTGATAATCAGCGATTATACGCCGAAAATACGACGCAAGGTATTTTGCTTGGGTTTATGCTTAAAAAATCAAATACGCGTAATGATTTGCAGAGTTATTTCAGGGGACTTTTAAAGGATGAAGCCTTTGTTTTGCCTTTGACAAAGGAATATAGCTCTGCAGAAATAAATAAAATTCTTGCTGAAAAAACAGATACTTCTAATTTTGAGAAATTGGCAGATTTATTGTCTGCATATACGAGTAAAAAATTGTATGAATCAGTCCTTCCGAGCATAACAGGCTATCAATTTGTTAACTATAAAGGGATAGAGTATTCAGATTGTATGGACACTGTGATTCGTGTGCTTGTAAATATTGTAACTTATCAACCAAATGAAAATAAGCTTGGGGTTACTCCGAGCGGTTTGCGGTTAAATAAAGAAGCTCAAGAATTTTATAAGTCAGAAGATGGACTTTGTGAAAATCCTGCAGAGGTTGGCAATATCAAGGTACATGAAGCCTGGGCTAACGTTGCTTCAAATATTCCTGGTTGCGTGTATAAACAAATAGGAACTGGGCCAGAAAATGTAATGTCTACTCCGCCAGAAGGATTTGATGGATTTATGCCAGTCGACTATACCTTTACCCAGAAAGCTCCAGGAAAAATTGAAATAGATGGTACATCTTATGATTCTTATCCTGTAACGGTTGGTGTAAAAACATATACATTGGTACAAAAAAAAGTTGGCAATGCGACTTATTTGCTTGTGCCAAAAAATTCAGAACTTTTTTGCTGTGAAATGAGAACTAACTTATTAAATATTGTTATAGCGTTAAGTAAGATCCTTGATTTAGGTCTTTACTCAAAATTTGATGAAATATATGAGCCTGATTTTGCCTTAAATAAATTTAAGCAGCTTTGTGAAAAGTTGAATTGGGAGCCTTTAGTTGAGATAACAAAACTTGATCAGACAGGGGAAATGATTATTCCTATTAATGTTGGGCAAAGTAAATTTTCTCTTAATTTGGACTATAATCGTCATGCAAAAATTACTGATATAATTGAAAAAACATACAATGTTAATCTTGAAGTATCACCAGCAACAAGTCAGTCAAGAGTTGCTGCAATAGTTGGAGTTGGCCTTAAAAAAATAGCAGTTCTTCCTGATGACTTACAAGCAGCTTGTTTGTATAAAAATGTAGCTGCTTTAAGTATTAATCAGCGCATTGAGGTTGTTGACGAGATGCTTAAAGATAAAAATAGTTTGAAAGATGTGGAAAAAAATTATGTTAAATGTTTAATCATGAGTTTTAGTTTGGTTGATCATTTAAGCTATTTACCAATAATAGTTGACTATTTTGGGGAAGACTTGAAAAAAGTAGGGTTGGGTGATTTTATTGTATCAGCTTTAAATCTACATGATGCTACACATAAAAGTGATCTTCTTCTGCTATCATTGTCAAACTTGATTAAATATGAATTAATAACAGGGGATCAAATATTGCCACTGCTTCCAGTGATTGAAAAAGGACTGAGTAGTTCAAGTAGCTCTGTTCAATCTGCCGCTATTTCAGCAGTTACTAGTTTAATAGGAGCTAAGTTAGTAACAGTTGATCAAGTATTGCCATTGCTTGCAAAAGGACTGAGTGGTACAGATTTGTCTACTCAATCGACTGCTATGTCAGAAGTTACTAGTTTAATAGAAGCTAAATTAGTAACAGTTGATCAAGTATTGCCATTGCTTGAAAATGGAATGAGTAGTGCACGTTTGAATGTTCAAAATGAAGCTATCTCAGGAATTAATGATTTAATAAAATCTAATCTAGTAGCAGTTGATCAAGTATTGCCATTGCTTAAAATCCTTGAAAAAGGACTAGATAGTACAGATTCGGATATTGAATATAAAGCTATCTCAGGAATTAATGATTTAATAAAGTCTAACTTAGTAACAGTTGATCAAGTATTGCCATTGCTTGCAAAAGGACTGAGTAGTCTTAATTTTAACGTTGAAAATAGAGCTATCTCAGGAATTAATGATTTAATAAAATCTAACCTAGTAACGGTTGATCAAGCATTGCCATTGCTTGACATACTTGAAAAAGGACTAGGTAGAACGCCTACTATTGAGCAGAAAGCTATTTCAGGAATTAATGGTTTAATCAAATTTAAATTAGTAACTGCGGATCAAGTATTTTCATTGGTTAAAGCAAGATGGAGTCATGTAAATAAAAATTCTCAAGAGCTCTTTCTGAAAACAGTTGAAAGTTTAGTTGAAGCAGAAATGATAACTAAATTAGAAATTCAGAGTTTAATTGTTGGGGCAAAAGATAACAAAATTGGTAAAAAATTAGCAGAATTAAAGGCTAAAGCAACCAGTTTCAATTCATAAAAAAGTTATTTTGTCCAAAAATCAAAAACAAGAAATAATTAAAAGAATCAAGCAAGTGCAACCCCGCAGAACATTTCGCAACAATCTAGCTCAGTCACATTTTGATATAGAAAAATTGGACGAGCAAACATTGAAAAAACGCGCTGAGCAACTTTCGATGGAAGAGTTTTTGCACATTTGGAAGCTTTTAATTGTATAAACAACTTTAATTTTTATAGGCTCGAATTCAGTTTGGATTCGGGCCTATTTTTTTAAGGAGAAGCTTTGTGAAGAAAATAATAGTAAGTTTGGTGGCAATTTTTAGTTATGTTTCAGTTCAAGCAACTGTTAGTCCTATATGGCTTAAGGGTACTGTTGTTAAGGGGCTAGAGAATTGTAGTCCTTTTATGGGGCTATCGTTTTTAGAGTGGGGGATTGCAGAGCAATGGTATAAGCTGTGTCCAAAAGAGCTACAAAGGCAGATGGAAGAAGTTTTTAAAGAAAATCCTGAGGCTTTGCGTGATAATCCTAAGCTAGCAAAATTTGTTAAAGAAATTGGTAAAAATAGCGCGACAGAAGATTTGGTTATGTCGATGTTTCATATAGCTGGCGGATCATTTGGTTTGACTAATGCAGATGATAATCCTGTGAAATATTTAGAGCCAAAACATATTGGAAAAATTTTACGCATAGTGCATAAGTGGACTGAGGCATCTTTAGATCCAGAAAAAATCAAGACTTTAAAAAATGAAGCTAAAGATAAGAAAGCTATACATAAAGCAGCTATAGCGGAAATAGGAAAAGAAACGTCACGGTTAGCTGGAGTAATTTCAAGAGCGCAAAAATTAAATGAAGAGGTAGCGGACAGGAAAAATGAGTTAGAGATCAAAAACGCAAAGCTTAAAGAACATCAAACTTTATCAGGAAAAGTAGTAAGTCATGAGTCAACAGACTTTGTAGAAAAATCTTTGCAACAAGAATTAAATGATCTATGTATGAGTTTCGAATTTAAAGGCAAAAACAAAAAGTTGTTTCCGGAAGCTCAATGGAAATCATTTGTAACGTCGCTTGTTGGATCAATTCAAGAAAGCACTGGTGCTCAGCGATCATACGCCGAAAATACGCCGCAGGGTATTTTGTTGGGGTTTATGCTTAAAAAATCCAATAATAAAGATGATTTACAAAGTTATTTCAGGGGGCTTTTAAACAATGAAACCTTTGTTTTATCGCCTCAAGAGGAATATAGTTCTACAGAAATGTCTCAGACTCTTGCTAGAAAAACAGATGCCTCTGATTTTGAGAAATTTTCAGATTTATTATCTGCATTCACGATTAAAGCACTGTATGAAGCAGGTCTTCCAAGGATAACAGGCCATCAAAGTGTTAACTATAAAGGGATACAATTTGTAGATTGTATGGACACTGCAATTCGTATGCTTGCAAATATTGTAACTTATCAACCAAATAAAAATAAGCTTGGGGTTACTCCGAGCGGTTTGCGGTTAAATAAAGAAGCTCAAGAATTTTATAATTCAGAAAAGGGACTTTGTGCAGATCCTGCAGAAGTTGGTAATAGTAAGGTGCATCAGGCCTGGACTAACGTTGTTTCAAATATTTCTGGCTGCGTGTATAAACAAATAGGAAAAGGACCAGGCAGTGTAATCTCTGCTCCGCCAGAAGGATTTGATGGATTTATGCCAGTCGATTATATTTCTACCCAGACAGCTTCAGGAGAAATTGAAATAGATGGTAAATCTTATAAATCTTATGCTTTAAAAATTGGTGGGACAGTATATACATTAGCACAAAAAAAAGTTGGCAATGCCACTTATTTGCTTGTACCAAAAAATTCAGAACTTTTTTGTTGTGAAATAAGAACTAACTTATTAAATACTGTTATAGCGTTGAATAAGATTTTTGATTTAGATCTTTACTCAAAATTTGATGATATATATGAGCCTAATTTTGCCTTAAAGAAATTTACACAGCTTTGTGAAAAGTTCAATTGGGAGCCTCAAGTTGATATAACGAAGCTTGATCCGACAAAGGATATGATTATTCCTATTAAGGTTGGGCAAAATGAATTTTCTATTCATTTAGGCTATAATACGCATGGAGCAGTTACTAATAAAAATAAACTTGCCACGAGTGTTAATCTTGAGGTACCTGATGGAACAAGTCAGCCAGTAATTGCTGCAATAGTTAGTGCAGGACTAAAAAAAATAAGGGATTTGCCAAAAAATTTACAACCAGGATATTTATATAAAAACGTAGATATTTCAACTGATGAAAAAAGATATCAAACTATTCTTAGTATCTTTCAATCTGCACCAGCAGAGCAAACCTATCTTAAAAAATTAATACAGAGTTTTAGTTTTGTTGAAAATGAAGAATATTTAGGCAAAATAATAACGAAAGTTTTAAATCCTCTTGAAGATGAAAAAACAATAACGGCAAGTCATAATACATTAATTGAATTTGTTTTATCTGCCGCTCTGATTCATTCCCTTCAGTATAAATCAAGCACTCTGGTATTTGATTATTTATCATCGTTTATTAAATATAACATCTTAACCATAAAAGAAGCGCTATCATTGCTTGAAAAAGGACTTGATAGTTCATTGTGGAAAGTTGTAGATAGCAGTTGCCGAGAAATTATTGCGTTAATAAAAGAAAAATTAGTTGCAGTAGGTCAAATAGCTCCCTTAATGGAAAAAGCAGCCGGTAATAAAAATGTTAACGTTCAAAAGATGTTTTTAAAGGAAATTTTATCGCTTATAAATGACAAATTACTTACAGCAGATCAAGTGTGGCCAATTGTTGAAGAAGGATTAAAGAGCAAAGATCTTTATAATAGGAGTCATTCTGTAAACATAATTACAGCATTGGTTAAAGAAGGAATTGCAACTAAATCAAAAATTGATCAATTATTGCCTTTTGTTGAACAAGGGTTGAGATATTCAAATACGTTTTTGCAAAGAGCGTCTGTGAGAATGATTGAATCATTGGCTGAAGCAGGAATGATAACTCAATCAAAAATTGAGAGTTTAATTAATCTGCCAATAACTGATGATGTTAAGGAAAAATTAGAAATATTAAAGGTGAAGGCACCAGTTTCAATTTTTAAAAAGGTGAAGTTGTCACCAAAACAAACAGAAGAAATAATTAAAAGAATTAATCCAAAGCCTTATGAAAAAAAGCAGGCAATGCAAGAACAGCATCAAAGAGAGCTGGAAGCGCAAGAACGGTCAGAGAAAGAAGCAAGGGCGCAAAAAGAAGCAAGTGCGCAAAGGAATGATTCTGCTTCGCATGAAGTAATTCGTTAGTAGATTCTAAATTTTTTATTTTCACATATTTGGCAAATGTGTGAAAAATATAATTAAAGTTCTTATAATCCCCGCAGAGATGTGGGGATTATTTTTTTAGATGTTGAAAAAACAATGTTAAAAAAAACAAGAGTCCATTCACGGTTGCAATCGATCCTGCAATTGAAACATTGAAAAAATGGGCCACTATGCAACCGCTGACTGCAGCAATAAGTCCAAGCAGGCAAGCGGTGATCAGCATGTGTGATAATCGCTTTGTAAGCAAGTAAGCAGTTGCGGGTGGAATAATCATAAAGGCAACAACTAAGATTGCACCAGCGCACTCAAAAGCACCTACAATGGTAACGGCTGTAATGGTCATGAGTCCGTAATGAATTAAGTGCGGACGGTAACCGAGAAGCGTGCCATAGTCTTTATCAAAGGTTGCGATCTTTAACGCTGGATAAAGAGCTGCAATGGTGATGATGTTGACAGCTAAAATAAGAGACATGGTCCAGATTGAGTAAGGTCCAACATCTTTTCCCCATAGCGTTAAACTATGAAATGGTGCAAATGAAAGTTCGCCGAGCAGTACAGCATCAATATCGATATGAATTGTGCTTGCGTACAAATTAATTAAAATAATGGCGATAGAAAATAACAGTGGAAAAACAATTCCAATGACAGCGTCAGGTTTGAGCCGTTTGCTGTAAATGAGCAGTTCTATAAAAGCCACCATGACAATTCCTGTAAGCGTTGCTCCTACAAAAATCAAAGGAGAATGCAGATTGCCTACGATAAAAAATGAAAGAACAATGCCGAGCAAAATAGCATGGCCAAGCGCATCACTCATCAAACTTGTACCACGTAAAATTAAAAATGTTCCAGGCAGGGCGCAAGATGCAGCAACCAGAAGTGCAGTTACAAGCAGTTGTAGATAAATAATATTTATCATGATTGCCCTTTATGATGCTCTATTGCCCAAGCAAATCCTTTTGGGGTGAGTCGGAAAAAGTTTTTTCCTGTCGACTCAATCAAACCTTGTTTTTCAAGATAAAGCAGCGTTGCTTTTGTGCCTTTTTTCCCAATGACTTGAAGGGCTTTGATGTCATGCGGATGATATGGATCCGTTTTACTTTCATTAAAAAGCATAAAATGTGAAAGCATTTTTAATGCATGAATTTTTCTGACTTGTGATTTTTTTGCAAGCCACTGTGTCAGTACTCCACGCGGAGCGATCAGAATTGATAGAAAAGTAACAAGTGTGGCAATGACCACAATGGTTGGGCCCGTTGGCAAGTGAACTACTGCGCTACTTAAAAGTGTTCCAGATATTGTCGAAAATATGGCAAAGCATGAGCTTAAAAAAATCATTGTTGAAAAATTTTGAGTCCATTGACGAGCTGCTGCGGCAGGTGCAATGAGTAGTGCACTGATTAAAATAACGCCAACAGTTTGCAGGCCAACAACGATAGTAAGCATAGTGGTCATGGTCAAAAGCATAGAGATTTTCTGAGTTGGAACGCCGATAGCTTGAGCGTAATCTGGGTTAAATAAAAAAATCTTATACTCGCTAAAAAATAGTTTTAAGCAGATGAGACTTACTACCATGACGGCTACGATCATATAAAAATCGCTGTATAAAATCGTTGATGCGTTACCGAGTAAATATTTTGCAATGCCGGCTTGATGAGCTGTCGGGTATGTTTGAATTTTACTAAGCAACATAGTGCCAAGTCCAAACGAAGTCGCAAGCACTATGCCAAGAGCAGTATCTTTTTTAAGCGTGCTGTGCTCGGTAATATAATTAATTGCCATAGCTCCAATGCTGGCAGAAATAATGCCTCCGAGTAAAAGTATGCACGGTAGCTTGCTGCCTGTGAGTAAAAAAATTCCAGCAATACCTGGAAGCGTTGCATGAGCAATCGTATCACCAAACAAGCTTTTTCTTTGAAGTAGCACAAAGCAGCCCATGATTCCAGAACTGATGGCAAGAAGTCCGGTTCCGCAAAGAATTAAAAGTAGTGTTTGATCAAATTGAATCATTGACGTCATCATTAAAAAGATTAGGTGCGCAAAAAGTGAGAGCAATATTTTCAGGCGTTAAAACTGTTTGCGTTGGTCCTAAAGCGATATGTTTTATATTCATCAAAAAGGTCCAGTCAAAATATTTTTTTACCGTAGTTATATCATGATGCACGACAATAATTGTTTTGCCTTGACTGCGTAGCTGTTGTAAAAGTTTTAAAATGATTTGCTCTGTAACAATATCGATGCCTGCAAAGGGCTCATCTAAAATAAAAATATCAGCTTGCTGTGCAAGTGCCCTGGCAAGAAAAACTCGTTGTTGCTGTCCGCCAGAAAGCTGACTTATGTGCCTGGTAGCAAACTGATCCATGTTGACCATTTCTAAAGCTTGCTGAGCAATTTCTCTATCTTTTGCAGTAGGGCGTCCAAACAGTGAAAGATGTCCATAGCGACCCATGAGCACTACATCAAAGACATCGGTTGGAAATGACCAATCAACAGAACTTTTCTGAGGAACATAAGCAATATTGTGTAGCTTTCGGTTGTAAGGCTGACCAAAAATTTTGATAGAACCAGTGGTTGGTTTAATTATCCCAAGAATCGATTTGAGAAGCGTTGTTTTGCCGCTGCCATTGGGCCCAATGATGCCGAGTAAAGTTCCTTTTTCAGCAAAAAAATCAAGATCCCAAATAACCGGTTTTTCATGATAAGCAACCGTGAGATCTTTGACAAAAATGGCATTGTTCTTTGGGTCAATCATTGGAATTTTTGATTTGAGGATAGAAAAATAAACAACTATTCTAAGTATATCATGAAATAGTTTAATCGAGAAATTGGCTTTCTTTCTCCATGTAAGATTTACTTTTTTTAGAAAAACAAGTCACTGCGCTTTTCTATTTCTGAGCATTCTTGGACGCTCTCTTTGCAAACATTTCTATGAATTCTTGCTGTTGTTTGAAGACTATCTCTTGATATTGTCTTATAGCTTCTAACTCTTTAGCTAAATCGAGCCTTTTAGCTCTCTCATAATCGTCTTTTTCTTTTATGTACTCTAATAATATTTCAGGATCGAGAGGTCTTGGTTTTACCCACCCTAATTGGTCGTCCGAGCTTAACGATGCAAAAACAATTGAAGCATGCGCTATGCATAAGCAGATTAAAAATTTTTGTGTTTTTTTCATTAACGTAGCAGTCCATGGACAATTGCATCAACGTTTGATTGCAGCATCCCAAGATAGGTGCCTTGCTCAGTACTCGGTGATCCTAGCGCATCTGAATAAAGTTCATCGCCAATGCACACATTAAAGCCCAGTGCGCTGACCCCTTGCTGTAAAGCTTGAATGTTACGAGATGGCACAGATGTTTCTACGAAAATAGTTGGAATTTTATGCTTATAAATAAAATGGACAAGATGTTGAACGTCTTTTGTTCCGGCCTCGCTTGCAGTGCTAATGCCTTGCAGGCTTACAACTTTGCAATCGTATGCTTGCGCAAAGTATGAGAAAGCATCATGGCCTGTAATTAAAATTCGTCTTTTTAATGGAATTCTTTGGATATCAGCTCGCGTTGAAAAATAGAGGGCATTAAGTTTTTCTAAGAATTCTTTTTTATTTTCTTCATAAAAATCATGATGCTGTGGACTATTTTCTTGCAGCACGCATGTGATTGTTTCGATGGCGTAACTCCACAACCGAGGATCAAACCAAACATGAGGATCGGTAAAATCTGCATGCTCTGTGGATTTAATTAAAAAGTCTTGTGGTATATCTTTAGTGACGGCAACTGTTTTTTTAATGGTAGCCATTTTAGCAAACAGCTCGCCCATACGAGCTTCCAGGTGCAGTCCATTGTAAAAAATAATATGAGCTTGAGAAATTTTATATACATCTTGCTCAATTGGTTTGTACAAATGAGGGTCAACACCTGGTCCCATTAAAATTTCAAGATCTATGGTGCCTTGTGCTATCTGTTTGATTGTATCACCAATGATGGTTGTCGTGCATACAACAAGAGGCTTGGACGAAATCTTTGGAGTTTTATTTATAACGAAAAACCAAAAAGCAGCCACAAGAAAAATGAATATAATCGATAGTGTTGCTGTTAGGTGTTTAAATTGCATGATTGTTTTTTGCTAATTAAATCGAGTTTTAAAGTATTTCATGATGTCAGCGCTTTCAAGCATTTTTTTTGATAGGGGTTCATCGTGCAGGAAAGGAACTTGGCTGTCGCCGCTTAAAGCTACTAGATCTTTGTAATTTTGAGGTTGACTAGCATCAAGTACCACAACTTTATCTATGTGACCAATCTGTTTTAAGAAATTAATAACTTTGTGGCAATAGGGACAATTTTTGAAAACGTATAATTTAACAGACATGGTTGGCTCCTCAGCTCGTGCCTTACTTGCTGTAGCTAAAAATATACCACTGCAAATGAGTGCTACAAAAAAGAATTTATTCAAGAGAGTTCCTTGCGTTTGGAATGTATCAATATCTTTACCGTAGCATGGCAATTTTTAGTGGTCAAGAAGCAGCGGGAAGATGCCCTTTATAAGCAGAATCATTGGTGTGCATATTGATAGAAGCGGGCAGTTGCAGTTTCTTTTTTTGTTCAAGCATGAACAATCGTCGAATCTCTCTCCATTCATATTCAGCAATATTTATAGCGCCATACACCTTTTGATTGTAGATATTAATGTTGTAATCATCGGGAACAAACTTTGAAGCATGGTGCGTCATGTGTTTTAACAATGCGGTATCTATGAAAGGAAATTTTGCTCTAAAATGTTTTTTGTAGGTGTGATATGGCATGAATTCAATCGTATTAAATTGAGGTTTAATGTGAGCAACAAGATCACGTGGCGTATCTGGGTTTATTTGAATATATTTTAAGAAAATAGGTAAAAACGTTAAAACTGGCAGAGGCTGAAGTGGAAACGTTGTGCGATAGGTTAAAATAGTCCAACCCATAAACCATAGTTCAAAATGTCCTGGATCATAGTTAAGTTCTTTAAAGTGTTTTCTGAGAGCTTTTGGATCTTGCGGCAACTGATCAAAAACATACTTATCTGATTTTGGTTCATATTCTGTAATTTTAATTCTGATCTGAGTTAGTTTTTCAGGCAATGTAAAATTGCGACGCTTTGAAAATTTCTTTCGTGAAAAAAATCTTTTAAACGAAAAGAAATCAAGAGTCTGAACTTGATCTGCTCGAGAATAAAAATTATAAACCTTTTTAAAGATTGGGCTGTTGATTAAATAATCTGTTTCGACTTGGATCGGTGTTCCAATTAATAATAACTCGTCAATGCTAAATTGTTTCGATATTGGTTTGGTTGTGTGCAGTGCGCCAAGCTGAAGTGCAAGGTTGCCGCCATGGCTATAACCGATAAGTCTTATTTTTGGTGTAAAGCCTTCACTGATAAGTTTTTTGATTAATGCTTCAAGGTCTTGATGCAAAAATGCTGATTCAAGGTATCGGAGTTTATTACTGACCAGCCCACTCCAACCAAAAGTATAATATTGATTAGACGCAGGGTTTCCCGCCTGTTTTGAAACTTCTTCAAATGAAGCAGCTAAGATAGGTGCTGCGGCGTTATTGTGTGGATGATCAATATCAATTCTATGCAAACCGAGTCCAGCTATTGCTTGGTTTTTATAAAAGAATGGATCTCGACGATTAATTTCAGTTGATCGATAATACACTGATTCCTCGATTGAATCAGTGAGCATTTTTATAATATTTTGAAAGTTAAGATGTGGGCGCAGTGAAAACGATCCATGAATAAAAACGGTAACCCAAAGATCTTTGCCCTCAGTTGTCTTAGCATCTTTCAAGGCGTTGATACTCTTTTGGCTAGCCAGTAATAATAAAATAAACAATTTTGCATTATTCATATTTTGCCTGTTTTAAAAGGGTCTTTACGATAATTATTTTTACTAAACTTATTTTTACTATACATAGCCATCACTTGAAATTTAAAGAGAAAGTTGTTTTTTTGTCCAAACAATAACGTATGCACAGATATAGCCACCTAAAGAGAGCGCTAAAGGAATCACATCTTTCATGATCAAACTCATTGGGAAGTATTGCACCCCGATAAGTCCTATAATTCCAAACAGTACTGAAGTCCACGCTGCTTGTTTGTACAGTGACGTTGCAAAATATGCAATCACAGTCGGCACAAAAAGACAGATGACAGAAATGCGGTAACTATTTTCTAAGATATATAAAATATCTCCACTCATGTAAAAAGACATTATGAGTGCACTGATTCCAATTAAAAATGAAATAAATCTGGTTGTTGTTAATTTGTGATTTTCAAGCGGCAAAAATGCGCTAAAATCCTGTACAACGTTTGAACTGATTGCGCACAAAAGAGAGCTTGCTGTTGAAGTAATTGCCGCCATGATGCCACACATTGCAAGCATAAAAACTGTTTTGCTTGATATGAAAAAAAGAGTGGCAACCAGTGGGCTTCCACCGTCTGGAATAATAAGATGTTTTATTTTTGCAAGTATGCCATAAAAGATTGGAATGATGGAAAAAGCTATTAAAAATAAGCCAGCAAGCAAAGCAGAAATTGTTGCTGTTGCACGTGTCTTAGCCGCAAATAATTTTTGAGCCAAATCTTGTTCAATTAAAGCAAAAAGAGTTGGAATAAAAAGTATAGGCAAAAAGCTCCATAAATCAGGTTTAACGTCAAAGAAGTAGTCCTGAATCAGAGCTAGCCTTGGCAGGTTTGTCATAGTTGAAGCTGCAGAACGCATGGAGAAAAATGAAAATGAAAAAATACCTGAAATGAAAAGCACTTGTACAATGTCAACAATGACAATTGAATGAAGACCGCCAAGCATGCTGTAAAAAATGAGAAACATCCAGCAACTGATTAAGACGTAAGGATCTGTGATTTTAAGACCGAGGAACAGTGATTTTGATGCAACAATTTGCGCGAGTAAAATACCCCATAAGCTCACAATAGAAAGCGTTGAAGCAATAAGTTTTAAATAATATGAACCATAAATAGTTTCAAAAATTTCGGCTGTTGTGTTCACGTTTAAAGCTCGCATACGCGATGCCAGGCCAAGGCCTAAAATAATAAAACCAAGACTCATGCCTATGGAATACAGCAGCCCCCAAAAGCCAACATGATATGCTCGGTACGCAGTTCCCAGGATCATACCGCTGCCAAGTTGGCTTGCGATAAGCGCAAAGGTTAATTTGAAAACACCAAGGTTTCTATCAGCTAAAAAATAATTTTGAAGCGTTCTGACGCCACGCGCAGACCAAATGCCTAAAGCAAGATAAAAAAGAGCTAGGCCAGTTAAGATAGAAAAAAATAAACTTTGATCAATAATCATATTCATTACTTTTGGTTAAGGGTTAATAGTTTTTAAACGTTTTATTGTTTGCTAAAATTAAGCAATGTTTCCACATCTAATTCATCGTAGCCTTCAATGATGTGATCTGCATGAGCAATTGCATTACGATCAAGACCAGTATTAATGCCGATGCAAAACATGCCAGCAGCTTTTGCCGCAGTAATTCCATGAGCTGAATCTTCGATTGCAAGACAATCTTTTGGATCTATGTTGAGCTGCGCTGCTGCATGAAGATAAATGTCAGGAAACGGTTTGTACATTCTATTGACGATGTCGATTGAATAAATGTGATGCTTGAAAAATTGATCGAGTGGTACATGTTTTAAAATTCTATCAACAGACCTTTGATTAGCGTTTGTTGCAATTGCTGTTTTGAGACCTAAAGTTTCTAGTTTATTATGAAAGCGGTCAAAGCCTTCGATAAGTTGTGCTTCTTTTGAAAATCTTCCAAAAGCAAGGCGTTCTTTTTCAGCGATAAGTTCTTCGACTGATTCTTTGGTGTTAAAGGTTTCTTTGATAAAAGCGCATGTCGCATACAAAGAAGCTCCTTTCATCATGGGCATAACGATTTGGCATTCTTGGTCGCTTAAATTACCTTTGGCTTTCAGCAGTTGCTTAGTTGTTTCTTCCCACACACTTTCTGTGGTTATAATAGTGCCATCCATATCAAAAATCATTGCTTTGTATTTCACTTCTAATCCTTTTTTGTTATCCCGGATATCCAACATTAAATTGGCCATTTGTGTTGCTGTACAATGCGTATAGATCATAGTACAATTATGATAAGAAATAGATTATCATAAAAATAAGTAAAGCTTTATGAAAAAAAATCTAAAAATTTTTCCAGTCTTTTTTTTAACTCTTTGTGCTCGACTTGTACCATTTAATTGGATTATCGGATCAGTTCACGCAACCTTTTCAATGTCTTCCATGGTTGCCCCGGTTATCGCTCAACATTATGGTCTAAGTTGGGTCTCTTTATTTTTTCTCTCGATAAGTATATTTTCAACTTCATCACTTTTATTGTTCTTCGTTCACAGAACGCCACTTCTTTTTGCAAGCAGAGCATTTCAAAAACGTGAAATTACAACATCAATAATACTTCCAGCCATATGCATGATCTTGTTTGTGAGTCATGATGTTGGACACGTTGCATGGTGCTACTCATTGTACTGGTTGATTCCTATGGCGCTTTTTTTTACAAAAGACTGCAAATATAGCCGTGCACTCGGCGCATCGTTTGTTGCTCACGGCGTTGGTTCAGTTGTTTGGCTGTATACCCACGCCATACCTGCACCGATTTGGATTGGTTTAATGCCCGTTGTTTTGTGTGAACGGTTACTCATTGCTGGTGGCATAATTGCTTTTGATTTCGGTCTGACGTATGCGAAACAATTTAATTTTAAAAATTGGTTTACGCTTGCTCGATTGCAGGGGGAAGCATGATTTCTCATCTCGGTTTGATTATGGATGGAAATCGTCGCTGGGCAAAAAATCAAGGTATGTTTCCTTGGTTAGGGCATAGACAGGGTGCAAAAACTGTTGAAATGGTTATTGCATACTGCATTGAGCAAAAAATTTCTTATGTTTCTTTGTACACTTTTTCTCTTGAAAATTTTAAACGATCGCAAACTGAAATTTCTTATCTTTTTGCTTTGATCGATGAGTCGCAATCGCGCATTCAAGAATTTGTAAAACTGGGAGTTAGGGTCAGATTTGTTGGGGATCTTTCAGCTCTACCTGAGCAAACGAAAAACGTTTGTTTAAAGATAGAAGAGGCTACTGCAGAGTGCGCAATTCTACAATGTAATTTTTTGATGTGTTATGGCGGGCAGCAAGAAATTCTTTCCGCTGTGCAACGGTTGATCCAGGACAAGGTAGAAACTGTAACGATAGATACTTTCAAGAAGTATCTATGGCTTGGCGATATCCCTGATCCTGAAGTTATTATTCGGACTGGTGGAGTGCATCGTTTAAGTAACTTTTTATCGTTTCAGTCGGCGTATGCAGAGATTAATTTTTTAGATTGTTTGTGGCCAGATTTGACCAAAGAGCTACTTCATCAAACTCTTGAGCAAGCTGTTCAAGCAAAGAAAAACTTCGGATCTTAATTTACTTCTAATTGAATAATTGCATTTTCTTGCAAACTCATGATTGAGCCAGCTAGTGGCTTTTGAGAAATAATCGTTAAGTCTTGTTTGTATGGCGGTATGAGTTTTTGGTTTTTATGAAAAACTTGAGTGATTTTTTAAAAACTCTACAACTTCCAGCAGATCTTTTGAAGTCAAGTCAGGCATGATATATTTATTGGTCTTATCTTGAGCGGTATACGCAATAATCTTTTTATCAATAATTGGTTGGCCTGATTGTGGAATTTGTCCAATACAGCTTCCCTTTGGAGCGCTATACTGCAGTCCATACGTCTTAAGCTTTACTTTGTTTTCTTGTTTTAGTTCTTCAATAGCTTCTTGCGATTTTCCTAAAAAATCGGGAGCAAGGGCTGATTGTGGTAGTTTTGTAATCACTACAAAAATCGATTGATGTGATTTTATAAGACGACCAGCTGATGGTTTTTGGCTAATAATTGTTCCTGGCGCAGCGCCCGGACAATCCTTTTCAGCGATAAGCTGAATGGTGATGTGATAAGGGGACGTTTCTTCAACAGCTTGATGAAGCGACAAGCCAATGAGCTGGGGAGTGTTGTACGTTTTATTGCCAATGAGCAGATTGCATAACACGTAGCCTAAGAAAAAGCATAAGAACGGAGCGAGGGCAAGGAGATATTTTTGAAACTGACCGATTTGTTTTAAAAATTTCATTAAGCGATCTTTTCTTAAAAAGAGTGGTATAAAAAAACATGGCAGACAATAAGCCGGATTCTGTGCTGCAAATTGCTTTGCAGTGGCAACCATTTATCTATGCGACATACCCGTAAGTACGGTATCAAGCGACCTGCTTACATACTTTGTCTTGCTCCTGGTGGGGTTTGCCTATACTAATGCATTACTACATTAATCCGTGTGCTCTTACCACACATTTTCACCCTTACTCTCAATCTTTCGACTGAAAGCGGTTATTTTCTGTGGCACTTTCCGTAAATTATTTCTAACTTCCCTTAGTTAAACCTTTTGAGGGGTCTCCTAAGGCACCATGCTTGAAGGGAGTCCGGACTTTCCTCTCGTAAATAAATTTACAAGCGATTGCCTAGTCTGCCAATTCTTTTATATTTTTGAGTTATTTCTAGTGTAGCACAAGAGATCTCGAAATCAAAGAGGTTGACCTCGTTGTGGTTACCTATTTGTTAAAGCGAAAAAAGTTGATGCAATAAATCGTTTTCCTAGGGCCCGTTCTTTTATATCGTGTCTGTTTTCTTGACAAAGGGGTCCTGTTTGCTAATATGGCTACGATCAAGACCCAGAGAGTAAATTCAAAGAAATTTCTAACATTTTTTTAAAAGGAAACACATGAAAAAATTAGTACTTTTAGTTGCATTGGTAACAATGAGCTCAGCAGTTTTGCCTTCTGAAGCGACACCATCAACATCAAGATTTTCTTGCCCTATGCCAGCTTGCATCAAATCTATGCCATCTAGCCTAGACGCAGTAATCAGAAACAATCCATACTATGCTATGGTTTTTGCAGCAGTTGCTGCAGTTGTTGCAACTAAAGCAGTAGATGCTTACATTGCAAACCAAGAAGAATCAGACGAAGAATACTTCGCTTAATTGCATTGATTATTTAAATCAGAAAAAGCCGTAAGAAATTACGGCTTTTTTGTTGTCCTGTTTGCTGCTACCATTTCTTTTTGATATCGTATAAACACCTTACTGTACCTATTTTCAACGATGAAATATCATGAAGAAATTACTGAATCTCATCTTTTTTTTTACAAGTTTTTCTGCCTACAGTGCAGAGTGTACAATCTTTGCTCATGGAATTGTTGATGGTCCTACTCAAGTGGTACGATTTCAAGAAGCTATAGCCACATCCAAAACCCTTGCTTTAAGTTTTCCTGACGCGCACCCAGCCTCAGGTTGCTTACTCAATGGCATTATTGGATATCTCACCAATTGCTTTGGTAAAAAAGTTAATAGGGATGCTATGTTTATGGGGCAATCGGCCGATATTGCAACGATCGTAGAAACAATGTCAGATCAGACATCTTGTGAAAGTTCAGTTATTTTATATGGATGCTCTCGTGGTGCTGCTGCCATCATCAATTACATGTCACAATGTAATCCAACTCAAGTAAAAGCTTTAGTTCTTGATGCATGCCCAGCAAGCATTTCAGAAACCATTGCACCTACACTGGCAAAGTTAGGAATCAATCCATCATTAAGTCTTTCAGTGTTTACAACAATTTTTCCTGCATACCCAGAAAATAGCATAACGCCACGTCAAGCAATCAAAAATATTGCCAATAAAAACCTTCCTATTCTGTTAATTCACGGTAAATCTGACACCGTTGTTCCCTATGAGCACTCATTAATGCTCTACCTTGAATTTAAAAAACAAGGTTTCACCAATGTTCATTTGGTCACAATTTCACAAGGAAAACATAGCTTCTTGCTTCAAAACGAATATGCAAAATCGCAATATTTGACCGCGGTCCATAGTTTTTATAAGGCTTACGGTTTAAGCCATGATCCAACATGGGCAAAGGATACATGTGATACTGATAACCCAGATTTTGCAGGTATTGCAGAAAAAATCAGTATTTACGAAACAAATATTTTAAGGCTGCATGAATATGGTAAAAAAAGAAATTTAATAGCTATTGCCAGTCTAGTAACCATTATGAGCCTTTTATATCTAAAAAACCACAGGGGTTAAAGGCCTTGAGAGCAGAAGATTGCAATGAAACCCCAACAAAGCAAGATGGTAGGTCGTAAGACAAGTCCTATGCAGTAAGGGTTATGATACTTACAGAAATAGCGATTCAATCATGAAATCCAAGCAGTCTCCTTAAAACACCCCCACCCCTTTTGAGCAAATACCATGGTTTTGGTATACTTATAATGTGTCAAAATTACAATAATTTAGACCATCGAAATAAAGGAAGTTATATGAAAAAATTATTAATGTTTATGTCAGTTCTTATGATTGGTTCACAAATACGACCATCTCAAGAAAATCGTGCTACAGCAGTGATGGCAACCTTTGGGACTGTTGCGGTTTACTCAGCCAGCCAAGGAAGCTTGCGTGATGCCGCAATCGTTGCAATGTCGGGTGCTAGTATTGCTACAATAGTAAACGCATGCGAGAATCCTACTTTTGAAAACAAAAGTTTAGCTGTTGTAACTTACATAGCAAGTTATATCGCAGCTAGACTCATAAAATAAACAATACATAATCACGATTCAACGACCCGTATGAGATTTTATAGTTTCATATGGGTCGTTATCATTTAAGCCTGTTTCCAGCGCTATAAAGCGAGGCTACCCTTTTGCGCAAAATGGTAGATATGGTAGAATTATAGTAAGAAGATGTAGTAATAAGTGGCTTTAGGAGCCAAAAACGGAGGTTAATCTTATGAAGAATTTTAAGAAAATATCATTATCTTTAAGTATCGTATTTGGCTTATCAGCTATCAGTGCTCTTTGCGGAGCAGAAACTGAAAAAGTTTTGATTTATCATACAGTTAAAGATGAAACAGCTTTGAAAAGTGTTAAGCAAAATGGTCTTTATTGCAGTTTTGGTCTTATGAGTAGGCCATGGTTGAACAAAAAATTACATCCTGATCTAAGCTATATGCAATTGACTAAGGGTACGCTCTCTTTTTTAGCTTATTATGCTTATCAAAAAATGAATAAAAAATTAGGCTTTAGTGATCAATGGGATGTTGTTTATTTTAAGCCAGAAGAGCCCGATATCAAAACAATCGCCAACTTTGCAATCCAAGTAGATCCAAATAGTACCTACGTTTATAATTTGAATTATAGGGGTGGTATAGATTATGATTCTACAGATGAATATCAAGAAACTGATAAATTATATCGTCAATCTCGAGTTTTATTGTCTCAATATTTAAAATATTTAGATGAAGCAAAGCAAATGGTTGCAGCACGAACTGATCTTGAAGTTCAGCTGGATCCAGAAACTGCTTGTCCTTTTTATTTAGAATTAAATGATCCAAGGAAAAATCAGGTTAAAATTAATGGACAATGGGTTGAAAATGAAGGCATAGGCTGTAGTAATTATTCTGGAGAGGTTATTATTGCTCGAAGTCATATTCCTGCTTGCGAATTAATACCAGTGCAAGATAATATTGGAGATTGGTCGGACTGCAAGCCTGTTAAAAATATTTCAAGATAGTATTTATAGCTGTTTGAAAAATAGTCTCGTAAAAAATTAGAAACCACTCAGCTTATTGGGTGGTTTTTTTATGTCTATATTTTTTAATCATGAAATGGTTGATTAGCAATGCGCCATACAGCGACAAATATGCAGCAATTTACGATCGTTGCCCAGATCAGGGCAAGTGGGTGCAGCGGGTATTTTAGAAATACAAAAAATATAACTGTATAAAAAAGTTCGTATGAAAAAATAAGAAAGCAGGGGCCTGCGACTTTATTGTACAAATCTTTTTTTGTTTTGAGCAGGAACCAGGATAAAGGGACTGCAAAAATAAACGTGAGTCCAGCCATGCCAGTGGCAATAAAAGTTAAGCAGTCAAGAAAAAATAGGAGAGCTGCAAGGGTTACTGTGGAAGCGCTGGTAAACAATGTGTAGGCGTAAGCAATAAGCAGTGGTTGCACGATAGGGCTATGTTCAAAGCGCAAAAGGCATAGCTGCAGACAAAAAAGGGTAATGAGCGCGAGTGATTTAATAAAAATTTTAAAATAAAGTTTCATGTGATAAAATCTTTTCTACCAGCCATAATTTCGAAATCAAATAAATATATGTTATAGTAAAACATATTTATCTTAAATTTAAAAATATTGCTATTCATGCGTACTTTTCTTTCAAAAATAATTTTTACATTATTCTTTTTAGCTGTTTTCTTTTTGGGATTCGGTTGTTTTTTTCTCCATAATCATACGGTTGATTTTTCTGCGTTGCAACAAGATATGCGGGGCAAGCCTTCTATTCTTTTAGATGAGCAGGGCCGCGAGTGGGGCCGGTTTCAATCTGATAAACGAAAATATGTTTTACTCGAAACAATGCCCGAGCATTTGATACAAGCATTTTTGGTTACCGAAGATAGAGACTTTTTTTGCCATCCTGGAATTTCATTTCGCGGAATTTTACGTTCAATTCTTGTAAATTTGTATCGAGGAAAAAAAGTACAGGGCGCAAGTACCATTACTCAGCAGCTGGTAAAGTTACTTTTTTTCCACTCAGATAAGACTTTTAGCAGAAAAATTAAAGAACAACTTTATGCTATTTTGGTCGAACGCCAATGGAGCAAGGAACAAATCTTAGAAGCATATTTAAATAATGTTTATTTTGGTTATGGAATTTATGGTGTCCAAGCTGCATCGCAGCGATTTTGGGGTAAAGATATTGCCGATGTAACCGTTGAACAAGCAGCAACGCTTGCAAGCATCATGCGTTCACCTCAATTTTATTCTCCAATTCATGCACCAACCGCCGTAACGAAACGACGCAATATGATTTTGCGTATGATGCAAGATTTTAAAATGATAACGGCTGACCAATATCGACAATCGATTGCTCAAGATTTAAACGTAAAAGATCCAGAAAGCAATATCATTGCTCCGCATTTAAAAGAAACTATACGAATATTTCTTGAAAATTTGGTTGGCAAAGAAATGCTTTATGGTGGCGGGCTAACTATTGCAACAACACTGAATATTGAAATGCAAAAATCCTGCCAAAAAGCATTTATAAACCACATACAATTTTTAAAGCAGACACTGCATGAAGAGGTTGATGGAGGGCTTGTTTCAATCGACTCTGCTACCGGAGAAATACGAGCAATGATCGGTGGGTTTGATTTTACTCAATCGAAATTTAACCGAGCAATGCAGGCTCGTCGACAAATGGGATCTGTGTTTAAGGTTTTTGTGTACGGAGCAGCTCTTGAAAAAGGACTGCATTTTTCTGATGTTGAAATTGATGAACCGATTGAATTGATACAGGGAAATACTCCTTGGCGCCCTGAAAATCACGACAAAAAGTTTCGTGGTCCTATGACCAGGGCGTATGCATTGTCTCATTCAAACAATACAGTAACCATTAAAACGTTGCTACAAACGGGCGTCTCAAACGTTATTGACATGGCAAAAAGGTGTCATATTGCTGCTCCAATGCAACCGTATCCGTCACTTGCCTTAGGGTGTGTTGATGTAACGGTTATGGAAGTGGTTGGATCTTTTAATGTGATGGTCAATCACGGAAAATACGTGCAGCCACATTTTTTACGTTGGGTGAAAAACAGTATGGGCAAAAAAATATATAAAAGCTCAGTAGTAAAACAACAAGTCTTAGATCCTAAGATTGCATCACAAATTGCTCGAGTATTGACGTTTGGTATCGAGCGGTTAAAAAAAGTTATGGGAGTAAAGTGGTTTGGTGGAAAAGCGTTAGGCAAGTCTGGAACTGTCAATGATTCAAGAACAAGTTGGTTTTGTGGAGCGACGCCAGAATTGACGACGGCAATTTATATTGGTTGTGACCATAATCAATCGCTGGGGCAAAATATGTATGGCTCAAAAACAGCTTTTCCTATTTGGTTTCGTTTCCACGATGGATTTGAGACAAACAAAGATGAAGCAAAAAGTGATGAGCAAAATCAGGAAGAGCAAAAGAAAATTGAAAAAAAGAAAACAGAATTCTATTATGATCCTGGACTTCATGAAGTTTTGATTGATTGGAAAACTGGACAACGAACTACTGATAAAAATAATCCTGACGTAGTTTCTTTGTTGGAGTAAAGTAAAAACTTAAAAAAAGGAAAAGTATGTGTAGTAAGCGTTCTCTTTTATTTATTCTCTGTTCTATGCCTTTTATGATGCGTGCCGAAAGTGTTCTCGATACCTTTAAGGGTATTGGAAGTGCCATAGAAAGTTTTCCTCTGTTTAAAGCATCTACATGGGAAGGAATGGGTAAAGCGTTTGGGGCGCCACCAACAGGTTATGTGTATAGCTTTTCAGTGTACAATGATTCACCATTGCCTGTGTACATCGGCATGCAAAGACTGGTTTCAATCATGGGTGGTACTTTTCCCAGAGCACAAGGCTGGAGCTGGATTCCAAATGAAACTGGCATTGCTCCCTTTAGTAGCTATAAGACGCTTACGCCCGTAGATTATTATTTCGAACTTTTTATCCAATCTTTGCCTACGGAACCTTCAAATCATATGCCGTATCAGATGTATCCTTATGTTTTATACTTGCAAGATGTGATTCAATTACAAGAAAAGCATTCAACGACAATGAATTATTTCCGTACGTACATGGGTAAAGAGTTGCAAAATGGAGCTTATGTTCACAGACTTAAAGCAGAATATTTGGGTGGGTATACTCCTCAGGCTGCAGGATCCAAAGCTGATCCAGGAGTGACTATGAGTTCAAATCTTTCAGCGTTAACGCTAAGAAATAGTACCGACCAAGATTATTATGTTGGCTACATCAATCAAGCCAACGCAACAACCATGACACAATCAACGTGTCAATTTTTTGCACTTGTTTGCAAAGATTCTTTCGCTCTTTACAATGCAGCTTCAGGCTCATCAATGCTTCCTGGAACCATTGGACTTTTTGATGCAACAACGAAGCAACTATTAAAAACATATAGCTTGCCAACTCAAATTTTTGATGGAAAAACTTATGTTTTAGAAATATATCAAGACGCTGGTAAGCCACTGAGTATGGATATGCAAGGAATAATGCCTGGAAATTATGATGTAGCAATGGGGCGAATTTGCGACATTACGCCAGTATCGTGTGTGCTTTGGTTTCAGTCTATAGCTCAGTTGAAGTCACAGCAAAAAAGTCTTACCCCGTCTAACTATGTCGATTTACCTGGAAAAGTATGGATAGTTTCATTTCTTACTTCTGCGACAACAAATACCAACCAACAAATTTTAGGCAATGTTGCAGTTGGTTCTGCTGGTCAATTTATCATTACTCGCCCGCAAGTAGAAAAAAAACTACAGCTTTATTTTATCTATGTAGATGAAATAGATGACGCAAAAGCTCAAGTTTTTATTCAGAATTTTATGAGCGGGACAATTGGTTCAGATATGACTACTCTGTATCAACAGCAATCAGTACAACAAATGAAGTATGCAAAGGCGCATCAATTGGCTCAAGCAGTTACCAAAGGGTCAACTGCCCCAACTCCCCAAGCCTCTCAAGCATTGCTACAGCAAGCTATTGCAGGAGCTTTAACATTAAATCAAGGTCAGATTAAAGATCCAAGCTCAGGCATTACAGGATATTTACTGGGTGGTGATGTTTTTTTACCGCAGGGAGTTGGATCAACAAACAATTATTATCAACTTAATCCATCACTGACTAATGCAGAAAATATTCCAAACGGGGCAGTTTCAAACTTATATGCATCGACGCTGAGTGGTACTGCTCCAGTGGGTATGCCAGCACCAACCGCTGCATTGGCAATTAACACAACGCCAGCTGCTCCAACGCAAGTTGCTACTTCTGCAGCAAGTGTTGCGACACCTGCAGTAAGTGCTGCGAAAAAAACATCGAGCGGGTCTAAAAAGAAGGCGAACAAGTAAAATTAAAAAAGATTTTTCAGTTGTTCATGCAAAACTTCAGGTGTGAAGTCAGCTTGTTTGATAATTTTAAACTGCTCGGGATTTTCGACCTGAAGCTCTAAGACATTTTTAATTTGGTGATTGGTATTAGCAGTTTCATGCGGCACAGTAATACAGTTTTTGCCAAAAAACTTAATTTCGAACAAACTTCCAGCTCCTGCGCGTGAAATAATCAAATCAGCAAGGTTATAAAAATCCTGCAATTTTTCATGGTACCCAAACACTTGGCTAGGTATCCCATGCTCGCCATACAGCGCAGCGTAATCAAATGGATCGCTTTTACCAGTTTGATGAACAATTTGAATTTTATTTCTAAGCCCTGGATATTTTAAAATAGTTTCTTTCATGACGTGATTGAGGAGTATCGATCCTTGAGATCCCCCTAAAATTACAATCGTTTTGCGGCTAGGTGAAAAGTTATACTTGTCGAGCAACGCTTCTCTGGCAAAAACTTTATCATTCGCTGTGAAGCGAATTGGATAGTCAAAATGAACACAGGTGTTTTTGGGAAAATATTTTTTGGTTGACTCAAAGCAGGTGTACACATTTTGCGTAAACTTTGCTAAAAATAGCGTTGCTTTTCCTGGCTCAACGTTAAGTTCATAGATTTCAAAAGGAATTCCTAAGCATTTTGCTGCCAGGCAGACTGGGATAGAAATGAATCCTCCAAAGCTGATAACCTTTTGAGGTTTTAGTTTATAAAGCTTGTAAAAACTTTTACAGAAATACCAAGCAGTCTTTATAGCAAAAAAGGGTAGTTTCCACAGTTGTTGGTACGGTGGATTATCTAAAGTGGTTGGGATGTAATGCTGCAAGTTTTTATGCTTGTCGATAATTGTTTTATCCAGGTCGCCGCCTGATGAAAAAATATACAGCTCTGCGCTTGGATACTGCTGTTTGATTTGAGCAGCCTTGGTAATGCATGGTAAAAGGTGCCCGCCTGATTTTCCGGCAACAAAGCAAATAGTCATGGCGGCGTTTAAGAGAATCGGTGACATGTTTGTAAAAACCCCTGTAAAGCTTTAGATAGTTCTGGATCTTTAATGTCGCACAAAGCTTGCTCCTCTTTGGCTGTAAGTATTTTTTGTTTATACGTTACGGGTGTTATGGCTTCTTTTTTTTGTGAGCCCGCTGCGTGCTCAGACACATATTTGAATCGAATGAGCTCGATGCGCGGTGTGTCTAAAGTTTTATTAATTTTATCTTTAATGAGTTCGGATAAAAGGTTCAATTCTTGCATCCAACATGAATCCGTTACGCCAAGAGTGATTGAGTTATTATAAATTTTGCAAATCGAGACTTTGCTGGCCAGCGAACCCATGATGGTATTCCATTGGCTCATGATCTGCAGCTTCCACTGCTTTTCATGATTAAGTGTTTGCATAAATTTTGGTAAAAAACTCTTTATATGATCCATTTTTCTTACTTTTTAAATCGAACATAATTTTGTTTAGTATATGAAGTTTTAGAAAAATGTTCATGGTTTTTTATAAAAAGATAGATTTAACTGAATTTGGACCGTTTATGATAGCGTTATCGAACTTAAATGATATTTAGAGCACCACTTGCCTAGTCGTATCTAAAGAATTGGTCGAAGAAAACAATAAAAAATCCTTCTGGTATTGCTTTTTGAGGATGCAGATTAGTATACTCATGGGTAAATGGGGGGTTTTAATATGGAAAAGAAAAATTTTCTTACAGCATTCATGATAATTTCAGGGTTTTTATTGTTGCCAATCGGGCTGTATTCGCAGCTAGAGCACGTTTGTGCTTACAGCAATGAGTCGGTTGTTAAGTTTAGAGATAAAGCAGATAAGTATTGTGACATTGATAATTTCACCGGTCGGTCAAAGGTTCTTTTCGATTGGCCCGTTGATTTGTGTGAATTTTGGGTCAGCTCTTTATTTGGACCGCGTAAGCATAATGGCGCTGTCAAGCATCATGGAGGTGTTGATTTAGCATCGGTAAAAGGGACGCAGGTTAAATCCTCTGAGCGTGGAAAAGTTGTAAGGGTGGAGGAGAATGCTCCTGGGTATGGAAACTTAATAGAAGTTCAGCATAAAGGTGGATTTTTGACTCGATACGCCCATCTTCATAAAATGCATGCTCGCATTGGCGATACGGTTCGAAAAGGTGAGGTAATCGGACTCGTTGGTTCAACCGGAAACGTTCGAGGGAAAGGAGATCCTTCACATCTTCATTTTGAAATTGTTAAAGACGGAAAACGCCTTGATCCTTTGATATATTTATACTGTTCTGAGATTGAATTTCAAAAATAGTAAAATTTGGTAGACTGGGGTTATAAAGTATAATTCCAGTCTATTAAATTTAGGGTCAAATGAAAAAAGTTTGGATAGCTCCTGGCTGTATCACATGCGGACGATGTGAATTTATAGCACCTGAAGTCTTTGAAGTGCTTGATGTTGCCTATGTCAAAAAAGACGCTGATTTAGTTAAAAATGAAAAAGATATTTTAGAGGCAGTCGCAACCTGTCCGGTCAATGTGATTAACTATAATTCTGATAATAAATCTACCGACAAAAGTGGCTAGTACAAAAATTAAATTTGATTTTAGAGATGTATTTGTTTACTCTTAAAGAGTTCATTTGTTTAAATTATTTTAGAAATTAAGCGTAACCTCCATTTCCCCTATCCTGATATTTATATCCGGGTGGGGGGTTTTATTTCCCTCCCCAATTAAAGGCCTTTTTGATGAAACGAATGTATCCAGAGCGTAGTTATGGAAAGTTTGTTTGCTGTGATGGATTGAATCATGAATGGTTTGTACCTGTTCTTAAAACGCTTATTCATTCGATTAAAGTCTGTTTTTTCAATCAAGAACTCAAACAAGATTTAAAAAAATTCGTAGTAACTCCTTCATTTCAATCACGCAGTCAAGAACCAGTAATAACATGGCTGGGCCACTCAACCTTTCTCATACAAGTTGGTGGAAAAAATATTTTAACCGATCCTATTTTCGGATCTCTTTCTTTAGTTTTTCGTCGTATTGTTCCATCGGTAGTTTCAATTCAAGATCTACCAGAAATCGACTATGTTTTAATTTCGCACAATCACTTTGATCATATGGACAGTAAGGCCCTGTGTGGTTTAAAAAGCAGATTTCCAGAGATGAAAGTGTTGGCACCAATGGGTGACAAAGAGTGGTTTGATAAGCATCAATTTTTATATGCTTCTGAGCATATGTGGTGGGATGAGATTGTTGATGACCTTAATCCAAATATTAAATTTACTTTTTTACCAGCCAATCATTGGTCGCAGCGAACTTTGTTTGATAAAAACAGATCTTTGTGGGGCAGTTGGATGATTCAGGCAGATGATTTTAAAATCTATTTTGCCGGTGATACCAGCTGGGGTCCTCACTTTGCACAAATTGGCAACGTGTTTAAAGATATCGATGTAGCACTTTTGCCTGTTGCTCCTGGCGAGCCTCGATCATGGATGAAAAGTTCGCACATCAATGCTCGTGAAGCTGTTGAAGCCTTTATTAAGTTAAAAGCAAAAACATTTATTCCTATGCATTGGGGCACGTTTCATTTAGGATTTGATGATTTTTATACACCTATCTCGCTTTTAAAGCAGTCATGGCATGAGCTGCGAGCAGAGCTGAAAGATAAGCATTTAAATGTCATGAAGTTTGGCGAAATGCTTACAGGTCTTAAGCAGCGCATCGTCTTTGCGGTTCAACAAGGAATCAAAGAAATTTCTTTATAAAAAGTATTATTTCTATTTTAGCAGCAACAGCAGGATGAATCAGAAGATTTTTCAATCTTATTCATAATTTCAATAAATTCAGAATAAGTCATCTGTTTTACTATGCATACGTTTTGATTTTGCTCGGCATAGGCATTACCAAGAGTTATTTTTATGTGAATCATGCAACGATTATCATTTGCTTGTGTTGTTTGTGTAATGACAACGGTATCTTTATTTTGAGAAACGTTTGATTGAGACTTTATTAATGATGCAAGTCTATAATCGCATTGCAAGGCTCGATCGCATAGATACTCTTTAAGCTTAACTTTTTCTCTGTCTAAAAATCTTGTACTTATATCTTCAAAAAAGGGCGCTTCTCTGTCCAAAAGCCTTACGCTTGAGTCTTGCAGGTAGTTTTTTTCCATTGTTTGAATGTGTGTGGTCATCATGCTAAAGCTTAATGCTGCGAGTAACAAATGTTTCATGTTTATCTCTTTTTTGGATTTAGTCATAAAGGCAACGCTGCAATTTTTTAATGTTTAGCGACAGAATAAACCAGCATTTGATACCTGTCTGCCTGTGATATCACAGAACTCCTTCATAGTAAAAACTGTCGTAAAAGTTATTATTTCTTGAACATAATCAACATCATTCTCATAGAGGTACTTAACAGTTTGTACTTGTACTGCAAGGCGATGAGAATAAATATTAAGAACAGCTTTTACACTGTCCGTTGCTGTACTTTGTGATGTTAAAATATTGTTGGGTTCAACATCGTTAAATTCTTGGGTTGAAAAGCAGTCATTATAAAATTTATCTAAAATAACTTGTTTTAGCTTCTGTTGATCTTGAATAGAAAGGTTGTAAGGTATTTCATTGCTTGCTTGAATGCGTGCAGCTACAAAAGAAAAACTGAGTAAAAGTAAAAATGCATATCTCATAATTGTTTCTTTATTATTTAGCGTAAAAGCCTTTTGATAAGTAAGCTCGACCTGAATCACCAAAGATGATGACAGCAACATCAGTTGGCTTCAGCCTTGGTGCGTAGGTGTAAGCTGCATAAGCAACGGCGCCACTGCTTGGCCCAACTAAAAATCCATACTCATGAGCTAATTTTTTCATCATATCCATGCCTTGCTCATCAGTCACTTCAATAAATTCATCAATAACTGAATTATCAAGAACCAAAGATTCAGAGTCAACGCCCATGCCTTCAAGCTTGTAAGGTTTTGGATTACCTTTAGTTGATCTGTAAGAGTTTGCAGCATCAACACCAATGACTTGAATGTTTGGATTCATTTCTTTTAAATATTTTCCAGCGCCACTCACTGTTCCGCCAGTTCCTGCAGCAGCAATTAAATGCGTAACTTTGCCTTCTGTTTGTTTCCAAATTTCAGGACCAACTCCATAGTAATGTGCCGTTGCATTGAGTGGATTACAGTATTGATTTGGCATGTGAGAGTTTGGCGTTTCTTTGCTCAGTTTTACCGCTTGTGAATGGTAGCTATTTGGGTCTTCTAAGGATGGTCCAGAAGGAAATGTTAAAACTGTTGCACCATAGGCCCTGATAGTATCCATTTTTTCTTTGCTGTGCTTATCTGTTGAGCAAATGATAACAGGATAGCCCTTGATTGCTCCAATGAGCGCCAAAGCGATTCCATGATTACCTGATGAAGCATCTATGATGGTCATTCCTGGCTTTAAAAGCCCTTGCTGCTCTGCCCACTCTACCATGTACAAAGCAGATCTGTCTTTGATGCTGCCGCCTGGATTTAAATATTCTAATTTTGCATAAATTGAACCCGGAGAGTTTTCAAATATTTTAACCAGGAGCGTATCGCCGATAGATTGAAGCAGAGAGTTTTTCATGAGGACCTTTATGCAGTGTAGTTTATTAATAAATCAATATCATAATTGAAACGAGAAGCCCATAAATAGCAAACGAATCAATCATTGCTAGTGCGAGCATGGCAAGCTTTGAAAGAGCTGGATACAGCTCAAGATGCAATCCAATCTGAGTGACTGCAGCAGCCCCAGTTCTTCCAGAGTTTACACCTGGAGATAGAGTGCTTAGCCCCATACAGAGCGCTGAAGCAAAAAATTGCCAGCCAATGAGCGGTGAGAGAGAAGCTATGTCTTGAGTTAAAATCATGAACGAAATAATAAGTGAAAATATGACCGGTGTTTCAATGACTGCTTCGCTAATGAATGTAAAAGTTACAATTTTACTATACGATTTTTTATTGATGCCAATAGCGCTCAATGCTGCAAATGCAAAGACACAAAGTCCAATAGAGGGACCAACGCATCCCAGTCCAATACTCAGACCACCAGAAAAAAGCTGCATAGCTTGATTAAAAGTGGTTGTGGTTGTTAAGTTTGCCTTAATCATAAAGCCGACAATTAAACCAAATATGTTTGGCGTCATGATCAGTGTTTGTGTAATGAGCATGAGGTTTAAAATTTTAGTTTGCATGAATGGTTGCCTTGCTAAACTTTTGCATGCAGCAATTGCAGGAAAAGATGCAGCTATGCCGGCGCACAGTCCTGAAATTCCTACAGCTATCGCTATTCCTGCTACGCCAAAATTAGCAAAATACGAATCAAGCATCACAGCTGGATTACTGAGTAAAAGAAGTGACATTAAAAATCCCATTAACGCAGCAGTTTCAACAATTGCAGAGCCAATGATACAAAATTTGACAATATTGTTAGCTGAGGTTGGTTGCAGCTGCATTGCGTGCAGACCATGCTTACCAATCAGTCCTTGACCAATGCTGGTGCCAATTGATGAAAGTATCAATGGAATGATAGAGAATAAAATATAAAAAATGTCTGTCATATATTTCTTTACGGAATTATAGCGATATTTGTAGCATCTTGCTCTTCATGAACAACTTCCATGGAAAGATAGGTTGTCGTCAGCATCGTAAATACAAACGCTTGAATCAATCCTTCAAAAACTCCAAAAATCAAAAGCATAGTAATGTTTGCTCCTGAGACAAGACCGATTGTTTGCAGCAAAACTGAACCAGAAAGCATTCCTGCATACAGTGAACTGATGACAAATCCTCCAAATATATTTCCATACAATCGAAACGATAAAGAAATAAGTGAAGACAAAAGTCCAACGACATGAAGTGGAAACATGAGAAAAAATGGATCAAAGTAATGTAAAATGTATTTTTTAATTCCTTTTGCTTTGACTGCGTTGAAGTGAACATACAGCAGAGCAATAAGACTAAGGGCAAACGTTGTGTTTAAATCTTTAGTTGGCTCTTCGCACCAAGGAATTATTTGTATTGTGTTGCACAGTAAAATAAAGGTGAACAGTGAGCCAATGAGCGAAAGATGCTCAATCGGACATGAGTGAATTGATTGAACGAGTAAGTCTTGAAATGCTTTTACGTATTGTAAAACCGCATACCTGACAAGACTATTTTCATTTTTTAAGCATCGGAAAATATAAAAACCTGAAATCATTAAAAGGCCAAGAATAATCCAGGTGTCGATTAAAATTTCTGAGTTTAAAGTCCAAAAATCTCCATGAAGACCAAACTCTGAAAATGGTTTCCATGTGAGGTGAGTTAAAGCATTCTGATTATGCATGATTATCTCTTTAAATGTTACTGAAAGCTACATTTTGTAAGCTAAAATTCCTACGCTGCATAGGTAAGAGGATACAAACAATATAGTCAGAAGTATAGAGTTGCTTGCAACAAATGTTGAGATCGTATAAAAAAACAAAATTAAGAGCGAAAAGCGCAGCAGAGTAAAGATAAAATCATATGCAGGCTTGCTGTGTGCGAGTGAATATTTTTTTCCAACGTAGAAAAGAGAGCCGTACATAATTCCGCTTAAAATCGTTACGATACTTATAAAAAACATATTTGAAATCATAAATTTTTGACCCATCTCTTCGTCCTCGTGCTCGACACGGGGATACATGTGTTTATTTTTATTTATAAATTATTGCCTTGTGCAAGCTTTAAATACTCAGAAATAATTGCTTGAGACCCTGCGATAACGAGCAGATCATGTTTATCTTCTAGCTCTGCAGAGATTTCTTGAAACGCTGATTGAAAATTGTGATGCTGAGCCGTTTTGATTTTGTTGTATTGAGCCAAACTTACTAAATGTGCAAGATCCCAAGGGGTGCCTGTTTTTTCGGCAATAGTATTTGTGGCTCTGTAAAAGCTAAGAGTTCCTGAGAATTTTTTAAAACATGAGTGAAATAGTTTTATAAACTCATCCTCATCGCATTGCTGCTTGGTGCTTCCTACGATAAAAAAGATATTTTTAAATGAGTGTTGATAATTTAAAAGTCGTATGCCTAAAAATAGGTTACTAAAGGCATCCAGGTTGCTTGCATTGTCGAGTAAAATCGTTTTTTCTTTTTGATTAATTATTTGAAATGTGTTTGGAATTTCATTATTAATTGATTGCCAAAACTGGGGAGAGGAGAGATGTAAGGTTTTTATATTTTTGGGATCTATACAAGCTGTAGTTGAGCCAGAGGCAAGATTTACAGAGAGTTTCTCTAAATATAATTGAATGATTCGGTCTGCGAGTGCTGCGCTTCTACCAAACAATTGTTCAAAAGGATAAGCGAGTGGAGCGACTTTTCTGATCGGCATAACCCAAACACCATTTTTTTCTATGGTTCTTTGCTCCATTTTAAGTAAAAACAAGGTGCTTTGGTTCGCAGAAATAACATGAGTTTGAGTGGAAATGTGATCGATGATGTTATCAATTTTTTGACGAATAGATTCTGGTGAGTTTTGCACAATTCGAGAAATTCCCAAAATAAAAGGTGTGCAGATAGTGACAGGATCACGCTCAACCATGTCTTCTTGCTCAAAAACAGCTAAATCAACTTTTTGATCGTTAAAATAAATTAAAGCCATGGCGGTTAAAATGTCTTTGCTTGAAGCGTTAAGCTTTAATTCACCGGCAAGGTTAATAACTTGGTTTGCAAGATCTGTAAATATTTCATTTGTAATTTTAGCGTTATTTACAGCAAAACGTTCGTTGTAAGATATAAAATGTGGAGATAAAAAAGTTCCAATTTTTATACTTTTCGTTTCCGATATTTTTTCAAGATAATGAATGGTGGTGCTTTTGCCGCTTGTTCCAGCAATGATGACAGAGGTTAATTTTTTAGAGAGGTTACCGAGCGCTTGGTCTAATTTTTCAGTGACGGCGTGAGGGCTTTTTTTCCAGTTTGCATTGAGGTATGCAACGATTTCTTGGTATGTTTTTTGGGGATGAAGTAAGAGACCTGTTTTTGTTTGAGATATTGGATTAATCTGAGGCATGTTTAGGTTCTCCGTCAGGTGAAATTTTTGCAAATTCTATAAAAAACACAAAACTAATTATTTCTATACACTATAAATTTGCGCGCTTAAAAGTCAATCTTGAATCTTGAAAGTGCTTTTGGCATAAGGGGTTTTTGTGGGGACCTGCTAAAATGATGAAAAAATTTAAGAATTATTCAGCCAGCTATTATTTATTACTTAATTTGCGACATTCGCGTTGTGCGATCAGGAGCTTTTTCGGTTAATGTTTTAGATGAGCTTATCGGTTGATTTTCTTTTGTTTAAAACGAAAACTGTTGAAATTGCTCATCTTTTAAGTGTAGTCTTAGGGCAATGATTTGCTTTGATATGTCATTGCCAGGTTTTACTGACCAGGCATTGCTTAAAAAAATGAGGGGGAATTGTGGGGTTACAAAAAGGTTTACTAGTAAGTCTGTTGCTCTTTGTCAGTGTTGATACTGCAGCAGCTCCAATGGTTCAGAAGATAGTTAATAATACCAATGTTGGTTTTTTAGTTGTCGAGCATAGTGACACGTCAAGCTGTTCGCTCAAGGGTCGCGGTAAGATGATTGAAGCTCGCAGTACACTCTCCGATGCTTTTTTACTTGAACCAGGTAAGCCAAGTTTACTATTAAGGCCTGTTTATTATTTGGACGCTAAAACAAATAAAAAAATCTATTTTGCCGACATTGATCACCAGAATGTTTTTGAAAAAATTGAGTATGCGTACGATGTTACTGCTGAAAAGCTTAAGTCTGCTTACGATGTATGGACGAAGGAAAAAAATAGCAGTAAAAGAGTGAGAAGCCCAAAGGCATGGTTGCATGATTGGATAGGGCTAGATCTTTCAGTTACGCCACACGAAGTTGAAATTTTAGGTTATCTGGTTAACTTGTCTCGTGTTCGTGTTGAAAACAATAAAAAATCACACGTGCAATGGTTGAGTTTTTCAAAAGGAATTTTCTCAAAGCTTGTTCTAGAGCTTGATATTAAGCAACATCATATCAATGGAATTTCTGCAAAAATTAAAGTGCTGCATGGGCAGGGTGGTTTTTGTTCAGATGGAATCGTGCATCCGTCATAAAGACTTAGACAATGCTTGCCAGAATCCATTGCTCAAATAAAACAAAAAGCATAGCGCCGATAGCTAAAAATGGTCCGAATGGAAGCATTGATATTGTTTTTCGTGACCAGAGCATGTACAAACATCCTGTCAGTGTACCGAGCACTGAACTAAAAAGTATCGTGAACCAACATCCCAGCAGTCCTGTAAAAGAGCCTATGAATGCAAAAAGTTCCAAATCTCCCTGTCCTAGTCCGTCATGTTTTTTAATTAAATAAAAAATTTTATTGATTGAAAATAGAAAAAGATAGGCAGCCATAGCGCTTGCGGCGCTTTCAATGGGCGAGATCGGCAGGTAACGAGCATAACTTAAAAATATTCCAGCAGGAACCAAGTACAGCGATACAAAGCGCGAAACAAGCATGTGCTCCATATCGGTATGAATGGTAATGGTTAAAGCAGAAAAGAAGAAAAAATAAACTGAAAAAAAAGGTGAATTGTTGAGCCAGAGCTGTGCAAAACAAGGCAAAACTAAAAAATCAATTTGTGAAAAGCTGAGTAGTGGTTGTTTGGTTGTAGGAGAAATAAGAGGTATTTCAGATGATAGGCCGCACACAAGTTTATGAGCAACTATTTTTAGGAAGATGTTCCAGGGCCATAAAAAAAATACAAGCAAATAAAAATTCCACGAAGGAAATAGATACACGATCTATTCCTGCGTGGAATTTTTATTAAAATCTTTTTTGACTTGTTCTATAATCGTCTCAATGCGTTGTTGCTTATCAAATTGCTCATCGAATGCAAATTTTAGCTCAGGTGTGTAACGAGCATCTAGTGCTGAAGCGATACCTTTGCGAAGGGACGGTTTGTATAAAATTAAGCGTTTATTTTTTTCTTTAAAAGATTCGATACCTTTTGGATCGTAAAAGTATATAAAGCACATACCTTTATTCTTTGAAAGCTCAACGCGATTAACAAAAAGTCCACCAAGCTCAGTATCTTCTAAAGATAACTGATGCAGCAGTCTAGATATTTCTCTGAGAAGCAACGACTCTTTTTGAGATCGTTTAATTTTGGAAACGTTTGTTCGATCCATTATCTTTTGATGATCAACTCGCCACGACTAGCAAGAAGCATAAGATTTTGTTTGATCGCTCTGATAAGACGTTTACGCTTTTTTTGTGTTGGAGATTCAAAGTACACAACGCGTTTCATATCTCGAACTACGCCTTCGCGTTCAATTTTCTTTTTAAGCTGACGTAACGCTCGATCAATGTTGCTGGTAACCAGAACTTTAATGTTTGCCTTTTTTGCCATGTGAAACAGCCGCCTTACGATTTTTATGATGAAACTTATTGTTTTAGGATACGTGGTTTTCTACGAAATGTCTAGGCTTAAAAAGCTGAGCTTGCAAGGCCACTTACTTGAAAGACCCTCTGCTTTTAAAACATAAAGTTTATAGAGCCAATAAGGCCAACAGGATAGTAGGCATTTCGTGGTGATATTGGTTGTTGCCATGCGATACTTGCTTGCATTCCAGGTTGAATATCGAAAGAAAGACCAGCGTTGAAAAATTGAGCGCGCCAGTCAGATTTACACTCTAAAATACTAGGTATAAAATATTGGGCCTTTGTTGAGTCACACACAGTATAGCAGTCTTGGCGATGTTCAATAATTTCATAGACGAACCAAAAGTTAACATGTGGCATGAATTGATAAGCACTCATCATTGCTTTGAAGTGACCGTTTAAACCAGGCTTGGTGCGTACTTCTGTTGAAAATGGATACAAGACTCTTTGCAGTTTGTGCGTTGGGAAAGGTTTATTGCATTCTGTTCTTGGGAAGAAATAAGTTACTCCACCTTCAAACCCGACTTCAACTGACTCAGCAAAGTCAAAAGTCATTCCGCCAGCGCCGCCAATAGAGCCATGGCCATTGTTACCAAACGGAAGACTGAGCAGGTTGCAGTAATCGATTTTTTTTGCAACTGGAGCTGTTCCAGCTACGTAAGCATACGGTGTAAAAATCATATCTGGCCAATGATTACCGTCCATGTCTTTAGTGTATTTATTAGTTTCGTATGGATATTTTACGGTTAAGAAAAATCGTATATCTTCGACGCTGTACTCATCAAAAGAGCAGATGCCTTTGCTGTGTCCGCATTCTGGGTTTAAAATATTTTCAAGATTGTTAGAAATCTGTGAGTTGAAAAGAGCTTGAGCTGTTGTATTGGGAGTTGCTACAGAGGTAGCCTGATTTAATGCATTGTACAAAGAAGAAAGAGGCCCAGAGGAGGTGCCGCCGGTTGCAGGGATATTTGGAACATTAGAAATACTATATGGTCCATAGTTTGTTTGTCCAACAGAGGTTTGACCTGTATAAGCAGAAACAAATTTTTGTTTAATATTGGCAAGTCCTGATTGAACGGTAAGTCCAACGTAATCACCCCAATTAAAGTTTAATTCCCATCGAAATCCTTGTTTTCTGTATTCAATCGGCATAGAAAATGCACCAAAATATACCGTGTCACGTGCCAGCGAAGCTGCGTGGAAAATGCTAGGACACAAAACTGTACCTGATGTTGTAGTGTTATTGAATATCAGACCAGTAGTAGCTTGTGCGTTAGTACAAGTAGGATCGCACTGTGCTTCATTTCCAGAAAGTATCATAGCTATATCTTCTAAGCATTCTTGCTTGCCATCGAAAAATGCTTTAATTGAATCGCATGTGATATCATTTACAATACCATCATCAGGGTCTGCTCCAGTCTTCCAAATGGTAATTCCGTTTTTATTTGGATTTGGTCCTAAAAATAGTCCCATAGGATACATCGTTCCACGGAAATCACCCATTTCAAAACCATTTTGAGGAGAGCCGCAATCTGTACCGTATTGATCGCATCCATTGTAGCCGTACGCTGTACTAGAGCCTTGGATAAATCCACTGAAGTTAATCCCAAAAGCACGATTTTTGCTAGGAGTTTCATTTTTGATTCGTGCTTGCACCAAATCAAGAAATTGGCTATTTGGCGGTACCATGCAATTGTTTGCAGAAAAAATAGGTGACGGATCCCAATGTTGCAAAGTTGTCAGCCCGTACATTGTTGATATAGAAAAAAAGCTAAGAGCAATGATGGAAGATTGCAGTATGCGTTTCGTGATCATATGAGCTCATCCTTTTTTAATGGAACCACGTTATAAGATTTTTTACGAGTGCTTCTCCAGCTACTGCAAAAATGATTAAAGCGGAGATCAGGCCCATGAGTGTAATATAATTTTGTCCTGATTTCCATTCGCTTTTGAGTTTGAGTAGCGGAATGATAGTAGTAATAAATGCAAAAAGTATAAAAGTATCAGTTAAGCTAAAAAATGTTTTAATATCGGTAAGTGTTAAGCACATAAATAGAATAATCGATCCACCAATAATGACGCATGTGTTTGATGTAGGTTTATAGTCATTGATCGAGGCAATATTTAAAACTTTAAAATAAGAGAGCATGAATTGGCTAGAAGACCAAAGCATAGCGTGTATAGTTCCTACAATTGCAAAAAGAATTGAGACGGCAATCGATTGAATAATCCATGGATGATTTGGAAAAACTTGCATAAGTGTCTGTGGAATCGTGATATCTGGTAAGAGAAGAAATACCTCTTGAGGAATTCCTGTTAAAATAGATCCAATAAATACAAAGTAAATTATACCAACAAATAAAATAGTCAGACGTAATGCTTTTGGTACGTTTTGCTCAGGATTTTTCATAATGTTAAACAGTGAAGCGATGCTTTCAAATCCAAATAATCCAAATACTGCAACTTTAGTTCCTGCCATCACGCTGCCAAATCCGTACGGCATAAACGGAAAAAGATTAGCAATATTAAAATTGCTCAAGCATAGCGCACTTGTCATAGTGATTGCATACATGGTCAGTGACAGCAAAATATAAATCCCCATGCTTGAAAGTTTCATGCCAAACACGTTGAGCGCAATGAGTAGGCCAACTGTTAAAATGTTGATCGTGGTTAAAGATATTTCTGGGAAAAACGCTTGCACGTACATGCCAGCTATTTTAGTTAAAAGACCCATAGCAATTAAAAGACCAATGAGGTATGAACCAGCTGCCATGAGGCCAAGCGTGTGACCACCAGCTTGTTTAGCATAATTATAAAAAGAACCTTCTTGGGGATAAAGATATGCAACTCGAGCAAACGATTGAGCGATAAACCAGACAGCAGCGAATGCTAAAAGATAAGCCAAAATTCCTGCAGGACCAATTTTTGAACCAAGCAAAGAAGTCGTGCTAAAGATTCCAGCGCCGATCATTGATTTCATGCCAATGGTGACAGCGGTATTGATGCCTATTTTGCCTTCGTTGCTTGTGGTCATGGAGTTTCCTTTTCGTACAAAACTAACTTAAAATTCTACAAATTTCAGTTGATATGGTAAGGTTATAACATTCTTTTATGCTACAAACAAGTTTTAAACCAAGTTCTTAAAAAAAATAACTTATGCAATATTCTTTATACTTTCAAGCACATGTTAAAAAAGAGTTATGCTGGATCGTTAGCTCAACGCTAAGATTTACAGAGTACGTTGCCTTTGATCGTACCCTGGACAAAGACCAAAGCCTTTTTGAATTCTTTGTAGCCCCAGATTTACTAGATGTTTTTTTAGACGTTATGCATAAGCTTATTGATCAAGGCGTCGTTTTTAATCTACGAGAGCTACCAAATCGTTTCATAGCTGACCAAAAAAACCACAACTCTTTCAATTAATCTATAAAGTTTTGTACTCTGTCGCTTAGTGATAAAAAACTAAAAATAGAGGAGCTTCTTTAATGCTAAAAATTAATCGTTCAATAACTTTCTTCTTTTTTTCATTGATGTGTCAAGGTTTGCATAGTTCACAAGTCCCAATACCAGGCGAGCTTAGCCTTAGATATGCAGAGCTTGATGAATTATTAGATACAAATTTTGGCATTGTTGAATTTCGCTCTCAGGTTGAACCAGAATTTATAAGATCTTGTAAATGTCTTGGAATCGATCGGTTTTCAATAAATTCTGTAAAGCTTTCGCAGGCATATTTTCAAGCCATAGCAAAAAAAGATATAGATGAATCATTACTGTGCCTGCATTGGTCAGAGTACGTGAAAAATGCTTGTTGGCTTTATGGAGAGATAGATCGTGCTTACTCATATTTGGTTAAACTTGCGACCCAAAAAAACAAACTGGTCAAACAGATTAAGGTTATTCAGGTATCGAAAGAGAGTGGGATTAAATACAGCTTGGAAGATGAACGTGCAGTTTTAGCAACCATAAAGAATACAAAACCTGAAGCATTATCACTGTTGGAAGATAATTGTTTTGAGATTTTAATATCTGAATTTATTGATAGCCTCTCTGCTCAGCAACTTTATAAACTGTCAAAAAGTCATGCTAGAATAATTATAAATGATTCAGAGAAGATGGCTCAGCTAAAAACTCGCCAAAAAGAAGCTTTATGTTCTAATCAAAATTATAATGAATTAACGTCTTTTGCGGCTGCATCTACTGCAAAATAGCAACAAAAAACAGCAAGCATGCTCTTTTGAGTTGTTTGCTGTTTTTTATAAATCAGATTTAAAAGTAATTAGAGTTGTTGTTTAATTCGAACAAAAAATTCTTCTGCTCCTAGGCAGGTAAACAAATCATTCATTTGCATACCTTTTGGGCTGCCTGTCAGCAATGTTCTAACCGTACCAAACATTTCTTTATCGGTAATTCCTGCAGCTTTTGTTTTTGGTTTGATATTTGATAAGAACTGATCCCACGCAGGAGTTGTAGGTTCATTTTTTAAAATGTTGAACAACAAGTCGATTTTTTCCGGTTCTATGATGCCACTGAGTGTGTCACGTCTGACGCTTGGTTTTTCAAAATAAAATTTCAACTGATCAACGCTATCAAGAAGCGTTTGTAGATCGTTTTGAATTAATTTAATGAAAAGAGTTAATTGCTCATCTGAAATTTTTGAAAGATCGTACTGCTTTGCTAAGAATGGTTTGCACAATTGAACTAGTTTGTCCAAGTCGTACGAGGCAATCCATTTGTGGTTCATCCATTTTAACTTTTCAATGTCATATTTGATTTGGCTTGCACCATGAAGATGATCGAATTTAAAATTCTTTGCCAGTAGATCAAGTGACATGATCTCTTGTTCAAATGATGCACCCAAAATACCAAGGTAGTTACAAATTGTTTCTGGTAAAAATCCTTGATTTTCAACGTCGTCTAAAGAAAAGCCTTTGTCTCTTTTAGAAAGTTTTTTACCTTCTTGATTGCACAAAATCGGCAAATGCCAAAAAGTAGGCAGTGCGTACTCTAAGGCTTGATACAAAACGGTTTGGCTTACGGTGTTTGATAAATGTTCTTCGCCGCGGAAGACATGAGACATTTTCATTTCACAATCATCAATGCAGTTTGCAAAAATGAAGGTAAATGTTCCATCTTCGCGAGTTAAAGGAAAGTCTGAAAAGTGCTGTAGATCAAATTCTAAGACGCCACGAGCAAGATCCTTAAAAGATACTTTTTTAGAACTATCTACTTTCATGCGCCAGATGTACGAAGTTTTGTCGTTAAGCTTTTGAGTAACTTCTTCTTTTGTCAGCTTTAAGCAGGTACCTTCGTAGCGAGGAGCTCGTTTCATTGCAATTTGACGATTTCTACGTATTTCAAGTTCTTCTGGAGTACAAAAACAACGGTACACGAAATCTTTTTCATGAAGTATCTCTAAATGTTTTTGATAAGTGTCTGAACGCTCTGACTGAAAGTAAGGACCAAAATCTCCGCCAACTTCTGGGCCTTCAGTGTAAATAAGTCCGAGCCATTTTAAATGTCTGATAATGTGCTGCGTCCCGAGTTCAATGTTTCTTTGTTGATCGGTATCTTCGATGCGTAAAACAAAGGTTCCATTATTTTGCTTGGCAAAAAGATAGTTGAGGAGCGCTGCTCTGACATTTCCAATATGCATAATGCCTGTTGGAGAAGGGGCGAATCGGGTTCTTACTGAGTTCATAACACCATACATTTTAAGGTTTACACATTACTTTTTTATCATAACAGAATTTATATGAATGTTGAAAACTATTTTGCCTCACGAAGTGCAACTGCTGGAAAATATAAATTTTTTTTAGATGCGTAAAAAACATGGTATTCTTGTTAGTAGTAAATAAATATACGAGCTGCGTGGAATCATTTTTGTGTTTAATTTTCTTTTATATTTCCTCTTGTTTTTTAATTCATTACAAGCGTCAGATCAAGTAGGCTGTAAAAATCCAGCCATTGAGATTGGAGATCTTGTTTGCTCGCTTGACGGACTATCAGACCTTTTTCGCCGCGACATTGACCAATGTTTGCCAGATGAAATATTTGTTCAATCTATAAAATATTGTATTGATACCAGGTGTGATCTTGAAGAGCTGGCATCAGTGTCCGGACTAAAAAGTCAAACAACTATGACTAAAAAAGATATAGTTGCCGCTCTTTTTTATCTGAAACAGATGGGCACGTTTAAAGATATTACGTTGAAAATATATCGTAAAGATGCAAGTAATTATCATTTTGAGCTTTGTTTGGTCAAGCATTTTACGCTGTCTCGTTTAAACGTTTCGGGCTTGCTGCATGGCAAAGATCGTTATAAAAACGCCTATTTAATTGATGTCGGTGACCATTTTGATGAGCAAAAGCATTATCATTCCATAGAAGCTATGAGAAAAATATTTCATGAGCAGGGTTATTTTCATGCAGATCTGGCAGACAATGTTGTAAAGCATGAAAAAGAAGCTTGCGTCTCTGTTGGTATTTATTTAAAAAAGGGACCACGGTTTAGTGTTGATAAAGTTAGTTGCAAAGTTGGTGGCGGAGCCCATATTCCTGCCTGCGAGATTGAAAAAATATATCAAAAAATTACTAATGCATGTTGTGCTAAGTTGCACTCAAAATCTTACACGCAAGATCTTGTTAAAAACATGCAAAACAAGATGAAAGTTTTGCTTGAAAATCAAGGATTTATGGTTCTTGATATAATCGCGCAAGAAGCGCTGCATCTCGATAAAAAAACCGTAAATATCGAATTTGTTGTAACCATAGATAGAAAAAAAGAATTTATTTTTGTGGGCAATTCTTTTTACAACCATCAGGAACTTTTAGATCATTTGCTGCTGTACGGCAAATCGGCATGGCATTTTCCGAGCTCTGTGATTAGTGATGAAATAGTGCAGCTTTATAAAAGCAAAGGTTTTTGGGGCGTGCATGTTTCGGTTCGCGAAGAAAAGGATAAAGTTTTTTGTGTCATTAAGGAGGGGAGCAGGATTCTTATTTCATCTGCCCGCCTTAAAGGGAACGGGAGTCTTTTGATTAAAGCTAACTTTTTCCAACCGATAAAGGCAAAATTCTTTGATAAAGAAGTAGTGAAAAAAACTTTAGAGCAGCTTGTTAAAACTTATAGGCAAGCAGGTTATTGGGACGCAAAAATTGTTAAGCAAGATTATCTAAAAGGAAAAAAAGATCATACTCGTGAGTTAGTTTTGACCATTGATGAGGGTCGTAAGAGGCTGATGGGAGAGGTGAAAATTCCTGGATATCAAGACATAGAGGAGCAATTTCTTTTGGTTTGGTCTTGTCAGCACCATAAAGGATTTGATAGCTCTTTACTTCTTGAGCAAAAACAGTGGCTCACGCGATTTTTAAAAAACAAAGGTTACCTTAAGGTGTCTGTCAGCTACGCCTTGCACAATAACATCTTGGATAACGATCAATCTATGGTTGATGTTACCTGGAATATATCGCTTCAAGAATCTGAGGTGAAATTTGGCAAAACAATAATTCTTGGAAATAGTACAGTTCCGTACACATCAATTATGAGAGAGGTTTCTTATGAGCATGGTGAAAGTTGGGACAAGCAAAAAATTGAACAAACATTAAAGAATCTTAGGGCTCTGCATATTTTTGAGTCTGTCCAAATATATCCTGGTAAAGATGTTGACGAATTTTTGTGCAAACCAATATTTATGAAATTAATTCATGCCGATCGGTATGAGATTCGCACTCGCTTTGGTATGCAGCAAGTAGGAAGAAACTTACAGCTTTCAAGAGGTTTTACGTACAAACTTGGCGGAAGCCTTTGTGTGAAAAATCTTTTTGATGTTTCTGATCAATGCTCTTTGGCTGTTGACGTTACCAAGTTTTATAGAAATACAGCAGCGTGTTATGAATTTCCGTGGTTATTTGAAAGAAGAATTCGTTGCCAGTTTAAGCTGTACGATTCTTTTTATGAGCAGCCTGTGTACATCGGGAGTAAAAATTCATTGTACGGCGCAACTCAGCAAGGATTTCTATGGAACATGACACATGTTTTTTCAGCGTTCACCGTAAGTGGATCAACGGGAATTGAATTTATGGGAATTAAGCAAGCTGATCAGCCGTACTTGGGCAGTATTATTGATTATGATCCTGAGTTGCTCGGTAAAAAAACAGCTTACATATTTTTTGAACCAAACATGGTTTGGCAAAATGTAGATAGCGCCATGAACCCTCGCAGTGGGCATTTATCATTTATTTCTTGTAAGGGTATGTTTGATTTGGACACCAAAACAAGCTTTTGTAAATTACTCGTTGAGCATTCTCAGTATATTTCTTTCTTGGATAAAATTGTTCTAGCTTTACGTTTGCGAGGTGGTCATGTATTTAATCGTTGCTTCAATCAGATTATCCCGATTGAAAGATTTTATTTAGGTGGTCAGTCTTCAATTCGTGGTTACGAGCGTGATTATTGTCCGCCGTTTGGTCTGCTGACGGAGCCAATTTATGATCAGCATGCAGGACTGCCAGCATGTGCAGACAATGTTTGGCGATATGCACCGCAAGGAGGCAGGACGATGTTTAATATAAATACTGAGGTGCGATTTGGAATTTATAAAAATTTAGGGGCTGCCGTTTTTAACGACATGGGAACTTTATTTAAATATAGCGTGAGCGATGAAATGCGAAGTGGGTGGGATAATTTCTTTGCCGGTTCTGGCTTTGGGCTTCGTTATGAAACACCCATTGGCCCACTTCGTTTTGATGTCGCCTTCAAATGGAAACGCACATGTCCAGACTTTGAATCACTGTGTGTTTGGTACCTAGCTTTAGGCCAAGCGTTTTAAGCTTTATTGAATCAAGCAATAATAATTTGATTGCTTGTCTTCATTTAAGTAACTGGCAGCTAACAGTTCAACAGTTTCAAGTTCTTTAGTTTCTTTTTTGTATTCGCTTTCAGCTTTTTCAGGGCCATAATATTTATACAGTTCTTTTTTGTATTCAACATCAGCTTCTTGGCATGCTTGAGCATACTCATTTACATAAACTTCTTTTCCATCTATGCATTTCGTTCCTATAAAATAATATGTTCCCATAAATGGAACATATCGACGTATTGGCCTTTCTGGTGATATTGGTTCCATGCAGCAGAGTGTTGTTGTGATGATAAGAGATAAGGCTAAAAATTGTTTTTGATTCATTGTAAGTCCTTTCATTATGCTCGCATATGAGTTGAGTGGCAAAGTGCTATTTCACAAAAATATCTGAGCATTCAGATAAATGTAAAGCCTTTGTGCGTCAAAACAATGACGAGCGTTATAACGCGTTACAGCGTTTAAAAAATAAATATATAAAAATAATGGGCAATAGGGGTTAAGCCAGCAGGAAAATGCTGACGAGAATTATGGGCGACGCCAATAAGAATTGGTGAAGATAGTGCGGTGAGCAGAGGCAGTAAAGAAAGCTGCTGTAGGCATTGGCGTACGTTGTATCGTAGCCATGGTAAACTCCTTTCTATTAATAATATTATACATATTTTGAACTGTAACAGATGTTGACGCTAAGTCAAAAGAGTTTTAGTAAAATTTTCTTTTTTTTAAAAATTCAGTACAGTTTTTGAGCAATGATTTTTTATAGCCAAAAGCTATCATGTTGTTATACTAAAAAAACAGTAATATGATCAATTTTTTATGGGGACAGAGCGATGTCATTGGAAGTCAACAATAGCTGTTTAGACGCTAAAAATATTTCGAAAAAATCAATTTGGGACATCTTCTCCCACGAGTTAATGCACCACCTCCCGTACGGGACTCTTTCGGTTGCATGTGCCCTTATGCTTTTGAGCATGATTCACGTATTTTTCACAGCAAACATGGTCAGTGCAATACCCCATGTGCATGATCACTCCGGATCATGTGGCATGAGTTCTGGAATGGACATTCTTTTTCATAGCTTTCACTTCACACACATTTTATTTGCTGCAAGCGGTGCTATGGTAACATTTTACCGGTACTCAAAAAATATTATGGCTGGTGTGTTTATCGGCGTAGTTTCATCATCGATTTTTTGTACACTTTCTGACGTTTTATTGCCATATTTGGCGGGTGAATTGATGGGGGTCCATATGGATCTTCATATTTGTTTTAGAACAGAGCTTGCAAACATTTTACCGTTCTTGTTTGTTGGTGTAATCAATGGGTTAATCGTTTCACGATGGAAAGATGAACATTCTGAAAGTCATTCTGTATCTCTTCATTTTTTCCATACATTCATTAGTGCTATGGCTGCAATCTTTTATGCAATCGGCCATGGCCTTGCAGGATTTCATGAATTTTTTGGTATATTTTTTATTCTAATGCTTATAGCAGTTGTCATACCATGTACTCTTTCTGATGTGGTATTTCCAATTTTATGGGCACGAATGGTGCAAAAAAAATGAAGGGTATTATTTTACAAGGAATTTCTAAGTCTTTCGGAGACGAAGTAATTTTAGATAATATTAATTTAAAAATTCCAGGCGGTAAATTCTTTGCGCTTATCGGACCAAGTGGTTGTGGAAAAACAACTATTTTGCGTATGATCGCAGGTCTTGAGATCCCTGATCGCGGTTCAGTCTTTTTGGGTGATCAAGATATTACCCATGTGCCTGTCAACAAGCGCAGCGTGAATACTGTATTTCAAAGCTATGCTCTTTTCCCTCATTTAAATGTGTTTGATAATATCGCGTACAGTTTACGCGTGAGAAATTTTTCTGCTGATTCGATTTTGCAAAAAGTTGAAAAAGTTATTCGTATGTTTCATCTTGAGCCTCACTTGTACAAACAAATAAGTCAGCTTTCTGGTGGGCAGCAGCAACGTGTTGCAATCGCTCGCGCGGTTATTAATGAACCAGAAGTTCTTTTGTTTGATGAGCCTCTTGCAGCACTTGATTTGCGCTTGAGAGAGAAAGTTTTATTAGAACTTATTGAGTTGCAAGATCATTTGGGCACAACGTTTGTTTACATTACTCATGATCAGACAGAGGCTTTAACGGTTGCAGATCAGATGGCTGTGATGAATCAAAATGGAAAAATTGATCAAGTTGGAACTCCAAAAGAAATTTATGAACATCCAAAATCAGTTTTTGTTGCAAACTTTGTAGGAACAACAAACATCATCCAAGGTGTAATGGTTCAGCATGGCGAGCAATGGTACTTGGATGTAGATAAAATGATTTGTATTGCTATTAAAGTGCCAGAAGGCATGGAAGACATTAAGGCTGGAGACGATGCATGTATTGGTGTGCGTCCCGAAAAAATCATGATTAGCAAATCAAGTCTAGAAGGTTTTTCTAACAACTTATCTGGAATTGTCCAATCGATTGTCTATCAAGGTCGATTTACGCAATATAACGTTCGTTTGCAAAATGGATACATGCTTCAAGTATTTGAACAAAACGAAGAACATTTTGCTCGCGAAGTTATCGATTATGATGATCATGTGTATTTGTACTGGCAAAAAGACAATGTTGTATTGTTGAAAAAATAACTTAAGAAATAAAGGGGCAAGGTGCGATTTTTAAAAAAAATAAGCAAGAGTGACAAATCATTCTTTTTTATGGCTCCTGCGATAGCTTGGCAAATCTGTTTTTTCTTTCTACCTCTTTTATTTGTCATTCAGTTAAGTTTTTGCTCAGATTTGTTTCAAAATGTTTCGCTCCAGTATTTTACGGAAGTCATAAAAATCTCACACTTTTTTGTGATACTTAGATCTTTACTGCTTGCAAGTGTTACGGCGAGTTGTTGTTTGCTCATTGGGTATCCAGTTGCATACTATGTCGCTTTGTGCGCTCCTGCTCGTATGAAATCAAAATTAATGTTTTTGATTGTTTTGCCATTTTTAACCAATTTGTTGGTGCAAGTGTACGCTTGGTTTTTTATCTTAGAAAAGCATGGTGTTTTAAATAAATTTTTGAATTTTGTCGGAATTGACGTTGGTCATTTATTAAATAGTCAGTTTGCTATGTATCTAGTCATGTTTCATGTCTACTTACCTTTTATTATTATGCCGCTTTATTCTACTTTGGAAAAAATTAACATTCGGTTAGTTGAGTCTTCATTGGATTTGGGCGCTTCTTATTTTCAAACATTTTGCAGAGTTGTTTTACCGTTGTCACTTCAGGGTATTAAAACAGGATTTTTCTTAGTCTATGTCACATCATTTGGGGAATATGTTATCCCTTCACTTATTGCAGGACAAAAAAAATATTTTGTTGGCACGCTAATTTCTGAGTATTTTTTCATTGGAAAAGATTGGCATGTTGGTGCCGCTTTTACCTGTTTAAGTTCGGCTACATTTATGATATCAATTTTAATCTGGCAAGTTGCCTTGCACAGGCTAGTTGATCGATTGCAAAGGGCATAAACATGTTTCATTCTATAAGTTTTTCAAAAACGATGCTCGCAATCTTTGTTGCATCGGTCTACATTTTTTTATACACCCCGATTATGGTTTTAGTGCTGTATTCGTTTAACCAAGGTGGCTTTCCTGATGCTTGGCAAGGTTTTTCCTTGCATTGGTATCAAGATTTATTTCAGTCAGAAGAAATTTGGCGAGCTTTTCAAAATTCAGTTATCGTTGCATGCGTTTCATCATTTTTAAGTGTGAGCATGTCGATACTTTTAGTGCATGGTGTTCGCCATTATAAACGTAATGTGGTTCCTTTATTTTATGTTAATGCTTTAATTCCAGATATTGTTCTTGCTGTTGGAATGCTCTCACTGTTTTCATATTTAACTGTGCCATTAGGACTGACCACATTGATAGCTGGCCACACACTCCTGGGTCTTGGATTTTCTATGCCTATCATTAAAGGTCGATACGATGAATTGGATAAAAGTTTGATTGAAGCGTCTTTAGATCTTGGTGCTTCAATGCGATATACGTTTATTCATGTGATTGTTCCTTTTTTGTATCCAGCAATCTTGGTAGCTTTTTTGCTATCAATTATTATATCTTTCGATGATTTTTTAATTTCATTTTTTTGTGCTGGTTCATCGGTCCAAACGCTTTCTTTGTATATTTTTTCTATGATTCGTTCTGGAATTTCTCCTGTGGTCAATGCGTTATCAACGCTACTTTTAATCGGTAGTTGTTTTATGTTGTTTATTATGATGATGCTTCAGAGAAATTTATTTAGAGACTAAAAGGGTGGTGCGACGTGTTTTTAAAATATCTATATCGATTACTCGCAGTTTGCTTGTGGATTGCAATTATTTACGCATTTTTAATGCTGCCGTATCTTTTTAAGGACTCAGAGTCTAGCGAAAAATCTTTACGAGTTTACACATGGGCCCATAGAATTGATGAGTCAATGTTGCGTGACTTCGAGAAAAAAACCGGTATAAAAGTTTACTTAAATTATTATGAAAGTAGCGAAGAGCTGCTGACCAAGCTTGAAATGATGCCAAATGCTGATTGTGATATCATGTTGCCATCTGGTTATATTATTGAGCCAATGATTAAGGCTGGACTGGTTAAAAAAATAGATAAATCTCGCTGTAGATTTATGAAAAAAATATATCCTGAATTTTTACATATGTATTTTGATCCTGAAAATGAGTACAGCTTGCCTTTGTATTGGGATGTCTTTGGAATTGGCTATAATAAAAACGTTGTTGGCGGCCTTTCTATTTCACTCGATATGATTTTTGACAAAAAGCATGTTATCGGTGGTGAGATTGGGATGACTGAAGATGCTCGTGAGGCAATATTTTTAGCTGCAAGTTATTTAGGGCTTCCTTTAACTCATTTCTCTGCTCAGCAACTTGAGCAAATATATCAATTACTACATAAACAAAAATCATGGGTTGGATCGTACACTGACTCGCAACAGGGATATTTTTTATCATCAAATACTTTTGCAGTTGTCGTTTCTGATCGCGAAACAATTTGCCGAAAAATGCTAACTAATGATTTCATTAAGTTTAGTCTTTTGCCTACTGGATCGATGCTGCGAACTGACAGTGTTGTCATTAGTGCTCAGACTCAAAAAGAAGATCTTGTGTACGAATTTTTAGAGTTTCTTTTTTCTCAGGAAGTTTTAAAACATCATTGTCAAAAATATTGCATTTTGCCAACGACACGAGAAGTTTTAAAATCTTTGGACCCCAAATATATCGGTGTGGATAATTTATATCCTGGAACTGATGAATTTAAAAAACTTGTTGTGTTTAATCATGGACTCACTCAAAAAGAAATTAACGATTTTTGGATTAGATTTAAAGCTTCGTGAAAGATTTGATATGAAACCAAATAAATTTTATGTAACAACTCCTATTTATTACGTTACTGCCGCTCCTCACTTGGGATCGCTGTATTCAACGCTTCTAGCAGACGTTGCAGCACGTTACCACCGTATGATGGGTCAAGAGGTGTTTTTTCTAACAGGTACTGATGAGCATGGACAAAAGGTAGCTGAAGCTGCAAAAAAAGCTGGCAAAAATCCAAAAGAATTTGTTGATGGATTCATTGATTCATACACTTCAATGTGGAAACTGTACGAAATTGAATATACAAAATTTATAAGAACAACAGATGAGTATCATGTGCACGCGGTACAAACATGGATTTCTCGTTTGCTCAAACAAGGTGACATTTATAAAGGTTCGTACACTGGTTGGTACTGCACTCCTTGTGAAACATTTGTGACCGAAAAAGATCACCCGGGCGCCGCTTCTAGCTTTGCCGAGGCAAGTATTAAAGAAGTTACATGTCCATCATGTCTTCGACCAACGAATCAAATTTCAGAAGAATGTTACTTTTTTAGGCTCTCGGCGTATCAAGATAAGCTACTTCAATTCTTTGAAAAACATCCTGATTTTATTACGCCTAAAGAGCGATTGCATGAAGTTATATCTTTTATAAAAGATGGCTTAAAAGATTTAAGTATTTCTCGAACAACTGTTTCATGGGGAATTCCATTTCCTGGCGATAGCAAACACGTTACCTATGTGTGGGCTGATGCTTTAAATAATTACATTACAGCTATTGGCTATGGCAGACCGGAAGGCGAAAAAGATTTACATTTTTGGTGGCCTGCTGATCTGCAAATTTTAGGTAAAGATATTGTCAGATTTCATGCCATTTACTGGCCTGCTTTCTTGATGGCGTCTGGACTTGAAATGCCTAAAAAGCTTTTAGTTCATGGATGGATTAAAGTTGGCGACGCTAAAATGTCGAAATCTTTAGGCAATGCAGTTGATCCACGTAACATTCAAGGTTCTGCAGCCCCTTCGTCCTCGGGCTTGACCCGGGGACCCAGCAATATAAATTCCTCATGGTCATCTGAAAGCATAAAGCTACAGCAGCAATGCGAAAAAATGATTCAAGAATCTCTAGCGCTTATTGAGCAAGGATTTTTCTATCGCGCGGTTAACCATGTGTGGGAATATATTAATCACGTAAATTCTTATTTTCATGCATCGCAGCCATGGAAGTTAGCTACAAGCAACCCGGAAAAGTTCCAAGAAACTATTGCAGCAACAGTGTACAGCTTGCGAGCTATTGCCGTTATGCTCTGGCCTGTGATGCCACAAAAAATGGAAATGCTTCTTGAAAGTATTGGGTACACGTTGCCAGAAGATCAAGCAATGATTGGCACTCTTGGTTCATGGAATGATAGATTAACGATAAAAAAAATTGAAACACTCTTTAAGAAATACGAAAAAATTATGGAAGAAAAAACAATCCCAGCAGTAGCTCCAGAAGTTGAAATCAATTATGCAT
>JAPLIQ010000008.1 GCA_026389025.1 Candidatus Babelota bacterium
AACACTGAATGCTGACGTCGCTGTTTCAAAAGTATTTGGCATACTTCTCGTCTTCATTGCTTGCCTGCTCGCATTCGTTGGTGATATTTTTGAATCATTTTTAAAGCGCCAAGCTGGCATTAAAGATTCTGGTCACATTCTGCCTGGCCATGGTGGCTTTCTCGATCGATTTGATGCTGTGATAATGGTCACATTTTTCTTCTTTGTTTTCAGACAAGAACTTTCCAGGGTACTTTGTATTTAGAAAGTAATTTTATAATGTTTTACTTTGTCTGACTGCGCTTCTTGCCTTGCAACTAAAATATTTTTAATGAATTCATACGCTAGGTAAGAACTACTGTTGCAATCTATTAAATGCTTTTCTTAAAAAAGGAGCATAGCGCTTAATGTTCTCATATATTTCAAGAGCTAATGCTTCTTTATAGGTATGGGATGTCAGATTTCGATCATTAAGCATTGCAAGCCAAACTTCTTCGTTTTCAATTAATTCATTGAGATAAGCCTCTTGTAAAACAGGCTTAGGGCTATTAACATTGACACCATATTCATCGACAAGTGTTTTTCTAAGTGCTTTCCAAAAAAGTTCTATCGTAAATTCAAAGCGGTGAATAGTTGCATCAATTTCATATTTTTGAGGACTAAGTGGCAAGACAACAACTTCTTCAAGTCGTTTTAAAGCATTATCCAGCTGAGCAAATACTAATTTTGTTTCTTCATTCATAATTCAATTCCATCTTTTAAAATTCTTTGTTTTAAGTCATCATCTGTTTTATCAAACTGTAAGCAATCAATTTTTAGTAAAGTATCTGCTTGTTCGACTATCTCTAACACTTGATTCCATTCTTGCATGGTAATGTTTGGGCAAACAACTGCAAGATCTATGTCAGAACGAGGTTGCTGCGTACCTCGAGCACGCGAACCAAATAAAATTACTTTTTGAACAAAGGGTAGAGTTTTTATTTTTGAAATAAATTTATAGCTTCGAATGTCATCAACGCCATTTAAATTTTTACTAGACCATCCTGTGTATTTATGACAAAAATGGCATGCAACTTTTTGATCATTGAGAATTCCTACAAGCACATTTTCTAGGTTTTGCTTAAAGCCTCTTTTAATGTTTTTTTCAAGAAAATAAGGCAAAATTACAGTTTTAAAAATAATATAAATTTCACCAATAAGGTATCCCGAGAGCTCTGATTTTGTCATAACATTAAAACATTGCTGACATACTATAGACATCGTATCACCTATGATTGTTGCAAAGTTATAGAAGTGACTTGTATCATACTGCAAACAAGCAATGATTTCAATATTGGGCTTTTTGTGAAAAAGGGATATCGTCGATGAAAATAATACAATCATTATCGTTGTTTTTTATGTGTCTTTTTAGTTTTTCTAATATGTATGCAACGCAAGAAAGTATGTGTCAATATTTACTGCGTACCTATGAAGAAATTTGTCAACGTAGCAGTGATGATCAGAGCAAAATAGAGGATTTAAAAATATTGCTAAAAGAAAGTGAGAGCTATTATAAAGGCTTGCCTTCATCTCCTAATCCTGCGCAGCAGGCTTGGTGGCTTATGTTTTGGAGTATCATTGCATACAATTGTTCAAGCAAAGGATTTATTTTTTATGCATCTTGTCTAGCAGGAGTTTATAGAGCAGTAGAGTTTTTTGACGATATGGGTAGACATGGACAAAGGGATAAAATCATAGAACGATATGCGCGACTAGAAAGTTTAATAGCTGGAATCAAAGCAAGATTGGACAAAAGTAAACTTTAACCAATTCCAAAACCAACACCCTTAGAAAGGGTATGAAGGTAATTGTACATAGTTTTTTTAAAATCTTTTTCGGCCATAGTTTCTTTTTTTTCTTCAGACAAAAACTAGCTATGATGCTGTGCATTTAAAAACCCTGGGGGAAGAATTTTTAAATTCTTCCCCCATATTCAATACATTTAATAGTTTGGTCTGTTACACCTTCATGTGCACTTCACTCTGCAGCACAACTTCTTGCGAACCAGTAATCATATTTTTTACCGTCACGGTATTATTCTTCTGCTCATCCTCACCCAAAATTAAAACAAACTGAGCTTTAAGCTGGTTAGCTTTTTTCATTTTATTTTGAGTCTTTTGGTCATCGAGCAGTAAGTCGACGGCTTTTGCGTGCGACTGCAGAAAGTCTGCCAAATGCAAAGCTAATTTATTCTGAGCTTCTGTTAAAGGAATGATGCAAGTCAAAGGTTGTGGCTTTTCTGACAGCCGTTCTTTTTGCGACTCTAAGATCATAAGCAGCCGTTCCATACCTATAGCGCTGCCAAAAGCTGGTACTTCAACTTTGCTACCAAGCTGCTGCGCTAGGCCATCGTAACGTCCACCAGCACAAAATGCACTTTGAGCTCCTAGATTGACCGAGACGAATTCAAATACGGTCTTATTATAATAGTCTAGACCACGCACCAAATGCGGATCGATTACATAGGTGACAGAAAGTTCATGAAGTGTTTCCTGGAGCAGCTGCCACTGAGCTTGAGTCTGCTGCGAAAAGAAATCGGAAAGCTTAGGAGCGCTTTCAAATAGTTTTTGGCAGCTTACAGATTTGCAGTCAAGCACACGCAGTGGATTTGACTGAAGTCTGGTCTGACAGTCGGCACATAAGGATGCAACCTGAGGAGTCAAGAAAGCAACTAAGGCTGTAACAAATTCTTTGCGATCTGCCGGCTGGCCCAAGAAATTAAGTTTTAAAACAAATGATTCAATCTGAAGCACTTCGGCAAAAAGAGTTTGAAGCATCTTAATAAGGTGTGCGTCATATAAAATGGAAGCGCCACCAATCATCTCAAGATTGATTTGATGAAACTCACGCATTCTTCCTTTTTGAGGACGTTCGTACCGAAACATAGGGCCATATGAAAAAACTTTACACGGGGTTACGGCTTGTGACTGCTCGTCTAAAAATGCTCTCATGGTACCAGCGGTACCCTCTGGACGTAGGCAGATCTGGTCATCGTCGCGACTAGAGCCTTTAGATTCTATGATAAACATTTGTTTGCTGACCACATCAGTTTCATACCCAAGGCCACGTTGAAATAATGATACATGTTCCAGGATGGGAGTGTCGATCTCGCCAAAATTATAAGACTTCAAATGTGCTTCGATCTTTTTTCTGACACCTGACCAATAGGTCATTTCAAAAAAATTATCGCAAACTCCCTTAACTTTTAAAAACATCTTTTTTCCTTTTACAAAAACAAAACTTTGATCAAACCAGTATACCCGAAAAACCTCTTGAAAGAAATTATGCATGAAAAAGTTGACTTACCCTAAAAAAAATTGTTAGAACTTCTGATGAACTCAAATAAAGGAAAAAATTTATAAAAAAAAGAATTATATAATGATTATAAAAATTCTTGAACAAACCATGAAAGGAGGAGTGCAAAAAAACTCGGCCTAAAAAAAGATAGTATCGTAATGTATCCTAAAATTAAAAAAATGATTGGGAGACTATGAAAAAACAAGTTTTCTTGCTTACCCTAATAGCTGCTCTTTTTGGTAGCTCAAACGTCCTTCCTGTTTCTAGTGATTGTTGTGCTCCTGTTTGCAGCACAGATTGCAACACTTCTTGCGACACATCATGCACAGACGACCATGGTAAAACATACAGAGACATAATTCCTCACTTCCAAGGTGGTAGTGTTGAAATGGTTTCAATGTACAGCTCAAACGTTTTACATAACTTGAACCATGAAGATAAACATGGCGCATTCCAAGTTACTGTATTCGGTGGTAAAAACACTAAGCGTTCAGATGCAGCTGCTTACTACTTGCCATACGGTCATAACACATTGACATTCGATGGCGCAATTGCAAAACCACACACATTTGCATTCAACGCTGCTGAATCTGTAGCTCAAATACAAGTGGCTACTTTGACAGCTCAAGCATTAAATGGTCACGCAACTGATGGTACTAACTTCACTGCCTCACCATCTCCTGTATTCGTTGATCCTGTAAACTACCAATTTGATTCAAATAGAGATACAAGCATAGTTCGCCCTTGGAACTTTGGTATCACATTTGCAGCTTTATTTGAACCAGGTGCAACATCAGGTGTTGGAGCTGCTTCTGGAGTAGGCTTCGAACCAGCTGTTGGTTCAGGTTTGATCACAAGCCCAGCTTTCAAAAGCACAATTAACCCATGCCTGAGCTACTCACACGTTGGTGCTGGTTTCGGACTTCGTTATCATTTTTCAGATGATAAAAAAGGATTCTTCGGTACTTTAACAACAGCTGTACAACGCGTTTCTTCAGTAATTAGTTTGAATGAAGTTGTAGAAACTGAAAAAGAAGTTATCGGTGATTATGCTGCTGCTAATCCTTATGGTATTGTTACTCCAGCTGGCGTAACTGCTGGTGATACACAAGCAATACCTAACAAATTTGGCATCAACGATATTGTATTTGATCCAAACGCACATGCAACTGTTACACCAGTTGGTTCAATTGCAACTGCTTATGCTGCAACTTCACTTTTCCCTGGAACAGGCGATGTAGCTGCTCCTGCAAACGTAACTGAAGCTTTTTGTCAAAATGCTTGGAACTATGGTAAAATTGCTCCTTGCCAAAAAATCACTCGCTTAGCTGATATCGAGCTTGCTCTTGGATATCAATGGTGGTGTGGTGATTGTGCTTCAACTAACTGGTATGTGGGTGTTGTAATCCCTACTGGTAATAAAGTATGTGCTGAATTTGTAGCTCCTGCAGTTGTTGGTAACGGCTTCCATGCTGGACTAATGACTGGTTCTACAACTGAAGTTTTACTTTCAGATGAAGAAAACTATCAAGCATCATATCGTCTTGATATGAACGCTCGTTACCTATTTAAAAACACACAAAAACGTTCATTCGACCTTTTAGGCAATGAATGGTCACGTTACATGATGGTTTGGGAAAATAAAGCTGCTTACACAGCTGCTGTAGCTGCTGCAAACGCAATCACAGCAATTGCTCCTGTTCCAGCTACAGGATCATTGTTTGCTGGTGTTGCACAAAGAGGCTACACTCCTGGTATTAACTCATTTACAGCAGACATGTCTGTAAAACCAAGACTTCAAGGTCGCGTAAACCAAGCTCTTTATATCCGTGGTGAACATGCGAGACTTGAATTAGGTTGGAACACTTTTGCAAAACATAAAGAATGTGTTGCATTAGCATGTCCTTGGGATAATGCTCCTGCATTTGCTGAATCAAGCTACATCGGTGGCGTTGGACTAAACAATGCAAGAACTATCTACAATGACGCTCAAACAATGTCATACAACGTAGTAGACAACTTGAATCGAGTATTCCCTATTACTACTCCTACAGCATTAGTAACAATTGGAAACAACACTCTTGCTGATACTAACTACGATGATTTTGCAATCACTGAAGCGCAAATCAACCTTGATTCTGCTTCATCATCTGCAACATTAACTCAAACTCCTTATGCAGTACTTGGTTACGCATGGGAATCTGACTTTATGCCGCAATTCTCAATTGGTGGATCATATGAATTCAGCTCTGGCAACAGTGCATTGAACCAATGGTTAGTATTTGGTAAATTCGAAATGGCGTTTTAATTAAATAAAACGTATTTCAATAAAAGGAATTTATATGAAAAAACAATTATTTTTCAGCCTAGCGCTCTTAACTGTAGCATCTGCTGACTTGTATGCACCACGCAATGTGCCTGTTTCTGGTGGCAGCCGAACTCCTGCTCCTGCTCCTGTAGTTGTTCCTACTGCAAAGTTACCTAGTGGTAAAATAGCAGTTAGCTCAGTTGCTGATTTGCAAGCAAAATACTCTAGCCCTGCAGATCTTGCTTCAATAGCACTAGCTGCTGAAAAAATAGCTGGTGAACTTTCAACAGGCGGAGACAATAGTTCACAAGCGTATAAAGATGCAATGAATGTGCTATCTTAAGTCGCTTGGAATTTAAATAAGTAAAAAGGCTTACAAGCTTTAATGCTTACAAGAGAGAGGAAGGTAAAATCTTCCTCTCTCTTTTTGTCTTTTTTATAGGTTTGTATTTTGCCGAAAAGTCCACACGTCGATGTGCGGACTCGGATTAAAGAATTATACTGCGCTTAGTTAAAACAGCTCCATTTTCTCCAGGGCATTCCATGCAATAAAATGTGCTCCCTTGCCACCAAAATATTGATTGCCAGCATACACCACATAACTATGATCAACAGGCTTACCAGTAATTACTTCCCACTGCGCAATATTTGCGGCAAAATCTGTACGCATGGTTACACTTGCTTTTATTTCCACAGGAATTTGTACAGCATACGATTTTTCGACGATACAATCGATTTCTTGTCCTTGAACTGTACGCCAAAAATATAATGGTGGCATTTCGGCACGATTAAAATAAATTTTTGAGAGTTCCATCATGATCATCGATTCAAAAAGAGAACCGCGCATTTCATGAATAAAAAGATCTTGCGAGCTTTTAATACCAAGTAAGTGACATGCTAAACCAGTATCGACAAAGTAAAGCTTGGGAGATTTAATTAAACGTTTAGAAAAATTTTTATAAAACGGATATACCAATTTGATGATGTAACTCGCTTCCAAAACAGAAAGCCAGGCCTTTGCGGTTTTAGGACTTATGTCACAATCACGTGCCAGTTCAGCAAAGTTTATAATGTTGCCGATGCGCGCTGCGCACAGTTTCATGAATTTTTGAAATGATACAAGATCAGTTATTTGTAAAACAGCCCTCACATCTCTTTCAACATAGGTAGAAATATAGGTCATATAAAAATAATTCAGATCGGTAATCTTTTTTTCATATGTTTTTGGATAAAAACCTTTTTGAATTTGTTCTTCAGCCAAAGCACTTGCTATCCCCGCTTGTTGCAACTCTTGCACGCTCAGCGGTAACAATGTAAAAAGAGCTACTCGCCCAGCCAAAGATTGTGTAATTTTTTCATGCAGTAAAAAATTTTGCGAACCGGTCAAAATAAAAAAGCCATCCTTTTTTTCATCATCAACTATACCCTGGATGTAAGAAAACAGTTCTGGAACTTCCTGAGCTTCGTCAATAATCAAACCATGCCCCTGCCCATGTGATGCAAGAAACCCACGAGGGTCAGATTGAACTTTTGCCTTTAAATCAAGGTCCTCTAACGTTACGTAAACATGCTGTGGAAATAACTGCTTAACCAGCGTCGTTTTGCCTGATTGCCGAGGACCTGTAATGGCCACCACTGGATACTGCTTTGAAAACTCTTTTATCTTGTCTGAAATCAGCCGCTTAATAAACATAAAAACACCCTCTGTGTAAAAAATGGAATCGCATTCCACATTTTACACAGAGGGTGTTGCTTGTCAAATCAGATCGATGCTTTGAGATATGTAATAATTTCGATTTTACCCTAAAAGCCTATGCAATCTTATAAATTTTATGCTTGCCAACCTTGATAACCATGCCAGGCACAACTTGGATTTCAGCTTTAAAATCTTTAATGACTACATCATCAACTAAAACTGCGCCAGACTCTATCAAGCGTTTACCTTCAGATGAACTTTGCAAAGCACCAAGCTCTTGCAGCACTTTAACAATCCACAAAGGTGTAGACATAGTCTGCGTAGAAAGTGTCACTTCTGTCGCTTTAGAAAAATCTCTTTGTTGGAAAAGTGATTCAAATTGTTTTTGCGCAGTGTCAGCTTCTGGTTGCGACCAGAATGTTGCAATCAATTCACGAGCCATCTGTTTTTTTAAATCCATCGGATGGATGACGCCAGAGACAACGTCAGATTTAAGTTTTGAAATTTGCTCGTCAGTTCGACCGAGAAGCAATGAAAAATATCGGAACACTAAGCCATCAGAAATTGACATAAGTTTGCCGTACGCGTCAGACGGTTGGTCAAAGAGCCCAATGGCATTGCCCAGAGACTTAGACATTTTATCCACGCCATCCAAGCCTTCAAGTAGTGGCACCGTGATGACCACTTGTGGCGCTTGGTCCATTTGCTCTTGCAGAAATCTGCCGCACAGCAAGTTAAATGTTTGATCAGTTCCGCCAAGCTCAACGTCTGCTTTTAATGCTACAGAGTCGTACGCTTGCATTATCGGATATAAAAGTTCATGCATTGAAATTGGAATGTGTTGCTCTAAGCGTTTTGCAAAATCTTCTCGCTCAATAAGTCGCGCAACGGTCACTTTGCTACACAGTGATATGACATCGGCAAATGTCAGCTTGCTCAGCCACTCAGAGTTATAACGAATCGTTAACTTTTCAAGATCAAGAATTTTACCAACCTGTGCAAAATATGTTTTTGCATTGTTTAAAATCTGCTCTTCGGTCAGTGGCGGGCGAGTCTTTGATTTTCCCGTTGGATCACCGATGCGCGCGGTATAATCACCGATTAAGAAAATAACATCATGGCCTAAGTCTTGAAATTGTCTTAATTTTTTAAGCACAACAGCATGACCGAGGTGCAGATCTGGCGCTGTTGGATCCATGCCTAATTTTATTTGTAATTTTTTGCCTGACTCTAATTTTTTAACTAGCTCTGCCTGTGGAATGCACTGCGCAATGCCTGAGGTTAGGATTTTTAAACTTTGTTCTACATTTTCTTTCATATTAAACCCTTACTGTGCGATAAAAAGATATGACAAGAAACTCATGATACCATCGAGTATAAATTCTACGACGTATGATCCAAGCATGACTGAAACTACTAAAATAAAAACTGCCCACAGCATATTTTCCGTAGAAAAAAGGTGGAAGTTTGGAAAATAAAAAAAGAGTATCGAGCGAAAAATACCGATAACAAAATAAATGATGCACAAAATAAAGTTTTGGCGATAAAAAAAGATCAGTACTGATAAAAGCGCATCAAGCAGTGACGATCCAGGTTGCAAAACAGAGCCAAGCGCTGCAATATTTGACCCTTTAAACAAAAGAAGGATTGTGAAAAATGCGGTCAGGAGTAAAACAAAATGAGCAATCGCTCGAGCTGTAAATTGAAAAACTACTTTCCAGCGTCCACCTTCTGAAGGGTTAAGCGGCATGTAGCGACCCCAACCTGGAATATCTTTAAAAAATGGTAGATAGTCACCAAATAATTTACCAACAAGTAAAAATCCGAAACCGACTAAGTTAAAGTGTGCCATCGGATCTAGCGTTAAAAAACCAAATTGCTCAGGAACATCATCGCCACATTTTTTTGCCGCCCAAGCTTCAAACCAACCAGTTATGGTCACTGTTGGAATGTAGGACAAAAGGGCAATGATAATAATTTGTATGCCTTGAATTAATTCCAGTCTCACGATAAACATCCTTTATTTAAGATACATCTTTTGAATTTAAAATAAGATACCACGAGAGAGATTGGATTACAAAACAAGCGTGGTGTTTGTTTAAGCAGTCGGTCACCCGGGCGTCGCCAAGGCCGGGCACAATCGCAAACTTCACTCTTAATTGTTAATCGGTCACCACAAATAATCGTCATTTTTTAAATTAATCAACTCTGTGCCTGCGCGGCACAAAGTGGAATAAGTTAAAAAGCAGTGCTAATAGTGGTGATCGACAAATTAAAACAAAACAATCTCATATTTTTGACTGCTCATGCAATTTAAAGTACCTTTAAAATAATAAAACTAGATCTTTAAAAAACTAAAAATTCAAAAGAAACTACATGGAAAATCGTTACAATCATCAACAATGCGACGACCAAATCAGACAGCTTTGGCAATCAAACCAAACCTATCGACAGCACAATCCTGCTTTTAAAGCTTTCACTATCGACACTCCACCTCCAACCGTGTCAGGATCTTTGCACATTGGTCATATTTTTTCATACACGCAAACTGACATCATTGCTCGCTACAAACGCATGACTGGGCACAATGTCTTTTATCCTTTCGGATTTGATTGTAACGGACTGGCAACAGAACGATTCGTAGAAAAAAAACACAACACGAACGCTTCAAAAATCGGTCGAGAAAAGTTTATCGATTTGTGTCTTTCAACTACGCAAGACATGAAAATAAAGTTCGTTGCTTTGTGGCGCACCATGGGACTTTCTGCAGAACTTGAGCACACCTACTCAACGATTTCAAAAGATGTACAAAAAATTGCACAAGAGTCTTTCATTGAGCTTGTTAAAAAAGATTATGCTTACATTAAAAATGAGCCAGCTTTGTACTGTACGCAGTGCCGCACAACGGTTGCACAAGCAGAATTGGATGACCTTGAACAAACAACGACGTTTAATGACATTCAATTTCAATCGGCAGATGGACAAACCCTCATCATTGCAACAACTCGTCCTGAACTTTTACCTTCTTGCGTTGCAATTCTTTATCACCCTGCAGATGATCGCTATAAAAAATTAGCTGGCACACAAGCAATTGTTCCAATTTTTGGCCGTGACGTGCCAATTCTAGCTGATGAAACAGTGCTGCCAGAAAAAGGAACTGGGCTGGTTATGGTATGCACGTTTGGTGATAAAACGGACATCGAATGGTACAAAAAACATAAATTGCCATACCTTCCATCAATTGATTTAAACGGAAAATTTGTACCAACTATTGCAGAGCTTGCAGGACTGACCGTTCCAGATGCTCGCAAAAAAATGATTGAACTGCTCAAAGAAAAAAATCTTTTGCTGAGTCAAAAACAAATCCAGAATTCTGTTAACGTTCATGAACGATGCAAGCAGGTCATTGAATATGCAATTTTGCCGCAATGGTTTATGAAAGTTGTTGAAAATGCTCCAGAATTTTTAAAAGCAGCAGACTCGATCAACTGGTACCCAAAGCATATGAAGTCTCGGTTTGTTGACTGGGTTAAAAATCTTTCATGGGATTGGTGTATTTCCCGTCAACGCGTGTATGGAATTCCTTTTCCGGTGTGGTATTGCAACGACTGTAACGAAATTTTGCTCGCTGACGTAAAAGATTTACCAATCGATCCACAGCAAACTCCATACGGCCGTCCATGTACTAAATGTAATGGCACAAATATCAGAGCTGAAAAAGATGTGATGGATACGTGGAATACTTCGTCGCTAACTCCTTACATCTGCAAACAGCTGTATGGAAATGATGAAACATCTCCGTTTTCCAGCACTGACTTCATTCCGATGAGCATGCGACCGCAAGCTCACGATATCATTCGCACATGGGCTTTTTACACCATCGTAAAATCATGGATGCATCAAAAAGAAATTCCATGGAATGACATTGTTATTTCTGGTTACGTGCTGAGTGAAAATAAAGAAAAAATATCAAAATCAAAAGACAATGCGCCAATTGATCCAGAAAAATTACTTGTACAGTACGCTCCGGATGCTGTTCGTTTTTGGACCGCTTCAGGAACATTGGGACAAGATATCGCTTTCTCTCCTGAACAAATTATGATCGGGCAAAAGCTTTTAACAAAACTTTGGAATGCTTTAAAATTTGTGCACATAAACTTGGAAGGCCAAGACGTTCCAACTGCACGACCACAAAATCTTGGCATCATCAATCAATGGATGATCGATCAAATGCAACTAAGCCTAACGTCGTATCATGCATACTTTGAGAAACATGAATTCAGTTTAGCGCTTCAGTCTGTAGAAAAAGTTTTTTGGAATGATTTCTGTGATAATTATATTGAAATCGTTAAAGATCAATTCTTTAATCCAGCAAACTACTCGGCAGAGGAAATGCAAGCAACTCGCTGGACAATGCAACAAACAGGCTTTACGCTGTTGCAACTGTACGCTCCATACCTTCCGCACATCACAGAATATTTGTATCAACATATTTTCTTAAAAACAGATGGTGCTTCGTCTATCCATCTGACACAGTTGCCACAAGCTGCTAGCATTCATGCAGAAAATCAAAAGCATATGCAGCTGATTTTACATATAATCTCACAGGTAAGAAAATTAAAAACCTCTGAACAATTATCGCTTAAAACAGAGCTAACATCTTTAATTATCAGCAGTGCAACACAAGCACAAATCACGGTGCTCAAACAGCAAGAAAACATCTTAAAAGGTGTTTGCAAAGCAACAAAGATAATTTTTTCAGCGCAACAACATGAGCCTGGATTGCTTCAAGAAGGTGACACTTGGAGAGCAAGTGTGACAACTGAAGAGTAAAAAACGCTTCATTTTATAAAGATATTTTATATGCCAAAGCATTGACTAAGTCAATGTTTTGGCATATTCTTTGCATATTGAAATAAAATTATTTTAATAAAAACCTCTTACATAGTTCATCACCGTCGAAAGGAACATCAAAAAGCAGGAAAACTTTTCTAACCAACGCACACTATCAAAAATATAAATAACCTTAAAAAGGATTAAAATGACAAAAAATACAATTTTACTAGCTGCTCTTTTTGCTTTCTCATCTCTTGTAAACGCTAACGTTGAAACAATTGCTAAAACTGCAAAAGTATTTACTTTTGAATATACTGTTCAACCAAAAAGCAGTGACTTTACTGACTGGAACAATGCAAACGCATCACTTCTTGAGCTAGCAAATAAAGTACAAACCAAAAGCAGCGGCTCTTCTTTTTATCAAAGCGTTCTTGTTTTCATCAAAGAAATGCAAGAAGCTATTGCAGCTGGGCTTAACTTGTTTGGCTCAGTATCAACAAGCCAAGACAGCTTTTCTGAAATCATCCAAGATATTACAGCAGAAGCAATTGAACAAAACGTTAAAGAATCTGTTGCAGCAGCTCTAGGCAGCACAAAATCTACAGAAGAAGAAAATGTAGCAACTGAAGTTGAAGCAACGCAAGAAGCTGTAGTTTCTGAAGTTGAAGCAATTGAAGAAGTTGTAGCAACTGAAGTTATTGAACAAGCAACACAAGAAGCTGCTATTGAAGCTCAAGAAGTTCTAGCTGAAGAAGCTCTTGTTGAAGAAGTTTTAGCTGAAGAAGCTCAAGATATTCCTTCAATCACTATTTCTCTTTCACTTTTAGCAACTGATCTGTCTGATGAAGCAACATGGACAACAGCAAAAGAAATGTTAGAAGATTTTGCTCAGCAAGCAACAGCTGGCAACATGAGCCCTGATGTTTTTGTAGAAAAATTAACTGCAATATTTGAATTTGTAGACCAATCATCACTACATGGTTCACTACAAATTGCTTCAAAAGCAGCGTAATTAACTACGTTAAAAAATTAAAGATATTTTTAACCGCTCGATGTAAAAATTGGGCGGTTTTTTGTTGTGTGAATTTGACAGAACACCAGAACCATTTAAAATTGAACGTATCTGTTTTTATCGCTAAAAAAAGTATTTATTTCATGAATAAAAAATTTCTCATTTGTTTAGTTCTAGCATGCGCGTCTGTAGTACTTCCTAAAAAAGATAACACTCGTCAAAAAATTCAACTCACCTTTGTTTCGCATCAAAAAAGAATGTCACAAGATATTGCATCTCAAAAAAACTTTGAATACTGCTTTGAAATACTGCAAAATTTCGCATCGATTCAAAAACAAAGAAAATTAACACTTGAAGAAATGGTTACCGCTATGCATGCGTTGATGTTTTTATACCTCAGCGAAAACGATGATTACAGCAAACAAATTGAAGTTCTTTTGTCTGGCGATACAAAGCTTATTCTGCCTTACTCACAAGAGCTACTCATTGCTCTGTGCAGTAAAAATGAGCAGTCAGATATCGCTGGCGAGCAAGCATGATCAGCATAAAAAACACTCAAAGAAAAATCGAATTTCCCGTCAAAGCGTATCATGAAAAAGCTCAAAAGATTTTGGACTATCTTGGGTATGGTGATTTTGATTTAGGAATTTTACTCACGACCGATAAAACGATTCAGAAATACAATCGCGATTATCGGAGCAAAGACACACCAACTGATGTACTGTCATTTCCGTATCATGACAACTTAAAAGCTGGTAAAAAAATAAAAGTTACCTGCGATGAAGATAAAAACCTTGGCGATATTATTATTTCAGTTTCGTATGTTTTTGAAAACAAAAAAAACCTTGAAGGTGACTTTAATTCCCGAATGGACCTTATGCTCGTTCATGCCATTTGCCATTTGCTCGGGCACGATCACATTGAAGATGCTGATTTTAAAAAGATGAAGACGCTCGAAAATAAATTGATGAAAGTTATTGCGTAATCTTACTTCAAAAATTCATACGTTTTATACATGCTGCTCACCACGCCATGCTTTTGAGCGTAACTCAAATCGAATGAAAGCAGTGCCGCAATATCTTCTTGAAACAAAACTAATTCCTGACTGCACAAACAATACATGTACGATTTTAATTTCAAAGTTAAAACATGCAGCTTACCGTCATCACAAAATGATTTTTGCTGTCCAGGAGCAATGTTATTTAAAAGTCTATCGATAGCACGCACCATGTTTTTCATGGGCTTGTAGCGCCAGTCATGTCGAACATACCGATCATAAAGAGCATCGCCGCCACGATATACTCCATACGTTGCGATGAAAGCAGGCGCTATAGCGGCTAAATAAAAATTAATTTGTTGACTTGTCAGTATCGATTCCGCAACTGGAATAAATTGATTAATAAAAACGCGTACGCTTTCTGCTCCATTGTTTAAAGATTCAGGAACTGTATCCATATCTTTGGCTATACCCAACCAATGAGACAGGCCATTATGAGTAATATTATTTTCACATTTTTTGAATTCGAGAATAGGTCCAAGCTCTTGAATCTTTGTATTTTTATTATCTACAAGAATTTCTTTCAATCCTTTAACTGGACCCATTAAGCATGTCTGAGAAAAATTATCAAATGCTTCTTTGCCCTTTGTTTGCCACCCGGGAATCTGATCTTTATAGGCTTGATAAGCTACCAATGCCGCTACGGCAACAGTTGCAGCACATGCATATGTAACCTGATGTCGCACAAGATGGTGCGGCTTTTTATGAGCAGTTATAAGTTTTTCAAATTTTTCCATTTCAATATTTATGATGTCCATAAAATATTGTGACTCTTGAAATAATTGTTGCTGCTCAATGATGTTAAAATCTCCACAAGAAACATGAAAATGATGGTACAAAGGCGTAGCGCATTTTGTTAAAAACTCTTGTGAAGTTTGCACAGATCCATCAATCTTAGAAAGCTCATGCTGGCCATGCAGCGCAATTCCAAGCAGCGTAGAAACCTGATTTTCAACATCGGTCAGTAGCGCTATACGTTTGCGCAGCAATTTTACATACGAATTTCTATGAAACCAATAAGTCGGACTTTTTCTAGTCCATGGCAGCGACTCTACAAAAAGCTCTTGCTGCCAGTAATCTTTAGCTTGCGCTACAACTTCTAAAAATGACTCTGTCTTTTGCGTAGCATCATGAAAAATTTTGGTATACACACAGACAAGATCTACTGTTGCAGCATTTTGGATAGGCTGCTGCAGATCATCTTGAGAATTTCCGTATACAAACTGTGAGCAAGCAAATAAAAATATAAAATATTTTTTCATGTTTATAAAACCTTTTATTACCGTGCCCCGGCGTAGCTGACAAAGCCTGACGTAGCTAAAAGCGAAGACAGGAAGCGAAGCCTGGGTAAATTCACATATCCCTAATGCAATCTTTACCACTCCCACATAACACTATACAGCATTACACCATAAAAAAAACCGCCCCCGCTGCACTTACGATATCTACCCGCATCAAAAACACCAAACCCTTGACCCACTAAAATCATCTTTGTTACAGTTGCTGCAAGATATTTTTAAATGTTTCAACCAATAAAAAAAGGATCAATGTATGAAAAAAAGTATACTCATCTGTCTTTGCTTAACTGGCCAGATCATGATGGCGCTACCTGAGGGAGAAGGATACGTAGAGCCTGTAAAAGTTAAGAAAGAAACTGATCTTCAAAAACAAAACAGAGAAGCTAGAGAAAAAGCTGAAAGAAGAGCTCAAAAAGCCTTAGACGAAGAAGAAAAGCTTAAGCGTGCTAGAGATGCAGAACTTGAGTTAAAACGCGATAAGGCTACTCAACAAACAGATAAAAAAACAGCTACAGAAGAACCTACTTCTGTTGCCGCAGAACCAGTTAGAACACAAGCAAAAGGTGTACGTCTTGATCTTTCCAAAAGCAAAAAAAGTATCCAAGAAGAACAAGTAGTCATAACAGATCCTGTTAGTATTTCAAAAAATGAATTTGTTTCAGTTCCAGATGCAGACGTACGCGATAGAAAACTTGACGGAAGAAGCCCTTTTGAAAGATTAACAAGTCGCGATATACCAAAGGCAAAACTATTATGGGAGCAAGCTAGAGACTCTAAGGTAACAACAGAAGAATTCATAGAGCCTTTAATAAAACAATATGACAATCTTGACTTGCATGCTCGTGCTGAATTCGAAAAGAATTTAAAAGAAGTAAGCAACCACTTATATAAAACTTTTGTAGAATCTGATAAAATTGAAAATAAATTTGCTCCAAAACAACAAGCTCGCACAGACCAGCCTTATTTTGATTGGCTAGAAGAAGATCCAACACGTTTACTTTCAGCTAAAGCTCACCAAGAAACTCCACTTGAAACAGCAATTCGAGAAAGTAGTTCTGAAATGACAGAAAAGATTTTTGAACTTGTAGAAAAAATTAATAAAAAAGCTGCAAAAGTTGAAAAGTATAATGAAAAAGCTAAACAGCTTAATAAAGAAATTGAAGAATATAACGCAACTACAAAAGATGAAAAAATGGATCCAATGACTCTTAAAAAAGCTATTCGCCCTATAACTACTATCGAGCTTTTAGAGCCACTGATTAATAACTTCAAAAAAATACTCAATCCTAAGCCGGGCGTTCGAGATGAAGAATCTGCTAAAGCTTACGTTATGAAAGTTAACGATATTCTTAAAAATAACCCAACGGCACTAGAAGAGTTTAAAAAATCATATAAGAAAATAAAGTCACAACCTTAAAATTCCCGATCAAAGAAAAACCCTTCAACTTAGAAAAGCTGAAGGGTTAGGGGGTGAATGATACTTAAAGTATCATTCGATTAGGGACGTTTTTCATGTCAAAAGGTTAACAAGCCGTCAGGCTGAAGTCAAGCAATAATTCGCTACAGATCTTTCGATTGCATAAAAAGCTCTATTGAATGCTATTTTCCCTGCACAAAGTTTTTTATATTTATAAAAGATTCTGGATTTTCTTGCAACATTTTGCTCGTTGCAGACTGAATAATTTTTCCGTCGCGCATCAAATGGATCGTGCATGAAAGGGCTTCGAGAAGTCCAATGTCATGTGTTGCAATAACAATTACCATTTGTTGCTCTGCAAGCTCTGTAATAATTTTTGCAACATCACTGGTCAGCTGAGGATCAAGTGCTGATGTTGGCTCATCAAGGCATAAAACTTGAGGATTTAAGCAAAGTGCACGCGCAAGCGCAACACGTTGCTTTTGACCACCCGAGAGCGCAACAGGATAATCCTGGGCTTTTGATAAAACATTAAATCTATCAAGCATAAGGTGAGCAATCGTTTGTGCTTCTTGCTCTGATTTTAAAGCAACTTTTGTGAGCGGCACTGTTAAATTTTGCTGCACGGTCATGTGAGCAAACAAATTAAAATCTTGAAACACCATGCCAACTTTTTTAAAATCTATGGGGCCGTGATCAAGCTCAATTGAACCTGAGTCAATTGTTTCTAAGTTGCTGAGCACGCGAAGTATTGTTGATTTTCCAACGCCCGACTGTCCAAGCAAAACAACGATTTCTCCAGGTGCAGCAGAAAATGAAACGTCATCTAAAATCTTTTTGCCGTGAAATTTTTTTACAATATTTTTAACGATGAGCATATTTGTTCAACTTTTTATCAAGCGATGAAACCAATAAACTAACTACTGAGGTGAGACATAAATAAATAATACCAATTACTCCGTACACCGTTGGCGCATCAAATGTTTCGCTGATGATAATATTTCCTTGTTGCGTCAATTCATACACACCGATGGTTGAAGCCAAGCTAGAATCTTTCACCAACGTGACAAATTCGTTGCCAAGCGCAGGTAAAACGTTTCGTAAAGCTTGTGGTAAGATTATAAGAAAAACTGTCTGCTTGCGCGAAAATCCCAATACTTTTGCAGCTTCAATTTGTCCTTTGCTCACTGACTTGATTCCTGATAAAACAATTTGACTTACGTATGCTCCACTGTTGAGTCCAATGGAAAGAATTGCAGAATAAAATGCAGAGATTGGAAGCCCTGCATATTTTAACAAATAATATGTTGCAGCAATTTGAATGAGCATGGGCGTTCCACGAATGATGGTAACGTACGCCATGACGAAAAACTTAAGGATGCGAGATTTTCCCGCCAAAATAACTCCCGTAACTCCGCCCAAAAATGTTCCGATCAAGCAGCTCAAAAAAGCTATGAGCAATGTAAGCTGCACGCCTGAGACAAATAAATGTCCGTATTCTTTTATAAATTCTAGATCAATCATGAAATTTTCCATTTTTCTTTTAAGCCGTCCAATGTTCCATCAGCACGAATGCTATCGATTGCTTGATTTATGTGAGCAGCAAGTTTTTCGTTATGTTTTGCAACTACAAAGCCGTAGTCATCGCCCGTGCCCAGAAGTGGTGTTATTTTGTACTGATCTGCTTCAGTTACTTTTTGTAAAAAGGCTTGTGCAGAACTTTGCGCAGTAACCCAGCCGTCAACGCTTCCACTTCTTAAAGCCATCAATGCTGCTGCTGGAGTTGCAAGGCGCACTACATTTTTAGAGCTCATACCTTCTTGTTTTGATATGTATGTGTCGGCAACAAATCCAGTGTTTACCACAACCTGCTTATCTTTTAAATCTTGCACAGAGTTAAATGCATTCTGTGATGCTTTGCTTACAATGACCAGTGGATCACCAGTCAAATAGCTTTCTGAAAATAAAACCGCTTTTTTTCGACGCTCAGTTGGACTCATCGCAGATGCAATCACGTCAATGTCTCCTGAAAACAAACTGAAAACAAGTGAACTAAATGGCATACCAACGATACTAACTGTTTTGCCCATGCGCGCCGCAACTTGATGTATCAAATCAATATCAAATCCAACAATGTTGCTCGTACCACTTTCCATAAATGTGTAAGGAGGATAATCATACGACGTCCCAACAATCAAGACAGAATTGTCTTTTTGCATTGAGGATGACCGATGCACAAATCTGATTGTGTAAAAAACGGCCACGAAAGAAAAAAGTATTACAATAAATTTTGATATCTTCATAAATTTGATTCTAACAGCAATATTTTTTTTGAAAAATATTTGTTTTCAAAAATAAAAAGGCTTATCCTTAAATAAATTTTTCAAATTTACACATTCTTGAGGCCTTATGAAATTATTTAATCTACTCATTGCAGTGTCTTTATTTTGCTTATCGCCGCTGATTGAAGCATCATATCGACCGCGGAAAGAAGATCCTCGCTATCGAACAATATTTGTACAAACAGCAAATAATAAAAAAATTCCGTGTAGCGCTGATCAAAACATTGCTTATTTTTTTGAGCAATGCCGCTTCCAAGGCGATTGCAAAGGACAACAGTTAACACTTATTTTTGATTTTTACGAGATAAAAGAAGGAACACCTGCAGCAAATAAACGGTTTAATGAGTACAATACGAATTCAAAAGAAGCATTTATACAAGAAGTACACGATAATCGCGCAGCATCAAACAACCAACCAACTCAAACAGCACCAACGCAAAACAACGAAGAACAACCAGGATTTATTTCTGGTGTGATTACCGGAGTTGTAGCTTCTTTTATCTGGCTATTTCATTAAATAAATATTTTAAAATATTTCGTCAATCACTTGCTGAACAGGACGAGCCATCAGCGGATCTTGCATCGCTTCATAAAACGTTTCGTCATACGTTCTGGTTTCAATAACCATAGGCATCGTGATTGCGTGACCGATAAGAAGTGCTTGTTTTTTGGTGTCGAGTGAACCTAAAATTGCTCGAAGCGTTAAGGCGTTTGGAGCACCCATTAAAACAGCCTGAACATCTTTTTCATCGCTGAGTTGTGCAACAATTTTTGTTCCAATTTGAGACAATACTTCTGCATCAATCCCAGAAGGTCGTTGGTCAATTACAAACAATGTAACGTAATACTTTCGCATTTCGCGAGCAATGGTACCAAAAATAGTTTGGCTTGCAGCAATCGGATTTAAAAACTTATGAGCTTCTTCGATAACAATCATAAGCTGCTGTGGTTCATCTTCAGATTTTTGAGTGCCTAAGTATTTTTCTGTTTTGAGCACATACTGACTATGAATTCTGCGCGTGATAATATTTGCCATCAATAAATAACAAAAGGTTGAAGTGAAATTACCAAATTCAATAACCACATGAATTCCCTTTTCAAGGTATTCAAGCAGTCGATCAATAATCGACTGACCATGTGGTAATTTTTTTACAAAAAATGGCAATTGCTCAATGCGCTTTAATTTTCGGTACAATGCAGCAATGGATTCTGGATGCGCACCAATCTGCTCTGCAAACACTTTTGCATCATGACCTTGTTCAAGTAGTGCAGCGAGCCACTGATTTTTATATTTATTGTGAATTAAATAAGCAGCTTCAAAGGCTGTGCTATGCAAATTGAGCTCAGATTGAAGTGACAAAATATCGTTAACAGAAATATCTTCATACGAAAGTTGAATCACCACATCTGGACTAGCGCCACGACGCATAGTTGCGGCAGGATCTAGAGAAAAAATAGCGACTTTAGATGGAAATAAAGATTTTAAACCTTTTACAAATTTTGCATTCGATTCTTGACGAGCTTGCAGCCCATATTCGTTATGCATATCAAAAATTAGAGTCGTTGCAGCCTGTCTTTTAATTAGTCCAGCAAGTAGCAGTCGCGTCAAAAACGTTTTACCTGTTCCACTTTTTCCAAAGACTCCACTGCTTCGTTCTGCTAACTTTGCAAGATCGATGCATACCGGAGTGGTCATATCAAGAGGTGTTCCCATGTTGAAATATTTTTTAACTCGATCAGATTCTGAACCAAAAATTGCAGCTACATCTCGCTCTGTTGCTTCATACACCGTTGCAAAATGCTGAGGAACTGTTTTAACAGGAAGAGCTTTGCCTTCTTTGTTTAAAACAATCATAGGTTTAACTTGAGCGGTTGCATAAATACTATTTTTTTTAAGAAATTCTTTTAAAAAATGTTCACCTTCGCTTGGCGGATAGAGCAAAATATCAGGATGAGTAACCTGCAATGTTAAGTTAGTGATCATGGAAAAGAATGTGTACTGATTACCTGCAATGGCAACAAATTTACCCGCCTTAACTTCTTCAACATTTGCATGGCGATCCACGCGCATGACAAATCCATCAGTCAGCGATCCTTCGATGATGTAACCCATAGGTTGCTTGCTTAAAGATGTTTTCATAAATCCATTGGCAGTAAAATTTTGACGTCAGTTCGAGAAACATGCGCAACACCTTGCACAATCATAAGCGACATTGAAGCACCACTTTTAGTTTGGTACAAAAGCTCATAACCGCTGGAAAGTTCCACAAGCATAGGAGCGTGGCCTTCTTGAATAACCATGTTGCCAGCTGGAGTGTTTAACTCTATCCAGTCAATATCGTAATCAGTTGTTTTTTGCGTGGTAATTATATGCAGTTTCATACTTATAAACTTTTTGCCTTAGCGTACACTTCTTCAAGCGTACCGACCATGTAAAACGCTTGCTCAGGAATTGCGTCACACTCACCACTCAGTATTTTTTCAAAATCTTGAATAGTTTGAGCAAGAGGCACATATTTTCCCGGCATACCTGTGGTAAATTCTGCTGTAAACATCGGTTGCGTTAAGAATTTTTGAATGCGTTTTGCGCGGCGGACAATTACTTTGTCTTTATCTGAAAGTTCATCTAGACCAAGAACAGCAATAATATCTTGAAGCTCTTTATACCTTTGTAAAATCGATTCTACTTGGCGAGCGATCATGTAATGTTTTTCACCAACCACGTGTGGCGATAAACCTTTTGATGTTGATGCGAGTGGATCAATTGCCGGATACAAACCAAGTTCTACAAGCTTACGAGACAAAACAGTATTTGAATCAAGATGCATAAAAGTTGTCGCTGGTGCAGGATCAGTAATGTCATCAGCTGGCACGTACACTGCTTGAATTGAAGTGATAGATCCATTTACCGTATTTGCAATACGTTCTTGAAAAGCACCCATCTCAGAAGCAAGCGTTGGTTGATAACCAACCGCAGATGGAATTCGCTCAAGAAGTGATGAAATCTCAGCACCCGCTTGGACAAATCTAAAAATATTATCAATAAATAGCAGTACATCTTTTTTTTCAACGTCTCTGAAATACTCTGCCATGGTCAGACCGGTCATACCAACACGCAGCCTAGCACCAGGCAATTCTCCCATCTGAGCAAACACTAAAGCTGTTTTATCTAAAACTCCTGATTTTTGCATCTCGATCCAGAGTTCGTTACCTTCACGGCTTCGTTCTCCAATTCCTGTAAAAACAGAAACTCCATGGTGTTCTTTTGCGATATTTCGAATCAGTTCTGTTACCAAAACAGTTTTACCAACACCGGCACCACCAAAGAGTCCAATTTTAGAACCTTTGACGTACGGGCACATTAAATCAATTACTTTAATACCAGTTTCTTGAATTTCATTTTCAATTTTTTGCTGAATGAATGCAGGCGCTTGCCGGTGAATTGACCAACGCTCGGTACCTTTTACAGGAGCTAGACCATCAATGGTGTCACCAAGTACGTTAAACATTCTACCAAGCACTTCTATTCCAACGGGAACAGTTATTGGTGATCCTGTGTCATGGACTGCAAGACTTCTGCTAATGCCTTGAACGTTTTCAATTGCTATGCAACGAACGATATCGTCACCAAGCTGTAGAGAAACTTCAAGTCGAGCACGATGCTGAGACTTTCCTGACTGAGCAGGAATATCTATGTAAAGTTCTGAATTAATTTTTGGAGTTTTTCCCTGAGGAAATTGTACGTCGATTACAGTTCCTGTAATTTTTACAATTTTTCCCGCAGACTCTGCAATATATTTTTTATCTGATGCTTGATGTAACATCGTAATTTCCTTGGTTTTTTGGCCAGAGCAAATAAGCCTTTAAATAAAGGTAAAATGAAAGCATCTTTTTGTAAAGTTTTATCAACCTAACAGCTTTTTTATTTGCTTTTGCTACTGGTCAGTAGAGCCTGCTGCGTTTAAATCTGAATCTATAAAGTGATCATCTTGCACAAATGAAAATTTACATCTTTCCAGCACACGAGTTACCTCAGATAAGTGAGCTATCTCGGCTAGAGGGTTACGCTTTTTTTTACGAGCTATATCGGCTAGCTCCTTAAGAGTTTTTTCATCTGAGTTCGTATCCTTAAAATATGCATCATCAACCATAGGAGCGTCTAATTCTTGCAGTATGATATAGCCACGATGTGAACGTTCGAGTACATTTTTATCTTCTGACCATTGTCCGGGTACAGTTTTATTTTCTGACGATACAAGAAACATTGTATTCATCATGCTAAAAAAAATTATTACCAAGCAACTGATAAGTTTCATGTTTGCAGCCTCAGTTCAAAAAAATTATTACTATTATCATTTCATTATGAATCGACAAGAATAAAAAATCAATGCTAATGGCCAAACAGTTGGCGCAATCTATTGCTTTTTAAAAAAAATTAATCTAGCTTTACCTTCATCTTAAAAGTTTGAGATAAAATTTGAAAATTTTGTATCGATTTAATCAATAAAAAGGAGAAATCATGGAAGCAAAAAAAATCATTTCTTTAAGCATATTTCTTGCAATATCTTCATCGCTTACAGAGTGTTCTCTCGTTAAAACTAGCGGCATAACCATCGAGCACAATTCTAAAAGCACCACTCCAGCTCCCGCAGCTGCTTCATCTACAACTCCTCCATCTCTGGCTCCAGCAGCAATTGTCCCTGTTTCAATATTTGGACAAGCCTATCCTACCGAACAAATAGATCCAGCTACTCAAATTGAACCATTTAATGTTGGAAAAACCGCTTTAGATGGACACCATAAAGGACTGCGAGAAAGCTCTTTAGCTTATGTAAAAAGACTAGCTAAAGATAAAAGACTCAAAGCTGCCCTGACAGATCCAGCTCGAACAGAACAAAAAACACGCGAAAGATTTAGCGAAGCACTCATAGAAGGAGACGCTACCTTAGCAAAACTTACAACGGCGCAAACAGGAGAGCTAAAAACATTTTTAGATCAACAACGCGCAGCTTGCGCAGCTTTATCTACAGCAAGAAAATCAACTACTGTAGCTTTTTTAACTCGACAAAAATCTGTTTTACAACAAACAACATCTGACGTTGATGTGATTCTTCAAATTGTTCATAGCATGCCTGATGCAAAAGGAAGCTTGAGCGACGCATGTATCCGAGAAGAATTAATTAAACTAGAAAAAATACAAAGACAAAAAGAAGCTGACTTAAAAACACAAAAGTCTGCTGACGCAGAATTGCTACAACAAATGATAGATACTATGAAAGAAGCTTCTGCGCAGCATGTGGCAGAATCTCAAGCAGCAATCATCAAAATCCGTCAGCTAAGAGAATTGCTACACAGCTCTCATCCTGCTCCATTAGGTCTTGCACAGCTCAGCCCACGCCCAGCAGCACCTACCGCACTAGAAGTTAAATCGAAAAAATAATATTAAACGCAAAGTAAATAGTAATTGTATGAAAATAAAAGCAACCTATATTCTCGCTTTACTTCTTAGTGCTGACATTGAAATTCAAGCACCGCCCAAAAATCAAAAAAAGGGCCGTGCCATTGTTACAGCTGTTGAAACTTTGCAAGAACCTTATAGCTATCAACCTTGCTCAGCTGCTTCTTCAGAAATGCCCTCGCCCAAAAATTCTGCGGCCAGCCTTGCAGTCTCTGAGCAGCATGAAAGCTACGATGATCAAGAAGAGGTCATATCAGACCCAGAAAATATGATGGATATTGGTAGCGCTGCTGCAGCTGCAAGCTCATCAATACCGCAAGGCCTACCAGCAGAAAATCAAGGTTCTTCTGCTCAATTTAGGCTCCTTGGAGGTGAAGTAGCAAAATCTCATCTTACGCTGGAAGAAGTAACTGAGCGAGACTTGCTAAACAGACTGCGCCAGGATTATCCTGATTGGGACACTACAACAGACCAAGAAGCTGCGTCAACAAAACAACCTCCACAGCCCTTGCAAAAAGAAGAACGTAGTTGGTTAACCATGTTAACAGACGCACCAAAAGCTTTTTGGCAAAATCATATAACAGATGAAAATCGCATGGAGCGCCTGGCTCGTCAGGTAGGAATAAAAACATACGACATTTTGTACTTAAAGCATCAGCAAGGAACTCTTAAAGCATTTATTCTTAGCCTAAATGAAAGCAGCAAAGCTTCAGAGGGTTACAACTGGCTTGAAGACGGTGTCCGCCAAGCAATACAAGACGAAAAAGAAGAAAAACTAAGAGCTATTCTTGATCCTGGGCTTTCGCCCCATCTTACTTTGCGACAAATAACACGTGAACTGGCAACTACGTATCTACAACATTGTGGCGCTGTAAGAAAAGCTGACTTTGAAAAAGATGCTATCGCCCTTAAAGCAACCATCGAATTGCTTCATAAAGAAAGTAGCCCAGAAAGAGAGCTAAAAGGCGGAGTTTATAGCGAAAGCGACTAGTAAACCTAAAAAAATCTGTAAGAGTTAATAAACCGTGGGATGATTTTAAAGATTGTCCCGCGGTTATTTTTTTCGAGCTGCATATCCAAGCTTTGGTCCAGACTGATACTTACCGTGTGCTTGCTTGAAATGCTTGTAAGACTCTTTGCAATAATGCCGAGCTTCTTTTTTTGAAAGCTTTGACTTGCCAGCTCGTGATTTAACAGATTGCGCGGTCATATGATTTTTACACTGCTTGCAAAACAATCTTTTTTTTACTAAATCATCACCAACTAAAATGTTGCCCAGCAAAGATGTTTGTATCAAAGGATCGAGCGATATCAAGCAAGGATTTTTAGCCCCGATTTTTTTAGTAGACCCGCTCAAATCCTGGCAATGCTGCTCGAGCACATTCATTAAATACCACCGAAAATTATAGATCTGCTCGGAAGGCGCCGTAAAGCTGGCCATGCAAAGACCAATGAATGCACCCAAAGCTACTTTTTTAAATAATTCCATTTTGCTTTCCCCTATTTGCACTCATTTTGACAGGTTGCTACAGAGCAAATCAAGAGTTTTTGGCTTTGTGCTCATAAAAAATATCGCCAAACCCTTGACTCCCCCCCCCCTCGATATGCCAAACTGAAAACATGCGACAAATAGTTTGTTGCAAAGTGTTACAAAAAAACGGAGGTTTTCAATGAAATTATCAAAATTTATGATGCTCAGCTTATTTGCTGGCATTTCAATGAACTGCTTTGTGCAAACAGCACCAACAGCAGCAGTAGCAAAAGTAGCAGTACCAGCAGCAAAAGCCGCAGCAACAGCAGCAATGTCACCAGCAGAAGCAGCAGCAGCAAAAGCCGCAGCAGATTTTGGAGCGATGAACCTTGTTAATCTTGTAATGAATTTACAGATAACAGAACATGCTAGAACTATTAATCCTATCGCCAATCCTTTATTCGTAAATATTAATTTTGGATCCGTTGGTGGATTTTCATTCTTTAGTGATGTATGGGGAAAAGGTACATTAAATAATCCAACATCTGGATCTGTAGCTTCTAATTTACTAACTCTCCCGAGCTCATGGAAAGATAGTGCTTCGCTTGTTATGCTTGCGTTTGACAGCGCTGGTAACTTTATTAAATCAGGAGGCAACCAAAAACCAGCTTTATTTTATATGTTAGTATATGATAGAACTTCGCAGAAGTTAATTCAGTCACCTATTCTAATTCCTCTTACTGCAAGCTCAAAAAGTGGAAAATTCTCTAATACCTGGAGTGACTCTGCTTGGCAGACAATATCAGCAGAATCATCTGGAGGAAAGAAGATTCTTAATACTCAATATCCAGCAGCGATTACGTTAACACCAGTTATACCACCTATTCAAATAACTATTCTTCGAGGTAACGGACAAATGCCGCAAGCCTTAACAGCAGGTACTTCTTCTATTCCTAACAAGCCAATTTCTTTTAACACACCATTTGAAATTCCTCTAAATTCTGGTTATTTGACGATCGACACTACAAATCCTGACTCTGGAGTTGAAGTATCCTCGCCCAATATAAGTACAAAATATTACCTAGACTCACAGTATTACCCATCGACAGAATCAGAATCAGATCCAGGTTCTCAAGCGGCTTGGGGCATGACCCTTAGAAATGCGTAATCGTAAGGGTACCATCTGTTATTACAACTTAACTTAAACAATCAAAGCCACAACAATTGAAAAGCCCCGAGATTATCGGGGCTTTTTAACTCTATAAAATACAATCTACTTTTTATTTAACCAGTGGCATTAAAACATGCTCAAGCACTTCATCTGCATGACGCACCCAAATAATATTCATGTCTTCGATAATATCTTTGATACTATTCCAATCATTTCTATTATCTTCTGGCAAAATAACGGTAGTTAAATTATTTCGTTTTGCAGCAAGTACTTTTTCTTTCACGCCACCAATTGGCATCACTTCACCGCGTAAATTCAGCTCACCAGTCATTGCAAAAGAAGCATTGACCGCACGTCCAGTAAAGGTTGAAAGCATTGATGAAAGAAGTGTAATTCCTGCGGAAGGTCCATCTTTTGGCACAGCTCCAGCTGGTACATGAATATGCAGATCATATGTCGTGAACTTTGCTTGATCGATGTTGAATTGCGTAGCATGTACCCGAGCATAGCTCAAAGCTGCTTGCGCTGACTCTTTCATCACTTCGCCCAAATGACCAGTCAGAATTAATTTTCCTGTGCCTGGCATAAGAACTGATTCGATTTTTAGCACGTCACCACCAAATGATGTCCAAGCCAAACCATTAGTCATTCCAACCATATGAGTTTTGCTATCCAATTTTTCTGCTGGATACTTTTTCGGGCCCAAGAATTTTTCTAAGTTTTTCTTAGTAATCGTAATAGTTTCTGCGTTTTCTACAAAAGCACGAGCTGCTTTTGCGCACAGTTTTTTAATAAGTTGAGACAAGTGTCGAACGCCAGCTTCTCTGGTGTACTCATAAATTACGGTATCGAGCACCGATCTTGCAATCTGTAAAGAATTCTCTTTCAGTCCAGTTTCAGCCATCGCTTGCTTAACTAAATACTTTTTAGCAATTTGCTGTTTTTCTTCAATGGTATAACCAGAAAGCTGGATTAATTCCATACGATCCATAAGTGGTCCAGATATCGCATTCGGGTCATTGCACGTTAAGATAAACATGACATTAGAAAGATCGAACGGAATGCCGACATAGTTGTCATAAAACTCTTTGTTTTGATTTGGATCTAACACCTCTAAAAGTGCTGCTGATGGATCCCCTTTGAAATCCGCACCAATTTTATCGATTTCATCAATTAAAATCACCGGGTTCATAGAGCCTGCTTTTTTTATAGCCTGAATAATTCTTCCCGGCATAGCCCCTACATACGTTCTTCTATGTCCACGAATTTCAGATTCGTCTTTAACGCCACCAAGGGAAATCCTTTGAAAATTTCTACCCATAGTATCTGCTATCGATTTACCAAGTGAAGTTTTTCCAACTCCAGGAGGACCTGCAAAACAAATAATTGGACTTGCTCCATCAGACTTTAAATTTTTAACTGAGATAAAATCTAAGATGCGATCTTTAACGTCTTCGAGCCCATAATGATCTATATCTAAAACGCTTTTTGCATGCGCAATATTTAAATTATCTTTTGTGTACACACCCCAAGGCATAGAAAGTAAAAGCTCGATATGATTGCGCGTTATGGTTGCTTCCATTGACTCAGGAGAAACACGTTCTAATTTATCAATGTGCTTTTCAATTTCTTTTTTCATAGCGTCTGGGATGTTTTTACCTTTTAATGCAGCTTTCATTTCTTCCATCTCATCAACTATATCTTCGCCCAGCTCTTTTTTAATTGCTTTGAGCTGTTCACGAAGATAATATTCATGCTGGTTTTTATTGATTGAATCACGCGTATGAGTTCTGATACGTTCTTGAACTTCAACAATTGAGATTTCTTTTGAAAGCTCTGCGTATACGCCTTGGAGCAAATCATCAATGCTTGTGCATTCAAGCAGCAACTGCGATGCATGACTTTTTACTTCAATGTGAGACAGAACAAATTCAGCTACCTTTTCAGGATCATGCATTTTTGACAAGATTGCATAAAAATCAGGAGTTATTGTGTTACTCGTGATTGAAAGCTGCTCAGAGATGTCTTTGATGTTTTTAATGAGTGCTCGAGTTGCGTCAGTCACTTCACTGTTAAACGCTAACGGTTCAATTTCTGCAAGCAACATGTCGTCTCGGATAGTTAAATCTTTAACCATTACTCGTTGGATACCTTGGACGAGCACTTTAATACCATCATTGGGTACATTGATGACCCGCATGATTGTCGCAACAGTTCCAATCGAATATAAATTATCAGTGTCAATTTCTTGTCCCTCTTCTCCGGACTCACGAGCAGACAGTAAAAGAACATACTTTTCTGTTTCAACTGCTTGTTTGATACCATTCATAATTCTGTCATCTAAAACTAAAAGCGGCATAATCATGTTTGGAAAAACAGTAACGTTGATCGTCGGCACCACCGGAATAATTTTTGGAACAGCTTCTAAAGAATGATCTTGTGCGAGATTGATTTCCATAACTTCCCCCTTCAAGGTTTTTGGCTCTTCCTCCCAATTTATTTCCTTGCAGTCTAAGCAAAGAATAAACATCAAAACAAGAGCCTTCCTATTTTTAGACCAAAAAGAGAATCTCAGTCTTTTTTTTCTTGAAAAAAACTTACCCAACACTTATGCTTAAATTTTAAAACAGTAAACGTTACAGCGGCACTCACAAGGGGTTTGCGTCATAAAAGCTCAAATTTTTTCAATTCAAAATATTTCCAAAACCTTCATTCAGGCAAGCATCCCAGTCAAAATCTTTGACGATATTTCTTACAATTTTGACCCCAGCCTTTCATACGGCCTCATGGGACGGTCAGGAACTGGAAAATCAACCCTTTTGCACATGATAGCAGGCATAGACCAGCCATCCCATGGGACTATTGCCCTTGGCGACCTCAATATTTCTCGTTTATCATCTCATCAAAAAATAGAATTTTTACAAAAATCAGTAAGCATCGTCTTGCAGCAGCCATACCTGATCAATGAACTGACCGTTTTAGAAAATGTGATGCTCAAAGAAATCATTTCAAACGGCATCACACCAGAAAGCAAAGATCGAGCTTTACAACTTTTAACAGAAATCGGACTTGAGCGTAAAGCCGACTGCTTACCAGGCAGGCTGTCTGGCGGAGAGCAACAAAGAGTGGCAATTTTACGCGCTATCTTTCACGTTCCACAATTTTTACTGGCTGATGAACCTACGGGAAATTTAGACGAGGCGTCAGCAGATCGTATCATCAACCTGCTGCTCCATTATAAAAAAAAATATGCCATGGGCCTGATCATTAGCACCCATGACATAAAAATTGCACAACAATGTGATGTTATTTTAAAAATAGAG
>JAPLIQ010000015.1 GCA_026389025.1 Candidatus Babelota bacterium
ACGGGAAATTTAGACGAGGCGTCAGCAGATCGTATCATCAACCTGCTGCTCCATTATAAAAAAAAATATGCCATGGGCCTGATCATTAGCACCCATGACATAAAAATTGCACAACAATGTGATGTTATTTTAAAAATAGAGCATCAAAAACTATTTTGATACTCATTGCTTCATCGTATGTTTATTTTTTTTCAACACCGACCAGCTTTCTATTTGCAAATGTGGTCGACCATGTTCCATCTGCATAAGTTACCCGAGTATCTCCATTCGAGTCAGTTTTCTTTGATACAATATTTGCATCATCGATCGCCAACGCTGTTCCATCTTTAAGATATACCACAGTCTTTCCGCTCGAGTCAGTTGTCTGTGAGTGTATCTCTGTATCATTTGAATTTCTTTTGGAGCTTGACTGAGAACTATTTATTACGCCACTCATCACAAATAATAAAAAACCGACATACATTTTTTTCATTATAAAGCCTTTCATTAAAAATTATTTAAACATTTTGGGGTGTTTAACAACCCTACCATCAGTATATTTCGTTTCAGAAGACCCATCTGAATAGACGGTCAAAATAGATCCTTTTGGCAAAGTACAAGTACGCACAATTTGCTTTTCACTTGAAGCAGGAGAAGCGTGTTGACCAACAGCACTATATGCGCTGCGGTAGTCAGATCCTACCAAACATGCAGGAACAAAGCTCATAATACAAAGCACATACAAAGCGCATTCTTTTTTCATAAAATATCTCTCACTAGTCAAAAACAGTGGCAACTTTTAGCCTAGATCTTACCACATATTAATTTTTAGTATTGACTGAGTACTCCATCTGAGTATCTAGTTATAATGCATCCATTGGGAAGAGTTATCCTACTAACTGGATAACTCTTCTTTTTCTTACTAGCAAATCCATAAAAATTGTACTTCGATGATTTGGACTTAAGACTATCATCAAAAATTTGCGACGCCACAAGGCTTCCACTCATGATATAAAAGATTGTAAAAACAAATCTTTTTTTCACTTTTTTAATTGTCGATATAAAATTAGTTACCAGAATCAAAATCAAAATCAGAATCAAATTTATCATCAGAATAATCCTCATGATCTTCTCTTGCTTTGCAAGGCTCAAGAATAACTCGCTTACCGTTTATTGCACCATCAGCAGATCTTGTAAAAACATGCTTAACTTCATTCGATTCTGTAAAAACTTCTACTGTTGATTGACCAGCATTAAAATCTTGTATTAAAAATGCCAACACTTTTTGAACTACGGCTGGAACAAATTGTGATGGTTTGCAGCCTGGACTAAAAGAGGATGTTTTGCCAAAGCATGCATCTGCCTTAAATTCAGCGCCATGAAAACCAATTACTCTTATTTGACGAATAACCTCATCTGCACCCTGCTCACTCATTGCCTCTACATGTTTTCTATATATCAAATCTTCTAGATTCTCGAGAAGAGCTGTTCTTTGCATCTGAACTTTTTCCTGCCATTCTGGTGAGCCAAGAGAAATGACGGTAACTTTCGTATCAGGAGTGCTACAAGAATACAATGCTCCACCAACAAAAAATATCATCCCTAAAAACATTTTTTTCATATTTGAACCTTTCAATAAATCCCTAAAAATTAAACCCTAATCTTACTTACTTAGTAACGCCGAGATGCTCGCTGCGCATTGGCTTGTTGCTGCAATGCATGCGTTCTCATAATTTGCAACTCATCAACATACTCTTTTTGCCCTTGCAGTCTACGTTTAAATTTTTCCAACTGAGTAGCCATGTCTTGAAGCATTGAGCATACTATTTCGTCTTCCTGACTGTCTGCAAAAGATTTAATAAAAGCTAAATGGCTTTGTATTTTGCTATGACATGCAACGTATGGATACATGGTCGTAAACACAAACATATTTCGGCAATATTGCAAAATATCTTGATCGCTCAGTTGATTACCAGCTCGTAACAAATCTGCATACAGTGTGAAAATTGAAACTATTGCAATGTGCTGGTGAGCCGTTTTTTGAGACGGCGTCCAATTCCAAGGACATAGCCACGAATCATAAGAATTTGAAATAGATGTTTCTAAGTATAAAACATCTTCTCGTAAGCCTTGCGATGAAAAATTTAAAAGAGCAGCGTCGTTAACATTTTTTACATTGTTATCATAAATCTGTTTTTTTAAACCTTGATAATGCTCAGAAATACGAGTGTCATAGGTGCTGTGCCAGCTGACATCGTAAGCCACCTTAGTAGCTAAAATCAACCCTGCAATCGCAGCAATAACTTTGAACTCGACTTGATCATTTCTAGTTAAACCAACCTGAACTCCGTAAATATCAGTGACAACTCCAGTGCCCACGTTGAGAGCCTGTGCGTCACGGACAAAGCACATGACAAGAGCGACTAATAAAAAATGTTTTCTTTGCATAAACTTCTCCTTAAATCATTAAAAAATGGCTTCTGTAAGCAATAATTATACTAGAATTAGCCTTTTTAGTAAAACAAATTATAATGAGTATCATACTTTTTTATTTCAGAGGACTATACAATATGTCACGTTCTATTTTAAAGCAAAGTTCTAAAATTGGTTTTTTTGCACTCATCAGCCGATGCATAGCTTTTATACGTGAAATTCTTTTAATTCGTTTTTTAAGCGTTGGCGACTCCTCTGATATTTTTTACACAGCTTTTCGCATACCAAACACCATGCGTAAAATCTTTGCCGAAGGGTCCCTGTCATCAGTTCTTGTCCCAGCAATGATTAATTCTGAGCACACAGGCGGCAAAGACAGCCTAAACAGGCTCACAACACTTTCGTTTATCATCATCGAATCAATCATGTTTGCCATCTGCCTTGTGGTATTTTTTCATGCATCATGGTTCATTAAATGCATCGCTCCTGGTTTTAGTCCAGAAAAAATGGCACAGTGCGCCAGCCTACTCAAAATTTTAATTTCATTTATTTTATGCATGTCTTCAGGCGCAATTTTTGCATCAGCCCTTCAATCGCAACGTAAATTTTTCATGCCGGCTATCGCTCCATCGCTTTCAAACGTGTTGTACGTTGCCGCTCTGGTGATTTGTCTGTACTTTAAGCTTTCAATTGCAGCATTTTGTTACTGCATGATCGTATCTTCTTTCATATTTTTTTTACTGCACATTATCGCTTACATGCATGAAGGATACTACTTCCAACGAGCAGATCGCAGCACGTGGCATGAGTTTAAAATAATTTTAGTGCAATTTTTACCATGCTTTTTTAGTGTTGGAATCTTAGAAATTAATCATTTCATCAACACAGGATTTGCTTCCTATCTTCCAGGTGGATCGCTTACACTCCTGCGGTACGCTTACCAATTCGTCAATATTCCAATCGGTATTATAACTGCATCACTGGTCACCGTACTTTTGCCCCATTTTTCAAAATTACGCCTAGAACAACCTAAAGAGCTTGCTGGACAACTTTTTGAATCAATAAAATTTGTTATCTGGACAACTATGCCCATCTGTTTTTTACTTGGATTTTTTTCAGAAACTATCTTTCAAACACTTTTTACTGGTGATGCTGCCGCTACGAGCAAAGTTCTGATCGCTCAGTCAATTTTTATTGCATACCTTGTCGGTCTTCTTTTCTTCTCTCTTAATAAAGTTTTCTTAAGCGTTTTTTATGCATTGCAGCTTACGCATATTCCCGTGATTTCAACGTTTATATCTATAACCATCAACATTGTCTTAAATCAACTCCTCATGAAGTATTATGGAGCTGCAGGAATTGCCTTTTCATCTTCAGTTGCAGCCATTGCTCAGACCATATTTTTCATGGTTTTTCTACACCTGTATCTAAAGCTTTCATGGCCAAAATCAGAAAGCTTAACGTTTTTAATGCGCTGCCTGGCGCAGCTCACTTTGTGCTGCAGCCTCTTTTGGGCTTCACACCAAAGCCTTTACTTCCTAATCGAACGCATGAGCTTTACATTAAATCTTTATTTCATCCGTGTTGATCAAACCTTCTTTCTTGATCAAATCGGATCATGGGCTTGGACAGGACCTTTATCGGCACTGTTTTTAGGCTTGATGTATCTAACGAGAAAGAATTTCGGGATTAAATTAACCTACTTTGATTAAAGCAGACGCTGGGGTCGCCTTCGGCTATACCGAGTCACAACTAATTAAAAAATGAAAGATTTTTTTAAAATAGGCAAAAAAAGAAGCACTCTTTAAAAAGAGTGCTTAAATTTGGTTGCGGGAGTTGGATTCGAACCAACGACCTTTGGGTTATGAGCCCAACGAGCTACCAGGCTGCTCCATCCCGCATTAACATCATACGCCCTTACACCACAATGTCAACCGCTATAGGGGTTAAATCGTTGATTTGTTCATCTTTTTTCAAAAATAGCACAGTTTATTGGTAACTATTTTAAAGGTTCTGCCAAAAGGGGGCCACTTTAAACCCAAACCAACTACCCACCACGAGCCAAAGTCCAATATACGCCCTTAACCTTTTGACTGGGGGCTAGAATCTGTTATGCTACTTATACGTTTCAAATTCTTTGAAAACAAACCGGGGGCGTACTGGTTTCGACGTGTTAATGATAGTTGAGAGTGCATGTCGAGCTTTTATTGAGTGCTCGTTAATAAAACAATAAAAACAAATAAATGCAGACTTTAAAACTGTGGGAACTTCATTCTTTGTAGCATTGTTCGCAATGGTTGCAGGTATGGCAGTTTCCTTAAGACGCCGTGAAGACGACTATTCTTCATTGTCTTTCGTATTATAAACCATTAGTCCTATCTACATAAGTTTTCGCTATTTAGTAGTGTAGATGTATAAGAAATAGACTTACTTGTAATGCTCTGCTTTCAAGGCGGCAAGTTCGTATACTTGGAAGATAAACATGTAGTGCTTTTGGCTTGACTTTCTACGGACATGGGTTCGATTCCCATCGCCTCCACCATACTACGCGTTACTTTGTAACAAGCTTCGTATGGCTCTGCCAATGATTTAATAATAAAGTTAATATTGATAGCACAAGCGTAGTATGCGTTACGAAACTAACTTACGTAGCAATAGCGCAGTAAGTGTGTAGTAAGGCGATAAAATAATCCAGCAAAATTCTTCTCACAAAAACTTCCCACTATCAATCCCAAACCTTTTCTATAAAAAAACTCAAACCTTTTACATCTCAAACAATGAGTCAATCATGACTTTGAAAAAAACAATTAAAAATTGTTGATTTTGAAATCAATCACTACTTACAGTGTTGTCATGACTTTGATGAAGGGTTAGGGGAATCCAAATCAATCACCAACTCGTTGCTTGCCGTATCAATTTTTTAAAGTTCACAAAATATCAATTTTTTTATTGTTTCATCGTCATCCAAATCTAAATTTTGGGTGATTTTTTTGATGTAAAAAAATTGACGAATTTTGATAAAAAGAATATAGTTTTTGTCGTCCAAATCAAAACGTAGAAATATTTTTAGATTCACAAAAAGGATACAAATGAACAACTCAAAAACAACACTATTTTTTTCCCTAGCAGCTCTTCTTTGTTTCTCTGACATTTCAGCAGACGCGAAAACTGGATCTTCCATAGTTGCAATCAGTGGACAAAAAGTTATAGCTGATTCTGAAGCTGGAAAAGCTATCCAATCAAAACTTCAATCAGAACAAGAAAAACTAGCGAAGCCTTTGCAAGAAGATGAAAAGAAAGCGCAAGCAAAAGGACAAAAACTACAAGCAGAAAAAGATGCTCTTGATGTTGAAGTTGCTGATTTTGAAAAAAATGCAAAAATGCTTTCAGAGCAAGCGCGCCAATCAAAAATTGAATCACTTCAAGATCGTGGACAAAAACTTGAAGATGGCAAAAGAGATCTAGACCGCATGGTTCAAAAATTACAAGCTGATGCTAAAAAAGTTGAAGCTAAAATGCAAGCAGTCTACCAAAAAGAAATGGGAAACTTTGACGCTCTTGTAAAAGACGTAATTAAAGAAATCGCACAACGCGAAGGCTGGGACATCGTTTTAATGGAAGAAGCTCTTGTTTTTGTAAACCCAAGCGTATCAAAAACTAACCTTGTTATCACAGAACTTGATAAAAAAGTAAAAGCTTTAAATAAAGCAAAAAAAGAAGCCGCTGAAAAAGCAGCTACCACTACTGCAAAAAAATAATACTTTCTATGAATAAGCAAATTGCTTTACTCGCAGATATTAAAATAAGTATCAAAGCTATCGTAGGTCTTGGAAATCCAGGACCTACTTACGCTTACACTCCTCACAACATCGGCTTTTTAATTCTTGATAAACTGTGCGAGCTGCATGGCGGCACCTGGTCAGAAAAAAATAACATGCTTATTGCGTCGGTCGATATCAACGATAAAGAAATCCTTCTGGTCAAACCACAAACATTCATGAACAACTCTGGAGAGATTTTAAAACATCTCCAAAAACGTGGCATTAAACAAGAAAATATTTTTGCCATACACGATGAAATCGATTTTGTTTTTGGAAAAGTTACCATAAAGCAAGGTGGTAGCGCTCGTGGACACAATGGACTGAGATCACTCATTGCTCATGGCGGTGAGAACTTTTTACGGTTGCGCTGTGGCGTTGGGCGACCAAATGATCCAGCACTCGTCGGAAATTTTGTCACTGCAAAATTTAAAGAAACACCGGATCAAGTTGATGGACTCATTGCAAAATCTGTCGATATGATTCAAACAATTCTTTCTGAAGAATCTTTCAACTCATCACTTTAAAAAATTTTCATTCTTTCAAAACTCTTGAATTTTTATACGTCTATTTTCTAACATCAATCTATCTTTTGCTAAGAAATATAAATTTAAGGATGGATGTATGAACTTTTTTAAATTACTCGCCTTTATGCTTTGTGGCTATTTTCAACCTTGCTTGAGTGCTGCAACCGCAGACCGATTAAGCTCAGGCGGAAAAACATTATCAAAGCAGCAAATGCTTGAGTTTATCCATAAGCATGAAAATCTAGATAGAAACTTTTCTGGCCAAGATGCTGATGAAACTGTTTTACAATTATCAAAAAAGCCGTTATCAACTATCAGGGATCGATTCATCGAGTATCAGCAGAAGTTTGTCACCAATGACATTACGCGCGACAAGCCAGAAGAACAAAAAAAGCGTTTACTTCAATTTCAAAAGCAATTTGAACAAGAACAAAAAAATCGTTCACTGCTCAGAAAAATTCCAGCAGTACACAATACAATTGATACACTTTCTGCACTTTTGCCTTCAAGCTTAGCAACCTGGCCCGATCAAGAGCTCTACGCTAAAATTGCTGCAAGGCTCAAAGGTCTCGGATTTGCACATCAAGATATAGTTGAAGAGATAGGCCTTTTAAAACAAGCAACATCGGCAGATTTACAAAATCAATATCCACATTTAAAAGAGCAATTAACAAAACAATTACATTATTTTTCTACAGCAGAGCATCAGCAGTCTAATACAATTAAAATGCTTGATTCTCTTTTAAAAAATATACACACGTGGGGATCAACGGTTGCGAGCGTTGCCGCTAGTGGCGGGTCAACCACAGCAGCTCTTGCTCTAGGTCCGATAGCATCAACTCTTACAGATCCAAATATCACGCTTTCTAACGGCATGACCAAACGAGAATTTTTGGAAATGATTTATATACAATACGCACAGTTTGACGCATCAAAACATACCTATATAAATCCTGAATACCAAGAGTCTGAGTTGCTGACTAAAAAAGAATTTTTAGACAAAATCCATGAACGTTTACGCGAACTCGACATAGCTCCTAGCAAAACAAGAGAAGCAAAATATAGTAAACTGCCTAAAAAAGATTTAGAAAATTTATATTCAGATTTTAAAAATTCTCCGACTTTGTTGCCAAAAGAAAAACATATACTTTTTCTTTCAAAAGCAGAACTTCTTAAGCAGGTAGAGCTAAATCTTAAGAATTTAAAAATCCCGAAAAACACCATCAAACAAGAACTTGCTCAACTTGAGCAAAAAGATATTCGACTCATTCGCACTGCTTACGTAGACAGCAATGCAGAACTTACGCAGCGACCTATGAAAGCTGGCATCCTGCCTGATATTTCATCAACCAAGGAGCATCTACTGCTTCTTGCTCATCCAAAAATAATGCCGCAGGCAGCCCATGATTATCTTTCTAGCTCTTTACGCACTGATTTAGAAAGCAAAGGTAAAAGCCCTGCTTATATTCATTGGAAAATGGGCGCCCTGCAGGATCATTACGCCTACAAACAGCGCACCCCTGACCAGTTAGATACGGCTATAGATTTAGCATCTAAAGCTTCACAAATGCGCTCTACGTTTGGCTCAGAGATAACGTCTAGGGCTGCGCAAATGTATTCCCTCAGACTTCACCACTCTTTGATACACTCTGATCCTCACATCATGCCAGCTTTGCGCGCAGAGGACTCCAGACCTATCGGTTTGTAATTTATTGTAACCAGCCGGTTAACTTTTTTGCAAACTGGGAAATATCAATAACTGGTCCACCACCTTGAAGTGCTAGATTGTTACCACCACCCTGCATGCCAAATTCTTTTGCAAGCCATGGTTTAAGATCTGCAAATACCACACGGTCTGCAAACTTTTTATCTACCATCGCAACAAATGAACTTTTACCATCTTGCACGCTGAGCAAAACATACAGTCCAGGTTTTTGTTTTTGCAATTCTTGTGCAATCGTACGCATTTCATCAATGCCATATCCTTTTGCATCAATTATCGCAAACGCAAGATCGCCAATCATTTCAACGTTTTGCAACCATGCTGGAATTTGATTTTTAATCGCTGCAGATTTAAATACAGCAATTTCTTTTTGCTGTTCTTTTATTTTATTGCTCAACTCTTCAACCGTTGTAAAAAGCTGCTGCGGTTTTGTTTTAAAATCTTGGCATAATTTTTTAACCAAAGAAAAATCTTGTTGAAACTGCTGCAGTGCACCGTAGCCTGTAACAGCCACCATGCGACGTTGTCCAGCAGCAAGAGCTATTTCTTCAGTGATTTTAAACAGACCAATATCACCAGTTGCACGCACATGCGTACCGCCACATAGCTCAGCAGAAAAATCGCTTATGCTAATTGCACGGACATTTTCAAGGTTATATTTATCGCCAAAAAACGCCGTTACGCCTCGAGATGTTGCTTCTTTGTAGGTTGTTTGTTGAATGACAACTGGAATGTTTTCCCAAATTTTTTGGTTCACCAAATCTTCGACAGCTTTAATTTCGTCTAAAGTTAATGGTTTATGATGCGTGTAATCAAAACGTAAATACTCAGGAGTTACGATTGAACCTGCTTGTTTAATACCATTGCCCAAAATATTTTGAAGGGCAGCCTGCAGTAAGTGCGTCGCTGTATGATTTTTCATCGTATGCAAACGTGCTCGCTCAACCACGCTCATGGTGATGGTGTCACATACGTTAATTTTCTCAGGTGCAATAATTTTTACTAAAATTGCTTCACCCATTTTTTTCAAATCAAGAAGTGGCGTTTGCTTGCTTGCAATGATCACAAGTCCCTGGTCGTTTACTTGACCGCCGCATGCCACATAAAATGGTGATTTTTCTGCAGCAACCCAACACTCTGTTCCCTGTGTTACTGTTTGCACAGAAAGGTCACCGACTATAAGAGCTACTACCTTTGATGTTTCGCTTAAACTTTGATAACCCGTAAATTCTGTTTTTACTGACAGGTCAAGGACTGCAGCATTACCAGATGTATCTTTCATTTTTTTACCAGAGCGTTGACGTTGCGCTTCCATGCTTTTTTCAAAGCCTGTTTCGTCAACAATAAAATCATGCTCAAGTGCAATTAACTTGGTAACTTCGAGCGGAAAGCCATAGGTGTCATACAGCATAAAAGCATAGTCGCCAGTGATTGACTTCGTCGATGCGTGAGCGCTCATATGCTCTTGTAAAATTCTTTTACCACGAATTAAATTGTCTGAAAAACGTTCAATTTCTAATGTCAAAACTGATGCAATACGATCTTTGTTTGATTCAAGTTCTGGATAAACTGATTTCATGTCATCAATTAAAACTAATGCTAACTGAGGAAAAATATTTTCATCTGTTAATTTTTGCGCAAATAAAGCTGCTCGACGAATAATTTTTCTTAAAACATAACCACGCCCTTCATTGCAAGGAGCGCAACCATCAGAGATCAAAAAGGTTGAAGATCGAATATGATCACCAAGCACGTTAAATGCTGCACGGATATCATCGCTATCATTTTGATATGAGTGACCAGTTAACTGTTCAATTTTTGCAAATATTGTTGCAAATGCATCGGTTTCAAAAACTGACTGTTTTTTTTGCACCACAAGCGCAAGTCGCTCAAGGCCCATGCCGGTGTCAACTCCTGTTTGTTTTAAAAGTACATCGGTTCCATCAGCTTGGCGGCTGAACTGCATGAAAACGTTATTCCAAACTTCTAAAAATCTGTCGCAGCCACAATCAGGGCTACAATCTTTACTGCCGCATCCGACGCTTGGTCCACGATCTACAAAGATTTCTGTACACGGACCACACGGTCCAACGTCACCCATCTGCCAAAAGTTACTCTCACCTAGTTTAAAAATTTTACTTTTTGGAATGCCCATGATCTCATGCCAAATGTCGTATGACTCTTGGTCGCTGTGATGCACCGTGACATACAGTTCATTGCTGTCGAGTCCAATTTCCTTGGTTAAAAAATCCCAAGCAAATTGAATTGCTTCTTTTTTAAAGTAATCACCAAAAGAAAAGTTTCCCATCATTTCAAAAAACGTTAAATGACGTTGCGTGAACCCAACATTTTCAAGATCGTTATGTTTTCCGCCAGCGCGCACACATTTTTGAATAGAAACGGCACGCTTGTAGCTACGTTTTTCATTTCCTAAAAAAACATCTTTAAATTGATTCATTCCAGCGTTTGCAAAAAGAATCGTTGGATCTCCTGCAGGAATTAAAGATGAACTTGCCACTTTTTCATGGCCATGTTTTACAAAGTAATCAAAAAATTTACTGCGCAGCTCTAGGGATTTCATATTTTTATCCAATAAAATTTTTATCAAAATGAGGTTTTAAATTTTTATATATTTTTTCTAAATCAACAGATACTTGCTTGCTCTCGCCAATGGTTGTAAAAAAACCGGTGTCACCAGCAAAGCGCGGAACTATGTGCATATGAACATGCTGGGGAATTCCAGCTCCTGCAGCTCGGCCAACGTTGGCTCCAAAGTTAATGCCATCGCAATTAAATTCTTTTTTTATAATCTGCATACTTTTAGATGTTGCACTCATCAACTGATGTAAAATTGATTCTGGTAGTTCATAATATTCTGCTACGTGGTTTTTTGGCACCACTAAAAGATGTCCGCCATTGTATGGATATAAATTGAGCATAACGGCAATGTCTTGATTTCTAAATAGTACCAGTCGACTTTCATCAGACTGCGTATCTGTAAAAACTTCACAGAAAACACAGGCTCCAGATTGCTCGCCTTTTATCTGCGTGTGCACGTATCGATCACGCCATGGAGCATACAATTTATCCATTTTTTTCCTTTGCAACCTGAAACAACTATTTAAAAAATACTGCTACAACTTTTTTACATTCTATAATCTTTACCCTCTTTTTCATAGTTTAAATTAAGAGGACAGTGTTCCTCTTTGAAAAATAAGAGCTATCTGATAAGCTGCTCTGCAACCAACTATCAAATGTTTAATCGATATTGTAACTATGAAAATAAAAACTATGAAAAAAAATATATTTCAACTTTTTCAATTGTTCATCTTTTGCTTCATGTGGACCCTAGAAGCATTGCACGGCAACACCAAAGTGTGCATCATAATCCCTGCCTACAACGAAGAGCAACGCATTGCCCATATGCTCGAAACATATGCTACTTATTTTGAAACAAAGCCAGAAAAAACAACATTTTTAGTAGTTGCAAATAACTGCAAAGATAAAACAGTTGAAGTGGTTGAAAAAATACAAAAACATCATAAAAATATTGAGATCATAGATCTTAATCCAGGCGGAAAAGGATTTGCTGTTAAGCAAGGTTTCTTGTGGGCTCTGCACAAAAGGCACTTTGATTTAATTGGATTTGTGGATGCTGATATGGCAACTAAACCAGAACATTTTTATGACCTCATCGTTGCAAGTAAAGACTGTGATGGAGCAATTGCAAGCCGGTATGCATCAGGCGCTGTCATTGAGCCAGAGCGCCATTGGTTTAGAAGAATGGGTGGAAAAATTTACAACTGGATGCTGCGTCAACAATTTGGACTTCCGTACAAAGACACACAATGCGGAGCAAAAATATTTACCTACGACACCATTAAAAAAGTTACCCCTGACATGACAGAACAAGGCTGGGCTTTTGATCTTGAACTTTTATACCTATGCGCACTTGAAGGTAAAAAAATAGCAGAAGTTCCTACGGTGTGGAGTGATCAGCCAGGAAGCCATTTAGAAATTTCTTCAAAAATTATTAAAGAATTTACTTCTGCACCTAATCGAATTAAAAGTCGACATGCTGCAAAAAGAAAAGCTCTTGTCCAACAAAAAAAATTAGCTAAACGTAAAAAATCCAAAAACAATTCTACACAAGCAACTACGGAATCTGCATGAACATCCCTATAAAATATATTTTAGTTCTTTTTTCAGCCCTGCAACTATCACAGCACACCTTAGCGTCGCAAGCTGCTGCGTCCTCAAGTCAGGAAGATCAATTAACATGCTCCATTACTACGCCAACCGAATGCTCTCATTGCCAAGAAGCTAAAAGCACAATAAATGATTTAAGAAGATTATTAATTCTCGTACAAGGTGAATTAGGCAACGAAAGAAATCGTCTTGCAAGTGATAATGATGCAATCTATGCAGGCCTTAATCAAACAGTAAATCAATTATATAAAAAACTATCTGATACTACTTTTACCTTAGACGCTAGAACTGCTGAATTAGCCCGTGCAAAAAGTGAACTATCTACATTAAAGGTTAACGCAGAGGCGATTTGTAATGAATTAGGCTGCACAAAAAATACATTAGCCGATACTCAAGATGCTTTGCTTCAAATAGAGTGTCGTGCAAAATGACATCATTTGTACGAGGCGCAACAATCTATGAGCAAAGCTTTGGGTCAATGTTGCGCGTTGACCAATACCCATCACCATAGCTGACAGTCAACTGCATGTCTCTTGAAATAGTTTGTTGCGCTACGTAGCAAACATAAAATCGATCACCAACGATCACATCAATTCTTTTGGTGTTAGGGTACGTAGCGTGATTAATAAATCGCAATTCG
>JAPLIQ010000030.1 GCA_026389025.1 Candidatus Babelota bacterium
GTAGTTGGCGATTACTTTCTTCCGGCTTGCAGTGATCTTACAAGTCTGCAGTTACCGTCAGGCTTGACTGCTGTTGGCCGTAACTTTCTTGTTGGTTGCACTGGTCTTACAATTTTACAATTACCATCAGGCTTGACTACAGTTGATGATCGCTTTCTTTTTGGTTGCACTGATCTTACTGCTATTGCGATAGGAAGAAACTTTCCGCAGCAGGTAGCTGATGATTTAAGGGTACGTTTGCCAAGAGTACAGATAGCTCGAGAAGATAGATAGTTAAAAAACATCGAATAAAAGGTTTTATGAAAAAAATATTTAAAACACAAACATTGACAGGATTTTTACTTCTCAACTCTGTTGGCTTGCTTCATGGCGGGGAGATGCTTCGCAGGGCTCAAGAATATGCAGGCAGTGTTGAAAAAGATACTATCTCTGTATCGTCAGAAGAGATTATGAGACTGGATGCAAATCGCCTTGCCTTTTCTTGTATTAACCAAGCTTTTATTGATAGAGATTTGACTCAGCTCGATAGGCAAGTTCCTGCGCGGCCAGTTTATGGAGTTGCATATATTGATTCTATTCTAATCCCTAAATTAAATCATCACATAGAATCTGAAGGATTTTTAAGTTTAAAACATCCTTTGCCCTCAAAGTTTCGTGACATGTTTGATGAGTATTGTCTTCCTGCAAAAAATGATTTTACTGGTTTCATTCAAAAATATGTAACATCGAAGCTCGGATATTTGTATGTCAAAAAAAATGATAAAGAAAATCAAAAGGCTTTAAACTACTGCTTAAATATTTTGCCCAAGCTCATTGTATCAGATCTTGAAAGTGGGGTGGGTTTGTCGCTGCTTGCTGACGTGAGAATCGAAGATGATATTAAAAATAAGGTACGTAAATCGTTGCTTGAAAAATTGAATGATTCTGGTGATCGTTGCCTAAGGTTAAAAGTTGGCAATTTGCCAAGTTGGCTGTCTGAGTTTAAAAATTATACTGACGTTATTGTTCAAGACCGAATGCTTGCGGATTTTGTAGCATCTCAAAGAGACTGTTATGTATATGCTTTAAATCAAGATGCATTGCAGTTAGAATTTGAAAAAAAAAGGATCGCTGAATTGATTCAAGTATCTGCAAAAATTACAGACATTGTAAATAACTCGCAACCACTGCACCCTGATATACAGTACGTTTTAATTAACAGGCACGATCTTTTTAATAATATGATTGATATACATACTATATTTAGAACTAATCCTGACTTGACGCTTGTTGTTTACAATGACTCTCAAACGCTTCCAGATAATTTTAAAGTACCATATTCTGTTAAAAAATTATCTATAGTCGGACGCAATACAGTAAAGGTTGGCAATTACTTTTTATCCGGGGTCCAAGATCTTTTAGAGCTAGATTTGCCAGCAAGTTTGACTTCTGCAGGTGATTACTGCCTATCTTACAATCGCCTGGTAAGATTGCGGCTCCCTTCTCAACCCACAAAGGTTGGCAAAGGATTTTTTCTTGATTGTAAAAATCTTGAAAAACTACACGTGCCTTCAGGATGGCAATAAAGATTTTAAAGACTCGACTATTAAATAATTAGACAATATTCTTATTTTTTATAAAGGTATTTCTGCGATATAACTATTATTTTTACTGTTACCTTTTTAAGCTAAAGTTTAGCCTTTGTATTGGGAAATTACTCGTGAAACAAGATATTTTGTTTAATTTTTTAAAAAAAGAAGAAGCAAGGCAATTGGAAGGCATTAATTTAATAGCTTCTGAAAATTATGCTTCCCGCGATGTGCTTGAAATGACTGGATCGGTACTTACCAATAAATATGTTGAAGGTAGCGTTGGCGCTAGGTATTACAGTGGATGCGCATTTGTAGACCAGATTGAAGCAGAAACTATTGAGCGATTTAAAAAATTATTTCACGCAGAGCATGCAAATGTTCAACCTCACTGCGGATCCTCGGCAAACTTTGCTGTTTACTTTGCTTTACTCAACCCAGGTGACACCATTTTAAGTATGAAGCTTTCTGCTGGTGGACATTTAACTCATGGTCATAGCGTGAATTTATCGGGCAAGATGTACAACATAATTTCCTACGGCGTGGATGAAAAAACTGGATTGATTGATTATCAAGCTCTTGAACAGTTAGCTACTGAGCACAAACCTAAGCTGATCATAGCTGGCGCTTCATCATACTCTCGCACTTTAGATTTTGAGAAATTTTCAAACATTGCTAAAAAAGTTGGAGCATATTTTCTTGCTGATATTGCGCATATTGCAGGGCTTGTAGCAGCTGGTTTGCACCCATCTCCATTTCCATGGGCTGACTGCGTTACTATGACGACACATAAAACATTTCGTGGTCCTCGGGGTGCTGTTATTTTATGTAAAAATGAATTTGCGCAGCGAATTGATCGCGCTGTTATGCCTGGCATACAGGGCGGTGCATTTATGAACGTGATTGCTGCAAAAGGTGTTGCTTGCGCTCAGGCAAGCACGCCAGAATTTAAAGAGTATCAAAAGCAAGTGATACAAAATGCGCAAGCTATGGCGGATGTTTTTACGCAGCATGGGTATACCGTTGTTTCTGGTGGAACTGACACGCATTTATTTTTAATCGATGTGCGTCCGTTAGGCCTAACAGGAAAGCAAGTAGAAGAAATTCTTGAAACGGTTGGCATTTTTGTAAACCGAAATGCTATACCCTATGACAGCAATTCACCTATGGTTGCAGGTGGCATTCGAATCGGAACAGCAGCCATTGCAACTCGTGGCGCAACGCAAACAGACTGTGAGAACATAGCTCAGCTTACTATCGACATTGTATCTGAGTATTTAGATAAAGAAGATATCAGTGCATACGCAGAATTGGTCAGAGAAATTACGAGTAGATGGTCATAAAAAAGAGAGAAGTATGAATGTTTTTAAAAAAGTATTGTTGAGTGTTTTTTTTGTAAGCTGTATGGCTACTGCTCGGGAGTACGTCCCTACTGGAAATCCTGAAAACACCTATGAAACGCTGCGACAGATACAAAAGCTTTTTAAATCAGTTGGTTGCAAGCACAGCAACTGCATGGAAATTGACTACCCACAATTCTGCGAAATTAAACCACGAAAAACAGAGTTTTATAAAGCTGACGCAAAAAATATCGACACGTTATCAAAAAAATATGAAAAAGATGTTTTAGAAAAAAAATTAGCTCCTATGTATTTAAAATGGATCTCACCTGAAATTGGTCATGGAATATTTGCAGCAACTAACATTGCGCCTGGTGATTTTATAGGTGTGTACGCTGGTGAGCTTCGAGCTGTGAGGTCAGGTGATGATAAAAACCCAGAAGACCTTGATTATGCTTGGTACTACACTATCGACACACATGATGGGAAAAAATTAATTATTGATGGAAAGCATCGTGGTAACGAATTGCGATTTATTAATCACGCTACGTACCCTAACACCAAAAGAATTGATGTGATCGTTGGTGATCGATTTTATGTTTGCTACGTAGCGCAACAAACTATTTCAAGAGACATGCAGTTGACTGTCAGCTATGGTGATGGACTATTTCAAGAGACATGCAGTTGACTGTCAGCTATGGTGATGGATATTGGTCAACGCGTAACATTGACCCAAAGCTTTGTTCATAGATTGTTGTGCCTCAAGAAATTGCTACGAAGAACTTTCTCATAAAGGAGTTGCACGAGCATGCGCACTAAGCAAAGCACTTTCAATATCGGCTAATTTATCTTTTGTGCAGTCTAATTCATTACAGATAGCTTCTGCGTCAATCTTTAATGCCAGTAATTCAATATTAGCACGGGCTAATTCAGCAGTTCTAGCCTCTAAGGTAAAGGTAGCTTCGGATAGTTTTTTATATAATTGATTTACTGCTTGATTAAGGCCTGCATAGATTGCATCATTACGATCGGCAAGACGATTTCTTTCGTTGCCGAATTCACCTTGTACGAGAATTAATAATTTTCTCAAATCAGTTATTGTGCCTTTAGCTTCTTGGCAATGAGAGCATTCGGTTGCCGTAGTAATGGAGCATGTTAATTGATCTTCCTGACTT
>JAPLIQ010000023.1 GCA_026389025.1 Candidatus Babelota bacterium
AGATTTCATGCCATTTACTGGCCTGCTTTCTTGATGGCGTCTGGACTTGAAATGCCTAAAAAGCTTTTAGTTCATGGATGGATTAAAGTTGGCGACGCTAAAATGTCGAAATCTTTAGGCAATGCAGTTGATCCACGTAACCTGGCTGAACAGTATGGAGTTGATCAAATTCGTTATTATTTAACGCGTAAAATGGCTATCACTCAAGATTCAGAATTTAGCATTGCCGATATTGAGCAATGTATTAATTCAGAATTGGCTGATGATTTAGGAAACTTATTAAATCGTTGTTCAACTTTGGCAGAAAAATATAACTACACGACCATTCAAGGTTCCGCTTCATGGAACCCTGAAAGCATAAAGCTACAGCAGCAATGCGAAAAAATGATTCAAGAGTCTCTAGCGCTTATTGAGCAAGGATTTTTCTATCGCGCGGTTAACCATGTGTGGGAATATATTAATCAGGTAAACTCTTATTTTCATGCCTCTGAGCCATGGAAACTGGCTGTAAGTAACCCTGAAAAATTCCAAGAAACTATTGCAGCAACAGTGTATAGCCTGCGAGCTATTGCAGTTATGCTATGGCCTGTTATGCCACAAAAAATGGAAATGCTTCTTGAAAGCATTGGGTACAAATTACCAGAAGATCGAGCAATGCTTGGTTCCCTCTCGTCATCCTTGGGCTCGCCCCGAGGATCCAGCAATGAAATCTCCTTTGATTCATGGAATGATAGATTAACGATAAAAAAAATTGAAACACTCTTTAAGAAATACGAAAAAATTATGGAAGAAAAAACAATCCCAGCAGTAGCTCCAGAAGTTGAAATCAATTATGCATCTATCGAAGATTTTGCAAAAATTGATCTTCGTCTTGGTACAATTTTCCAGTGTGAAATCGTTGAAAAATCAGACAAGCTTCTCAAGCTTCAAGTTGATTTTGGTGATTTTGGCAAACGACAAATTTTTTCTGGAATGAGAAAATATTTTAAACCTGAAGATTTAATCGGTAAGCAAGCAGTGTTTGTGGTGAACTTTAAGCCACGTATGATGATGGGCATGCCATCTGAAGGCATGATGCTTACCGCTGATGGTGCTTTGGTTACTGTTTCAAGCAGCGTAGCTAACGGTGCTCAAGTTCGATAAATTTTAAACTAAGTATAAAAAAAGACCGCACTTTTTAACGAGTGCGGTCTTTTTTATTTTTCATGTAATAAATCAAGCAGTGAGTGTGCATTTTGCAATTGTGTCGCGATACTATCGTAGGATTGATATGTCTCTGCCGAAAGTTTATATAAATCTCGATTGCTTAGTGTTTCTCTCCAAGCTTGTAACTGCACCGTCATGGTTTGAATTTCTGATGTCAAAGGTTCTGCTTGGAGCTCTAATTCTTGCAACTCAGCATACTCTGTAAAATTTGACTGAATTGAATAGATATCACGAATGCCATGCACGATAGTTTCTAGCGCTTTACGTAAAGCAATTGCGTTTTCTATATGCTGGATGATGATTTGATGATGTGGATCTATTTGATTTTCTGATGCATGTACAAAATTAAATGAGCTTATAAGCATTGAGCAAAGCAACATTTTTTTAAGCATTAAAATCCATTGTAGTTTTACTTAGATTCTGGTTTTTTTTGCTCAGATAATTGTGTCTTTTTGCGCTGTTCGTCGTCGTCTGTACGTTGCTTATCTCCTAGAGCTTTGACTATCTTTTCTAGTAGTTTTTCTCTTGTTCGATTTTCTCTTAGTTGTTTTTCTTGCTGAGTTTCCATACCAGATACAAAATTAGATAAGCCGATAAGCATCGAGCAGAGCAATGTTTTTTTAAGCATAAAAATTCCTTAGCAATGTTTTGCGTTGGTTTTTATTCTATGATCTCTTTATTTTCAATCAGCTTAGCATTTTGAGCGCCAACGTAAATAGCTGCAATGATCCAAACTCCAATAACTCCAAGGCTAATGAGTGAGCCATACATCATTAAATTTTGAATTGAAAGTACTGGATTATTTTCTACATTGAGCCAGCCGCCAATTTGCGCACCAGACATTTTTGCAGAACGTGACCCAAACATATCGATGATGCCTTTTGTTTTGAATTTTGCATCTTTGCTCGTTGGAATATACATCATTTCTTTTACAGGGTTATTAACTGCATAAGCTACAGCTTTTACAACCAGCATAGCGCCAAATGTTGCCCAGAGTAAATGTACGGCTGATGGCTGTGTAATGTTGTAAAAACTATATAAACCAAGTAGTGCAGCAGCAAAAGCTACCGGATAAATTAAAATACAAATTCGTGTTCCAAATTTTTTAATAACATAGCTCGTGCCAAGCAGCGCAATGAAGAATGCTAAAGTATTGATTGAAACACCATAAATACCCTTGAACCATTTAAACGTGGTGTGATCAAAAATGACAGATGCTTGAGAATTCATTTGATATTCAACAATAGTTCCAGCAATTTCATAAAAAGTTGAAACGATTAAAATGCCTACAAGGTACGGCTTGGTACACAAAAGTTTTAAACCACTTAAAACGTTATGATTTTTTGGTTTTTCAGCAACATCACTTCTCATTTGTTGATAAGGAACTGTTTTCATCAGATAGTAAATTGTGGTGATAAAAAGACCTAAGCATACAACTACGATTGCGTAAAAAGGCCAGATCACTGTTGTTTTGATAAGTAAAAGTGATGATCCTCCAATGGCACCAAATTGGCCTGCTGCGATAATGAAAGGAAATCCGCGCTTTGCTTGGTCTGAAGTTGAAGAGCTTACGGTAAACGACCAAAAAAGAGCAACCATTAAAGAGCCAAAGCTTTCAGTAAACAAATATCCTAAGATACCGCTTGTCGCTAAAATAGTTCTGCCTAAATACTGGTCGCCATATGCATTTTTTACAAATAAAATTCCAGTCATGATGGAAAAAAAGATCATATAAAAAGATGCAATGATGTACATCAATTTATGCTTTTCAACCATATCAACCAGTTTGCTGTAGATCATAACAAGAACGAGAACAAAAAGAGGAGAAATAGTTTTTAGGGTAGGGATCCACAAACGTCCAGCATCTTCTGCCCATCCAAGTGAAGCAGGAAAAGCAAGTTTGTATAAAACAAGATCTTTAAGGAGCCTCATGAGCCAATAGGTGCCGATAGTAAATATGAAAGCTAGCGCTAAGAAGCTGAATTTTCTCATTTCTTCGCGCTTGATGTCTGGATAAAAAATTTGGATAAATGTGGTAAACATGAATTAAAGCCCCTTAAATAAATTCCCTAACAAGAAAAACTCCGACATAAAGTATGCCGGAGTTTTTCGATACGTATCAAGTTTTGGATACAAACAAAGGATGTTATCCGATGATTTCGCCACTTTTGACAAGTTTTTGATTTTTGTTACCAACGTAGAAAGCAGCTAAGATCCATACGCCAATAATACCAAGGCTGATGAGCGAACCATAAAGCATAAGATTTTGAATTGATGCTAAAGGATTTCCTTTAACGTTCAAGAATCCACCGATTTGAGCACCAGAAGCTTTTGCTGATCGTCCACCAAGCATATCAATGATACCTTTAGCTTTGAATTTAGCGTCTTTGCTTGTTGGGATGTACATCATTTCTTTTACAGGATTGTTCACAGCGTATGAAACACCTTTAACAATCATCATAACGCCAAATGTTGCCCAGAAAAGAGTTACCGCTGTTGACAGACCACTTTGGTAGAATGTATACAATGCAATGATGCTAATTGCACAGCTGACAGGATAAATCTGTAAGCAAATACGAACACCAAATCTTTTAATAATTGCACTTGTTCCAAGAAGAGCTAGAACAAAAGCTAAACCATTTGAAGCAACTCCAAAGATTCCTAGGAACCATTTGAACGTTGACTCATCAAAAAGGATTGATGCTTGTGATTTCATTTGGTAATCCATGATTGTTCCAGAAATTTCATAGAACGTAGAAACAACTAAAACACCAAGTAGATATGGTTGTGTAAATAAAAGTTTAATACCACCAAACATGTCTGGTTTAGATTTTTTTTCTTCTTTATCAGATCTCATTTGATCTGCAGGAGTTGTCGCTACTAAGTAACGAATTGCAGCCATCAAACCAATTAAGCAACCAACAGCAACTACGAATAGTGGCCATGTTGGAGGAGTTTTAATAAGCATTAAAGACGAACCGGTGATTGAACCGATTTGTCCAAGAGCAACGATGAAAGGGAAAGCTCTTTTTGCTTGTTCAGCTGTTGAAATACTAACAGTAAATGACCAGAAAAGTGCAACTAAAACAGAACCCAAAGATTCAGTTAAAAGATAGTTGCAAATACCTGTGTATTTTAAAGCCGTAGCACCAACAAATTCAGAACCATGAGTTGCTTGCAAATAAAGGATAGTTCCGATTATTGCAAAACAAATTGTGTAGAAAGATGCAATGATGTAGAACAATTTTTGTTTTTCAAACAAATCGACAAGTTTTGTGTAGATCATAACTACGCCAAGAACGACGAAAGGTGAAATTGCTTTTGTTATAGGAGCCCATTGACGGCCTTCATCTGAATTGTAACCAAGAGAAACTGGGAACGCTAGTTTGTATAAAACTAAATCTTTTAGAAGTCTTAGCAACCAGTAAGCACCAATTGTAAACAAGAACGCTACAGCTAATAATGAATATTTTTTTATCTCATCTTTTTTAATGTCTGGATAAAAGAACTGAACAACACCTGTGATCATAGAAAATTACCTTTCTTATGTAATTATTAAAATTTTATTTCTTATATTTGGAGAGGTGTAAATATGGATTGTTTTTCATATAAATAAAATAGCAATCCAAAAAATAGGATAACGAAAAATCTTAGAAAGTATAGTTTTAAGGCTTATTTGCATCTGCTTGAGCAAACTTTTTACAGTTTTCGTTGGGGCACGTGAGCGTTACATTTCCATCTTCATCAGTTTTTTTAATCATGTAGGCAAACTTGTCGCACTCGCTGCATGGACTATCCTCAATGTCTGAAAAAATTGCATAGCGGCACTGCGGATACTTACTACAACCCCATAAAGTTCCGCCACTCCATTTTCGCTCTTCAATGCAACCTGCGCACTGCGGGCAACAAAATGAAGCTTTTTTACGTTGGATGTAGGTGCACTCTGGATATCCTGAGCAACTTATAAAATCACCAAAGCGACCATGTACTTTACGCAGTGGTTTGTCACATTTTTCACATGATCCAAGCGGTGACCGCTGCTTTTTTTGAGCTGACGCTTCAGAAGGTTCAGTTGTTTTTTTAATCGTAGGACTAACGCGCCAACAAACAATGCTTAAAATAACTAGCGCTATGATTGCGACAACTGACCATACAAATGTTGCTGATTTCTTTATAAACATTTATTTACTTGTGTCGTTGATTGTCTTATCTAGTTTATTTTCTATACGATTTAATTTCATGCTTAAATCATTTTGACGATTTTTTATAATATTTAAATCGCTCTTTGCTTGTGGGGTAGCTATTAAGCTTGTCATCCAGCCTATCCAAAATATAAGAAAATAATTAACCTTGTTGTTTTTTATGCAATATTTTATTTCATCCATATCATCTTGATGCATTCTTGAATCAGAATACTTAGTTTCTTTTGTTTCTACTTTTGGAGTTTCATTTGCTTGAGAGCTTGAAGAACCAGCTGAACAATGTCGTAAAGCCATCAAAGCTGTAGCGCTGATTTGTGGTCGGGCCACTCTGTGCATGTTGTAGCTACTTGCAGATGAAAAAACTATGAGAGCAAAAAGTGCAATATGTTTATTATTCATGAATATTTCCTCAGAATTAATTTTGTTCTTCAAGCGTCACTGTGTGCTTACAATCATCTTGTGGACAGATCAGCGTTGTTTTTTCGGTGCGATCTGTTTTTTTGATCATGTATAAACTTTTTTTACATTTTGGACATGGTGACTGCGAAATGTCTGAGAAAATTGAGAATTTACATTTTGGATAGTTTTGGCAACCCCACAATTTTCCACCGCGCCATTTACGTTCAGCAATGGTGCCAGCGCATAGAGGGCATGGAAATGATGCAATATTTTGTTTGATGTTTTTGCACTCTGGATAACCTGAGCATGCAATAAATTCGCCGAATCGGCCCTTCATCAGACGCATAGGCTTGCTGCACTTGCTGCACGCTTCATCTAAAAGTGTTGGCCCTTCTGTATCTTCCGAAAGAACGATTGAACCATCATCTTTGCGTTCAAACTTATTTGTGAAAGTACATTTTGGAAAACCAGGACATCCAAGGAAACTTCCATTTTTTCCAAGTCGTACAACTAATTTTCTTTCTTTGCACGTTGGACAAACAATTTCAGTTTCTTCTAAAGTTTTTTTACCAAGTTTGCTTGTTTGACCTTTGAATTTTTCTAAATCTTTTTCGAAAGAGTCCCAAAATTCTTTTAGCAAAACATCGCGCTGCAGTTGGCCTGTTGCAATTTTATCAAGATCTTCTTCCATGTGTGCTGTAAATTTAAGGTCCATAATCTTAGGAAGATTTTCATCAAGCATTTCAGTTACTTTCATACCAAGATCAGTTGGTACAAATCGTTTTTTATCAAGCTCGACATATTTTCGTGCTTGAATGGTGCTTAAAATAGTTGCATAGGTACTTGGTCTGCCAATTCCTTGTTTTTCAAGTTCTTTGACAAGTGTTGCCTCAGAAAATTTTGCTGGCGGCTGAGTAAAGTGTTGCTTAGGGTCTAGCTTTTCAAGAGCTAATGGATCTTTTTCGACTAGGCCGTTTGGCAATTTAACGACTTTGTCGTCATCTTCTTCTTCTGTTTGATATGCTTTTAAAAATCCGTCAAAGGTCAATGTTGATCCAGTAACTTTAAAAGTATATTTTTCAGCGTTAATAATAACTTGGCGTTGCGCATAGATGGCAGGCTTCATTTGTGATGCAACTGCCCGTGACCAGATAAGCTGGTATAATTTATAAACTTCGGCAGAAACATAAGGTCTGATGTCATCAGGTTTTAAACTCATGTCAATAGGTCTGATCGCTTCGTGAGCGTCTTGAGCGCCTTCTTTTTTACCATATAAATTTGGCTTTGAAGGTAAATATGTTTTGCCCCATTCAGATAAAATAAACTCTCTTGCGCCATCAATTGCAGTTTGAGAGAGTCGAGTTGAGTCAGTTCTCATGTAGGTGATAAGCGCTGTTGGCGATGTATCTTGTAAGGGTATACCTTCATACATGCCTTGAGCAATGGTCATTGTTTTTTTAACTGAGAATCCAAGCTTGTTAACAGCTGCTTGCTGTAAACTACTGGTGATAAATGGCGCCACAGGATTTTTGATACGCTCTTTATCAATAATGCTTTCAATGAAATAATTTTTATTTTTTAAATCGTTGACCACTTTGGTTGTGTCAGCTTCACTTGTAAGCTCTGCAGCTTTTTTATTGATATGAGTCAACATTGCGTTGAAACTATTTTTACCGTGATTGAAAGCACCTTCGATAGACCAGTATTCTTCAGCCTTAAACGCTCTAATTTCTTTTTCGCGCTGACAAACTATTTTAAGCGCTACTGACTGAACTCGTCCTGCTGAAAGTCCTTTGGCTAGTTTTCTCCATAGAATCGGAGATACTTCATAACCAACCCAGCGATCTAAAACTCGACGCGCTTGTTGTGCAAGAACCTTTGGAAGGTCAACTTTTGAAGGATTTTTAATAGCCTCAACAATTGCTGACTTAGTGATTTCGTTAAAAGTGATACGGTGAATTTTATCTTGGGAAACAAACTTTTTAATTTCTTGCTCCACGTGCCATGCAATGATCTCTCCTTCGCGGTCAGGATCTGGCGCAAGATACACTTCATCAGATGATTTGGCTGCTTTGACAATTTCACTGATGACTTTTTCTTTATCTTTAATAGTAACGTACTCAAGCTGGATACCATCATTTTCCATGGTGATACCAAGACCTTTTGAAGGAAGATCTTTAATGTGCCCAACAGTGGACATCACTTTAAATTCATTATCAAGAAACTTTGTAATGGTTTTGATTTTTCCAGGTGATTCAACAATGAGCAGTTTTTTCATATCGTTCTAGTTAAAAAGTGAAGAGAGATTTGATGTGTGCTTTGACATAGATATTTGTATAGATAAAGGATTTTGTCTGATAAGTCAAATCTCAGGCTTAAATTTTTATTTTCTTTGTGATACTTTTAAGCAAAAGTTGAAAGTCAAAATATAAAATAAGGATTGTTGCTGTGGCTACCTTTTTTCAATTCGCGTACCAAACGCCATTAGTTGCGAGCCTTGCGTTTTTAGTAGTCATAATTTTTATTCGTTATAAATGGTACCGGCCTACGCTTTACATCTATCCACTTGCTGATTTTTTGCAAAAGCGCGGACTTCAGGCTTCATCGCTTCCTGCAAAATTTTTCTTCTGGATTCGCTTGGCTAGCTTACTGCTTATGGCCATTTTAATAGGCAAGCCGCAATTTGTTGACTCAAAATCAAAAATTACCGTTGATGGAATAGATATAGTTTTAGTACTTGATGTCTCAGGAAGTATGAATTTCTTTGATGACATTAAAGATCGACGGTCTCGGTTATCAGTTGCAAAACAAGAAGCATTAAACTTTATAGATAAAAGACAAAATGATGCAATCGGACTTGTTATTTTTGGTCGATATGCAATTGCAAGGTGTCCATTAACGCTTGATAAGAACATTTTAAAAGAGATCGTCAGTGATTTAGAAATTGGACAGCCAAGCCGTGATATGGCTGATGGCACCATGCTTTCTCAGGGACTTGTAACTGCAGTTCGAAGGCTGCAAACAACAAAATCAAAAAGTAAAATTATTGTGCTGCTCACTGACGGTGAACCATCACCTGGAGATCTTGATCCAAAAGATGCTTTGCTCGTTGCAAAAAACATTGGTGTAAAAGTGTACACGATTGGCATTGGTGGTGACCAAGGTGGACTTATCGACGATCCTGTTTTTGGAGTTCGCGTAGCAGGAATGCCTTTAAATAAGTCATTGCTCCAAAGAATTGCACAAGAAACAGGTGGACAATTTTTTGAAGCAAAAAAACCACAAGATTTAAAAATGATTTATGACAAGATAGATAAACTCGAAAAAAAATCATACGAGACTGAATTGTATAATAAATATCATGATTATTTTATGCCTATTTTGTGGTGGGTGATAATCTTGATAAGTTTTGAATTGTTTGTCGCAACGTGGGTTTGGTTTATTGTATAAAGAGGATAAGTAGATCATGCAAAGTATTTCTTGGGCTGGCTTAAATAACTTAGCGCTAGCTCTCAGCTTAAGTTTCATAGTTTTTATATTCTTACTCATTCGTTGGTTTAAAACTGCCAGGGCGCTTGATCGTTTGGCTTTAAAAAAATGGCGAGATCTTTTGGTGCATAATGCATCACTCACGCGTCGCATTATTAAAACAGCGCTATTTCTTATTGGTTTTTGTTTTTTAATGCTTGCTCTGCTGCGACCACAGTGGGATAAAAAAGATGAACTTGTTGAGCAAGAAGGTCGTGATCTTTTAATAGCGGTCGATATTTCTCGCAGCATGCTCGCCCAAGACGTTAAACCGAATCGACTAGAATTCGTTAAAAAAAAGATTAAAAAACTCCTTTGTAATTTATCATGTGAGCGAGTAGGGCTACTTCTTTTCTCTGGTGAAACAGTACTGCAATGTCCGCTAACTACTGACTACTCAGCGTTTTTCATGTTTTTAGATGGGCTTGATGTCGAAACGATATCTTCAGGCACTACAACCATTGAAGGCGCTTTGTCCCGAGCTATGGCGATATTTGAGTCAATGCCAACTAAAAAAACAAAATTGATATGTCTGTTTACTGACGGTGAAGATTTTTCAACAAATCTTGCAGGCGTGAAAAGTAAAGCAGAACAGCAAGGCTTGTCTGTTTTTACCTTTGGAGTTGGAACGTCTCGCGGGGCACCTATTCCGATAGTTGACCATAAGGGTGCATGTGTTGGATTTGAAAAAGATGACAAGGGTTCAATTGTCATGTCGAAATTAAATGAAGAAATTTTAAAAAACTTGTCGGAGCAAACCGGTGGAAAATATATCCGCATGGTGCAGTCTGACGATGATATTAAACAGTTCATTTCAATTGTTAAGTCTTTTGAAAAAGACAGTTTAGAGGGAAGATCTGTTTCAAGATTTCAAGAGCAGTACCCCTATTTTATTGCGGTAAGTTTTATATGTTTTGCAGTGGAATGGTTATTATGAAAAGATCTATTATTTTTGCAGCTTTGCTTAGTTCATGCTTTGTCCGAACAAATTTTATTGTTGATAGTTTATCGCAATATCGTGGTAATCGCGCTTTTGCAAAAAAGGATTTTAAAGGTGCTCAAGTCGAGTACAGTAAGCTTCTTGATAGCAGTCCTTACGACCCTGAAGCAAATTATAATGTTGGCTTATCTTTATATAAACAAAATCAATTTGAAGATGCTTTGCATTATTTCGATCGCGCAGAGCAGTCTGCTGGTAAAAACAATGTGCTTCAAGAGCAAGCATTGTTTAACGAAGGTAATGCGTACTTTGAACTAAAAAAGCTTGATGATGCATTGAAAACATATGAAAAAGTTTTACAAATAAATTCGAAAAATCAGCAAGCTCAACAGAATGCAGATCTTGTTAAAAAAATGATGCAGCAGCCGCCAGAGGAGCAAGATCAAGATGATAAGTCTGATGATCAAAAAGATAAAGATCAGAAAAATAAAGACGGAAAGCAGAAAAAAAATAAAAATGATCAACAATCAGATGATCAAGACTCGGATGATAAAGACTCGGATGATTTAAATCAGGAAGAAAAGCAAAAGCAGGAAAGCAGCAAGCAGAAAAAACAGCAGGATAAAAAGAACAAAGGGAATGATGAGAATAATCAAGCTGATGAAAATGATGCTCAGCAAGATAAAGATCAACAGCTTGAAAAGTCCAAAGAGCAAAAAAAAGATGGGAAGCAAACACAGAAAGAAAAACAACAAGAGCAATCCTTAGAAAAATCACAAGAGAAACAAGATCAGTCTAGTGAGCATGACGAAAAAGGCAATGATGCGCAGCTTCAAGACGAACTTGCAGATCAGGTGGAATCAAAGCCTGAAGATGACGATCGTTTAGATAAGCGTGGTGCGCTTGTGATGCAGAAAATGTCTGAGCATGAAGATAATTTGCAAAAACAAATATTGAAAATGAATGTTTCAAAACAGGGAGTGGCAAAAAATGGACAAAAAAATTGGTAAAGCCCTAGCTCACTCATTACTTTTCTACGCACTTGTTTTATGTGGAGAGCTTTTTGGCCGTGATAAACAAATACAAATACAAATGTATGACATGCAAAGAAGTTTGGTTAGCCAAGTAGAAGTTGGTGTACCATTTTATCTTTACGCAGTAGCAGAGAATTTTGAAAATGCTCAGGAGCCAAAGGGTCTTTCAGGAGTTCCGTATTTTTCTTTTTCGCGTTGTGGAACACAGCAAGAAATATCATTTATCAATGGACAACAAAGCAAAAAAATTACGTTTATGTATGTTGTAACTCCTGAAAAAAAGGGTTCGTTTTCTTTAGGCCCTGTAGAAATTCAAGATGAAAATGGCGACAGCACTTTTTCAGAAAAAATAAAAATAGAAGTTGGTGACGGGACAACTATTACTCCTGCTAAGCATCATAAGCAGCCATACATACTGCACGCAGCAATCGATAATAAATCGGTGTATGTGGGACAAAAAGTAAAACTTCTTATTCGTTTTTGCTACCAAGACCAGTATCAACAATTAATGCTTCCCGACTCTGCATTGGATAATTTTCATCGTGGCTTTGTTTCTCAAAGTTCGCAAAAAGGGACAACTAAAATAGGTGATGAGCAGTATGAACATCAAGAGTGGTTGATGGAATTGTATCCGGAAAAAACTGGTACGCTGACAATTCCTATGTTTCAAGCAGTGTTTATTCCTGCCTTGAAATATCAAAGTGGATTTGGTTCAGTATTTGGATTTAGCACGCAAACCGCTGTGCAATCAAATCCGAAAACTTTAGAAGTTAAGCCTTTGCCCAAGTCTAAAGAATTTAAAGATGTCACAGCAGTTGGAACGTTTGACAGTTGCGTATTTCAGTTGCAGCAAAAAAAAGGAGCGGTTGGGCAAGGTTTGGTTGCAACGATGGTTATCCATGGTGATGGAAATCTTGAGGTTGTAAAAGCCCCTGAATTAAAACTTCCTGATGGTCTACATAGCTATCAAGGAAATAGCCGCACAGAGCGTTTAAATGATGAAAAATTTCGTAAAACGTTTGAATGGATTATTCAAGGTGATAATTCTGGAACCTTTACTATCGAGCCTCAGAAATTTGCATATTTTGATCTTAGCTCACAAACATATAAAATTCTTAAAAGTGAAAAAGCATTGCTAACACTTACTGCTGCGGCTGTAATGAAATCAGATAAAAAAGAGCAGGCGTTAGACACCACAAAAAAATCTAACATAGATCAACCATATGCTTTTAAAGATCATGAGATTAATTTCATTAATCAAACGAGCTTGAACCAAACGAGCTTGAATCAAAAAGTCGGTCTTGAGTCTTTAATATATCGAATCCTGACTTGGATAATTATATTGATGGCTATCCTTGCTGTTTTAATAGGAGCCTTCTGGTGTTGCGGACCTTATGTGCGTAAATCTTTTTGGGCGCAATCTTTATATTTTAAATATTTGTTTAAAAAAAGTTATCGCAGACAAAATACGCTGACTTTGTATAACTTGTTTCTTACCTTAGGTAAATTCTATGGATTTGAACTCCTAGGTGACGAGCTTGCAGAGTGTTTTTCAACATTAAAGTTGCCGCCTGACTCGTGGCAAAAATGGCAACAGTTTGTTCACATGATGCTTGCAATAAATTTTGCAGGAGCTCAAAGCTCGCAGCAAGAGCGCCAAGAGGTTTTTGCTCAGTCGCAGTACTGGTTTTACGTCATACTTTCTTGTTGCAAACTGCTAAAAAAAAGTTACCCTGATAAAAGTGTAATGTCTTAAATTGATACTTTCTGATTGGATTTTTATGATTGACCAGTTGTTTGAAATGCTTGACGCCGTAGAATCGGTTTTTTGGACCTATGGTGGAGCTCCAGCGCTTTTCATATTCGGATTTTATCTTTCATATAAATCTCGTTTTTTTCAAATCCGTCAATTTCCTGAAGTTATAAAAATTTTTAAAGCCTTTGCAACAGAAAAGCAAGATGACAGCAGTCGTGGTGTTTCTCCAATCTATGCATTCTTTACCTCTGTTGGTGGTTGCATTGGTGTAGGAAATATAGTTAGTGTGTGTATCGCTGTAAAACTTGGTGGCCCTGGTGCTGTGTTTTGGATGTGGATTGCAGCTATTTTAGGAATGCTTGTTAAATATGGTGAAATTTACTTAGGTGTGAAATTTCGTATTAAAAATAATGAAAATAGTTATACCGGTGGACCAATGATCTTTCTGCAGCATGTTCCAGGTGGAAAAATTCTTTCACGCATTGCTGCTGTGCTTATTTGTTTGTATGGCATTGAGCTCTACATTTTTAGAACAGTGACTGAAAGTTTATCTGTTGGCTGGAATTTAAATGAATACGCCGTTATATTTATGCTGTTATTTTTAGTTGTTGGAATTGGACAAGGTGGAGTAAAAATCGTTGGTCGATTGTGTGCCGTTATTATTCCTGTGTTTTTAGTGGGTTACACGAGCATGGGTATGTGGGTACTCATTTCAAATGCTGCAAAAATGCCAGCTATGCTCTATTCAATTTTTGCTCATGCTTTTTCAGCTCACGCAGCTATCGGAGCATTTGTTGGAACAAGTAGTAACGTTATGCTTTCTGTTCGTCATGGTGTGCAAAGAGCTTGCTATACTGGTGACATTGGTGTTGGGTATGCATCAGTTGTTCATGCAGAAACGAAAGAAGCTGTTCCAGCAAAACAAGCAATTTTTGGCATTATAGATATTTTTTTAGATTCATTTATTGTATGCACCATGAGTTTGTTTTTGATTTTACTTACTGACACATGGCATCAAAATATTAGTGAGAACATTATGGTCGTCCAAGCGCTTTCGCAGTATTTTTCATTTGCATACGCCGTGTGGCCACTCTTTATTTTCTTACTTGGATATTCAACGTTGATTGCATTTTTTGCAGCAGGTCGCAGGTCTGCAACGTTTCTATCTCCGCGTTATGGAGCACAAATTTTTGTGGTGCTTGCAGCCTGTTCGTTTATTTTGTTCTCATTTGTCGGCACATCAAATCATTGTCTATCCATGATGTCTATTGTCGGAGCATCACTGCTGATGATTAACTTATACGGACTGTTTTTCTTGAGAAATGAAATTTCATTTGATTTACGATCACATAAATAAATAATAGACAACAAAAAAGCCCGGTTGTAAAAACCGGGCTTTTTTATGAATTTAATCTAAGCAACTATTTTTTTCAAAGCCGGCTTTGCAGCAGGTTTTTTTTCTTCAGAGAAATCTTTTTTCAATTTTTCAACTTCTTTATCAGTTAGAGCTCTAAAGAATCCAACTTCTAAGCCTTTTTTAGTTAGGCCGGCAAAACTAATTCTATCTAGTTTTTCAACGAAATATCTCAGTTCTTTAAACAAACGTTTGATGATATGTTTTTTACCACTATGAATAGTAAGCGTGACAATGTGTTTTGAATGCAGAGAAGTGTGTCGTATGCTATCAACTTTCATATAACCATCTTCAAGCTTGATACCTTTTAAAAGTTTCTCCAAGTGCTCATCTGTCACAGGCTTATGGGTAGTAACTTGATAGGTTTTTGCGATGTTGAATTTTGGATGAGCTAATTTTTGCGTAAGATCACCATCATTTGTCATGACAATCAGTCCAGTTGTGTTTCGATCAAGTCGTCCGATTGGGTACAAACGTTCCGGAATGTTTCTAAAGAATGCCGTAATGGTATTGCGATCCTTAGTGTCAGACAGGGTACACAAAACATCTTTTGGCTTGTTAAACAAGAAGTATAATTTTTGTTCAGGCAGAATCCGTTTGTTGTTTACTTTGATAGAGTCGTCATCTGCAAGTGGATGAAATGGCTCAAGTACCACTTTTCCATTAACTTTAACAACGCCAGATTTGATCAGATCAGTAGCTGCTCGTCGTGAGCAAACCCCAGATTGAGCAAGAAATTTACTTAATGAATTTTTTGTAGTCATGTGATTTTATTTGTTTCGATTAATTTGAAATGTTGTCTGCCATCGATTACAAGCCGTAAGAGCTAAATACTTGTACTTATAAGCCAACATCTGTTTTTAAATAAGGAAAATAGAGTATGTTATAAGTATAGTTTAAGTAGTTAAAAGAGTCAAAATTGAAAAAGGGTGATTTATGGTTTTGGGCAGGGTTTTCTTTTCGTTAGTTGGGTGCTGGATGATGGTAGTCAAGCAGATGCTGGTCCTTAACCCTCTGTATCTTTTCAAAGTTGCGTTTTTATGGTTCTTTCTGGCTTTTGCCGTGACCTACCTGTTCTTTTTACTGTGTCATGTTAAAAACATGGTTAATGTCCGCCAGGACCTGGCAGTCGAGCTATCGAAAAGTTTATGGTTTGGTTTTTTAACCTCAACCGTCTTTTTAGCATTGTATGAATGTATTTTGACCATGCTTGCAAAGTCTGAATTTTTTGCAATCCACAGGTATATGATTGTATCCATGAGCGTGATTAGTAGATGTGATAAGGCTTTTTACAAAACCTTTAGTTTTATGATAGTTTTTATGAGTGCCTATTTTGCCTATAATTCTATTTCCTCGTTACTTGAAACTTGGTGCAAAAAAGCGGTCTGCGATCGCTACGCTTTATGCATTATGATGACTTCCTTGATCTGTTGGGGGTTTTTATGGTTTCTTGCTTATGTGTAAATAATTTTTATAGCAAAAAGGAGAGCTTATGATGACTGAACTTATTCAAGCGATATTTGACCAATTTTCTTTGAAAATAGTATATATTACAGCGGCTTGGTTTGCGATATTTGGATACGGGGCACATTTGATCACGGTAATGCTTTTAACTCGTTTGCCAATGAAGGAACTATTGCAGCCAGTGGCACGCTTACATGCAATGACTGTCGTGGCAAGCCTACTGCTGTCTCCTGTCTGCTTTGTTGTTAGCTCAGGATTAATGCACGTTTTGTTTCCAGAGTTTGTTCCGGCTCAAGGTGTTTTTGTATGGTTTTCTTTAAATATGATGCTGTTTTCAGCCTATTTTTTATGCTCTGTGTTTGTTTCAACCACATGCAAACGATTTCAATCCCTGCTTATCGTTGTCGATGGAGTCGTAGGATTTTTGGGTTACTTTGTACTAAAGGGTTTAAACCTACTTTAATACAATAAGATTCGGTTCTTTTCTCGGATTACAATTGTGTCAGCAATGGACAGAAAATCTGTACGTGGAATTTCAAAGATAGGCAGTAAAAAAATATCCATCCAGTTTTCAGACTTAGGCAAAAAGCTTACTTGATTTAGAAACTGTTTGGGGTGTTGCGGTTCGCATTTGAAAAATTCAACGTTTCGGCGCCAACGATCAGGGAATTGGTTGCTTTGTGGATAGACGCGATTATCGATCACGCATGAAATTCCAGTAAATTTTTGACATGTTGGTTCGTCTTGCTCGAAGTATACTGTTGGTGAATAATATAAAATCCAATCACCAATATTCATCTGCTCCAAAGGTCCTTTTGGCCCCATGTTAATCTGGGTATAACCTTTATCTTTAACAATATCGACATGCTCCTGGGCGGCTTTTGATATCCAATAACGTCGCATCATTACCACTCTCCTTTTTTTTGAAGATAAAAATTACGCAGGAGTAAAAGCAATGTTTTTTTTATTCAGAAAAAAAAGCCTCGGATTTCCAAGGCTTTTTCAATTAAATGCAATCAAGTCGTTTCTTTAAATTTTGAATTCCCAAATATCCAAACAGTATCGTAAAGAGCATCAATGCACCAATGCACAGCCAGTATGGCAGTGACTGCGAAGGATTTAAAGATGCTGCTCGACCACCTTCAAGTGCGTAGGTGAGTGGGTTGAGTAAGTTGATGTAAGCCAGTGTCGGAGAAATCTGATAAACCGTTTTCCATGAAAACTGAAATCCACCCAAAAACCACATGGGAAAAACAATTCTGGTCCATATATTATCAAGTCCTGAATACATATCTTTAGTAATGCTTGCGATAAAAATTGAAAAAAATCCAAAAAATAAAGAAGCGATTGTTAGTAAAAAATAAAATTTCAGAAATGAAAAATGTTCTAAGCAAAATTGATTCCATAGCAGTAATTTTCCAACGGGTAAAATTAAAAGAGACACGCACAGTGCTTGATACGTATTTTCGAAAGCATATTTAGCAAAGGCTAACCATTGAGGCAGCGGCAGCGTAAGTTCATATTGTAAATTGCTTCCATCGCTTGAGACGTCTGTGAGTAATGCATAGATACTATTTATTGATGTAAAAAAAGCACATGAAATCGGCATGGTTGCTACCATAAAAGCACCAAAGTTTTTATCCATTCCCATGCTGGGCAAAACAAAAGCGCAAACGATAATATTTAAGACTGCCCAAAACAGGCTGTTAATTATTTTATCTTTTAGTCCTGGATAGGTGATTTTGAAGCTTCTGACTAACAGTTGCCAAAGCGTTTGGTATTGTGAATTTTTTAAAGATGTCATGCAAGTCCCCAATTTTTAAGTTTTATATTGATGCAAAGTAGTATAAAAAAATTATCAAAAAATGTCATATGCAAGGTTTAGTTATTCCTGAAAATGGCTCGTTGTTTATACGAGCCATTTTTTTGAAAGCCTTTGAAAGTTTTTTAAGCGAGCATCCAAAAAACAATTACAGCATAAATAATATGTCCTGCTGTAAAAGTGATCATGGCATTTGCACCATAGTTAGATGCAAAATATCCCATTTTAGGCAGAGTGCCTTTTTTGACACATGCATTAAATCTATCCAGTTGTGGTAGAAGGCAGCCAGAAACAAGCGTGTGCACGCAACCAGCAATCAGTCCATTAACAAAAGTGAGCGAAATTTGAAACATGCCAATAACAAAAACATACACGAGTGCTAAGGCAGCAGATGCAAAAAGATGAAATGAAAATCCTGCAATAAAGTTAATCATTCCTGATGATCGTTTGGTAAGTAAACAGCCCATGTAAGCTGTAAGGTCTAGCGTGGTAAATTTTACCAGGTTTAAGATCATAGCAGCCATGCCCATGATAATTCCTGCAAGAATTCCAACTTTACAGATATAGATAATTTCAAACATTTTTTCTCCTTTTTAATATTTTTACTATAACTTTTGTACGGTAGTAAACATTGTCATAAATGTAAAGATCTCTCTATCCAAGCATGCTTAATAATTAAAGATAGAATGAGTAACTGGAATTTGTTATGAAATAAATTCAGAAGCAATATTATTTTTAAGGAGTTTTTATGTTGTTTGCAAAAAATAATCTGGTACGTTTACTGTCTTTTACCTCGCCACACAAAAAAAGTATTTTATTGGCGTCAATTTATTCTTTGTGCAATAAAGTGTGTGATATTGTTCCAGAAATTTTAATTAGTGTTGCAATCGATGTGGTTGTAAATCAAGAAAAGTCTATGGTTGCGACGTGGGGAGTGGTCAGTCCGGTTCATCAATTGTACTTCGTGGGTACGCTTACCGCAACATTTTGGATTCTGGAAGCGATTTTTGAGTATTTATATTATGTAAGATGGCATACATTAGCTCAAGAAATTCAACATGATTTACGTCTGCAAACCTATCAGACCATGCAGGGTTTAGATCTGGAATATTTTGAAACTAAAACAACGGGCGGACTTCTTACCGTTGTTCAAGATGACATTGCTCAAATAGAGACTTTTTTAAGTCAGGCTCCCAATGAATTGATTCAGTTGACTATAAATACTATCATTTTAGGATCTGTGTTTTTTTATATTTCACCAAAAGTTTTTTTGTTGACGTTGGTGCCGGTTCCTTTTGTGGTTTATATTGCGTATCATTTTCAGCATAAATTAGCTCGATTGTATGAAAAATTGCGCGAGGCCTCAGGTAATATTGCAAATCATACCGTCTACCGTTTACAGGCTATTTCTGCGATAAAAAGTTATACCACTGAGCAGTATGAATTAAAGCGTTTACGCAATGAAAGCAATCACTTTAAAAAAACCTTTTGCGACTCTAGTATTGTTACAGCTTTATATATTCCATCAGTTCGCTTAGCTATCATGGTTGGGTTTATTACAGCAATGATTACTGGTGGGCAGCTTATATTGAATGGTCTTATTCCTATAAGCTTGTATGCGATACTGATGTTTTTAATGCAAAAGTTCTTGTGGCCATTTACGACATTGTCGCACGTTGTAGATTCGTATGAAAAAGCAGTTGCTGCTTCAGGTCGTATTGTGTCTGTTTTGAAAAGCAAACCAAAAATTATTAGTGGGACAGAATCTTTTTCCGTTAAGGACATGAAGGGAGAAGTTATTTTTAATCATGTTGCTTTTTCGTATCCTAACGGAGTTGAAGTTTTTCAAAATCTATCATTTGATATTCCAGCGCAAACAACCGTTGGTTTTGTAGGAACGACAGGGTCTGGCAAAAGTACCATTGTGCAGTTGTTGTTACGATTTTATGACATACAAAGCGGATCTGTTGCAATTGATGGCCGTGATATAAAAAATATGAAACTTGATGATTTGCGAGAGTCCATTAGCCTTGTCAGTCAAAATGTGTACATGGTTGACGGCACCATACAGGACAATATTTCCTATGGTACGTTTCAAGCATCGCAAGATGATATTATGAGAGCGGCGCAAATGGCACAAGCGCACGACTTTATCATGGAAATGCCACAAGGGTATCAAACAGTTTTGCATGAATATGGAAAAAATCTTTCAGGCGGCCAAAAACAAAGACTTTCCATTGCACGTGCGTTACTGAAAAAATCTCGAATATTGGTTTTTGATGAAGCGACGTCAGCTCTTGATAATGAGACTGAAGCTTTAATTTCAGAGTCAATGGATCGATTAAGAAAAGATCATACCATTATTATTATTGCGCACCGTCTTTCAACAGTACGCCAAGCAGATATTATTTTTGTTTTAGATAATGGTAAAATTGTAGAGTCTGGATCTCATGATGAATTGATTGAAAAAAATGGACTGTATGCTCAACTATGGAACATATAAAAAGGATTGTAGTTTATGAAAAATATGTGGCCTCCTCAAGATCAAGTGTTGTCGTATCTCAAGCGTGAAGCTTCAGCTCCATTAGTCACGGATATGCAGATAGAAGTTGCAATCATTGGTGGTGGTATAGCGGGCCTGAGTGCTGCACTTGAGTGCGTCAAACAAGGAAAAAAAGTTGCGGTTTTTGAGCAATATTATTGCGGCTCTGGAGCAACTGGAAAAAGTTCTGGGTTCGTTACTCCAAATGCTGAACTTTCACTGACTGATTTTACAAAACGATTTAGTTTGCAAGATGCGGGCAAAATTTGGAATTTTATTAGTGGTGGCGTTGAAAGTGTCCGCAGCAACATTCAAGATTATACATTAGATTGTGGTTACGCGCCTGCTCGCACACTTATGGTTGCTTCAAGTAAAAGCGCCTTTAAAACGTTTGCCATTGAGCATGAACATTTACAAAAGCTTGGGCTCAAATCAGAACTCTACGATGCAAAAGGTGTTCGTAATCATATTGGATCAGAAGGTTATTTTGGCGGTGTAGCGTATGACGATACCTTTGGCATGGACGCGTACGCTTACTGCCAAGAAATGAAAAAACAGCTGCAATCTTTGGGTGCTTTAATTTTTGAAGAAACGCCGGTGACAGCAATCAATAATCACACAGTTTCTACAGCGCGTGCCCAAATTACTGCTGACAATATTATTGTTTGTACTGACAGGTTTATGCCTGATTTAAACATTTTACCTCAGGATGTGTTTCATGCGCAGACATACGTTATGGCTTCGCAACAATTAACCGATGATCAAATTCATGCTATTTTTCCAAAAGAAAAACTGATGGTTTGGGATAGCGAGCTTTTGTACAATTATTTTCGCATGACGGCAGACAATCGACTGTTGCTTGGTGGTGGAGAGCTGTGGACGACGTACGCATCTAAAGAAACTCATGGAAACAGTCGAATGGTTAAAAAATTGACCAATTCGTTTCGTAAAAAATTTCCTCAAGTCGATATTCAGTTTGAGTACATGTGGCCAGGACTAATGGGACTTTCAAAAGATATTGCCCCAATGGCGGGACCTGATAAAGATTTTAAACATATTTATTATATCGCTGCATGCGCAGGGCTGCCGATTGCTGCTGCATTTGGAAAATATAGCGCCCAGCATTTGTTTGAAGGCAGGACAGATATGGACGGTTATTTTTCTCCTTATCGTAGCTTTCCCATTGGCGGTAGGTTGCAATCAGTTCTTGGCAATAAATTATCTTTTGCATTGTGCAATGTGTTAAAGAAAGCTGTAGAATTTTACAAAAAATTAGGAATACCTCAAAAATTCCATCTCGAAGGCAAGTGGGCTGAATTTGACCTTGGATGTGTCAAAATTGGCTTATGCCCAACAGACCAAGTGCAAGATAACGTACGCACCGGCGTTGTGTTTGAAGTTATGGAAGACCTTTTAGCGTTGCATAAAAAGTTGCAAGCTGAAGGTGTGACTTTTGTTAATGAACCAGTTGTAGCTCCGCACGGAGTTATGGTTGGGATCAAAGACCCAGGAGGAAACGTCTTGGATCTGTATCAAGCAACTCCTGAAAAGCTTCAAGAGTTTGCTCAAAAGGCTGCTGAGACGAAATAAGTTAGTTTGATAATTAAAAAAGGGACCGCTGTAAAAGTGGTCCCTTTTCTTTATCTAGACACTTTTTGCTTGCCAGAAAGGCATTGAAGATTATAGGGTTTAAGCTATAATTATAAGTGTGGAGCTTTGAATCAAAAGGCATCCATAAACCACGAAAATTCGTTACATTTTATAAACAAAAGGGTGTTTATATGTTTGAAAAATTTCGTCCACTCGGTAACAACGTCTGGATTAAACGAATAGAAGAAGAAACTAAGACCGCTGGCGGACTTTATATACCCGATGCAGCTAAAGAAGAGACTCAAACTGGCAAAATTATGGCAGTAGGTTGTGGTCTTAAAAATGACAAAGGTGATCTCATACCTATGCAAGTTAAGGTTGGAGACACGATCTTTTTTGGCAAATATGCAGGAACAAAGGCTGGGGAAAAGTTCTTGGTCCTTAAAGAAGACGATATTCTAGGGATTGTCGAATAATTAAGAAGAATTACATAAGTAACCGTGAAGGGTTGTAAAGCATGGCAAAAAGAATAGTATTCGGGTCTCAGGCTCGATCAAAAATATTGGACGGGGTTAATATCCTAGCCAATGCGGTTAAAGTAACTCTCGGGCCCAAAGGCCGTAACGTAACGATCGAAAAATCATTTGGTCCACCAGCTATCACTAAAGATGGTGTAACTGTGGCAAAAGAGATCGAACTGAAAGATAAGCTCGAAAATATGGGCGCTCAGATGGTTAAAGAAGTTGCAAGTCGCACAGCTGACGTGGCTGGTGATGGAACAACAACGGCAACTGTTTTGGCTCAAGCTATTTTCCAAGAAGGTAACAAATTCGTTACTGCGGGCGCAAACCCTATGGAATTAAAGCGCGGAATTGATAAAGCTGTTGAAGCAGTGGTCAAATCACTCAAAAGCATGGCAAAACAAGTCACCAACAAAAAAGAAATTAAGCAAGTTGCTACAATTTCTGCAAACTACGATGTAGCAATTGGTCAAATCATTGCTGATGCAATGGAAAAAGTTGGCCAAGATGGCGTAATCACGGTTGAAGAAGCTAAAGGGACAGAAAACGAATTAATCGTGGTTGAAGGTCTACGATTTGATCGTGGATACTTGTCTCCATATTTCGTGACTGATTCTGAAAAAATGGAAGCAGTTTTAAACGATCCATTGATTTTGCTTTGTGATAAAAAAATATCAAACATGAAATCGCTCATTTCAATTCTTGAAAATGTGGCTAAAAACGGCAGATCGCTTTTGATCATTGCTGAAGACCTTGAAGGCGAAGCGCTTGCAACACTCGTTGTAAATAAAATTCGCGGCACTTTAAAAGTAGCTGCAGTTAAAGCTCCTGGCTTTGGTGATCGTCGTAAAGAAATGCTTGAAGATATCGCAATTGTTACCGGCGGCACAGTGATTTCTGAAGATAAAGGCATGAACCTTGATACAGCAATGGAACAAGATTTAGGCCGTGCTAAAAAAGTAATCTTGACTAAAGATGAATGCACAATTATCGAAGGTCTTGGATCTGAAGGTGCTATCAAAGGTCGCGTTGCTCAAATCAGAATGCAAATTGAAAATTGCACATCAGAGTACGACAGCGAAAAGCTACAAGAACGTTTAGCAAAGCTTGCTGGCGGAATTGCAGTGATCAAAGTTGGTGCTGCTACTGAAGTTGAAATGAAAGAAATCAAAGATCGTATCGATGATGCTTTAAGTGCAACAAGCGCAGCTGTCGAAGAAGGTATTGTCGTTGGTGGTGGTTGTGCGTTACTTCATGCACAAACAGCTTTAAATGATCTACAACTTTCTGGTGATGAAAAACTTGGTGCTCAAATCGTTCGTCGCGCTATCGAAGAACCTCTTCGCATTATTGCTTCAAACGCTGGTCATGAAGGTTCTGTAGTGGTTAACGCTATTGCAGGCTACACCGCTAAAACCGGAAACAGCACTATTGATGCTGCTAATGTGAAAATGGGCTTTGATGCAAAAGAAGGCGTATACGTCGATATGATTGCTGCAGGAATTATCGATCCAGTTAAAGTAACTCGCTGCGCATTGCAAAATGCTGCATCGATTGCTGGACTACTTTTGACAACTGAAGCAATGATTTGCGACATTGAAGAAGAGAAAAAAGATCATCCAATGCCTCCTATGGGCATGGGTGGTATGTCTGGGATGATGTAAGAAGCATCGTTACATTAGAGTTTTAAAATAAAAAAAGAGAGAAGCTGACATAGTGTTGGCTCCTCTCTTTTTTACAATTTAGGTTAGGGACACAGTGAAAAAAATATTATTAGGGTTATTTTTTGTAACCACGTCATGCAATCAAACTTTTGGCATGGGATCGATTAAAAAGCTTATTCATATGCAGCATGAGGCAACAATGGGTTTTTTAGAAATGTCAAAAGATAATAATGTTACAGTTAAATTTAAAGAAATATCTGAAGAGTCGTATCCAAAAGCTACTGTCTATTTTGAAAATATGAAAGCAAAATATCCTCAAGCGTTGGATGGCGTTTCAATCGTGATAGCTAATGTTACGGGTCCGATGTCATCATCTTTAGTCATTATGTTTCCAAAGGCATGGATAGATGAGTTAGAGGCAGAAGTCGTACTTGGTAAGTCAACCCAGGTGCAAAATATAATTGAATGGACGTTGCTGCATGAAGCTGGTCATATTAAGAAGCAGCATATCTCAAAATTATTAATTGCAACAACTGCGACAAGTGCAGTCGTTGCTTATACGGTTTATAAGGCAGAATGTTTTAAAGATTATTCACCAGCACAAAGATTTTTTATAAAATATGGTATATATGTCGTTGCATTTCATCTATTAAACTTTGCTGAAAAAACAGCATATTCTCGCTACGTTATGGAGCCAGAGGCTGATGATTTTGCAAATGAATTTTGTGATAACCTACAAGCACTTGATGCTGCTGCAGAGTGGCTGGACAGAGCTACGGTAGATGTTATAAATTATCCAACTAAAGCATCGCGCATCGGAAAGATTAAACAAGCATTGCTGAAAAGGTTTGGTACACCAGAACTGGTGACGGCACAAGCATAACGGTTAAAATTGTTTAGATTTTTATAAAGAAAAAGCCCTTGAGAATTCTCAAGGGCTTTTTCTTTATAAAAATAATTTATTTTGTAATAGTGACGGGGACTGTGCGAACAACGCCAACTGTATAAGGAGTTATTGCTATTTCGCCAGGAAAAGACCCTGGTACAGACGGACCCGATTGCACCCACGGTGATGCTTCTGAAGCGGTATAAGGGGCAGCAGTTGTTTGAATTCTTTTAGGCGTAATGGCTAAAGAAGGCCAAGTCTGAGGATGTTCAACATCTTCTGAATGATCTCTCTTCAAATGTTTTTGACGAATACTTATTGTTGCGAAGAGCCATTGGTATGCTCCTAATTGTTCTGTTCCTATAGCCTTGCGATTGTTTTCTTCTGCCAAATCTATTTCTAGTGTTGTTTGCACAGGTGTATTAGGTATTGCTTTTTGGCCATCTTCTGCAGATGTAAAATATCTAAAAGCTTCATCAAAATCTCTGTTAAATGTTTCACTACTGTCTATAGCATCCAACATATCAGTCTGAGTACTAGCAGAAGATTGAGCCGCTGCTGCTCCTGTTTTTCTAGCTGTTGGTGTTGGTGCATTGTAGAAGTTCTCAGGAGAGTTGCCTTCAACTTGTGCAGCTGAACAGAATGAATTGTTTGTTAATACTCCTGATCGACTTAAGTTGTCTACGCGTGTTGATGGTGTACTAGGACATAATTCAAAAGGAGGAGTGCTTGCTTGTATTGCAGTTGTTGCAAATACAATCGCCATTAAAAGTGATTTTTTCATGAAATGTGTCCCTAATTATTTGAAATGAAAGAAAAATATTTTACAAATAAAATATAACAAATCTGCTCTATTTGTCAATCTTGAGGCTTTGCGCAAAGCTTTTTTTGAGCATGAGAGTTATTTTTTAAAATGAGAATCCAGCTTTAGCCCATGCCCCCCACAAACATAACGCTGCGTTATTTT
>JAPLIQ010000012.1 GCA_026389025.1 Candidatus Babelota bacterium
CCATCTGAGGAGTGGTCGGAAAATCTTTCAAATACTGCGCAACCTGCTGCAAAGCTTGAGTTGCAATTGATTGATTAACGTCTGAAATATTTGTAACCGTTTTTAATTGATAATCAATAAAACAATCCGAAAATTGAACACACTGATCAGCAACTACCTGACTAATCAGATATGCTTTAAAAAGCTGGAACAGATCTTTTTTCTGAGCTGCGCTTAACGTAGAAACAAGTGTGCTTGGCGCAACTGACTTCAAAGATGCTGGTAAAGCCGTAGACCCTAGCAAAGTTAGATCAATGGAAGGAGTTTGATACGAATTGACCACGTATGAGGTCGGAACATTAGTTAATGTTCCTAAAGATTGCTCTCCTTGCGCAGATATCGTTGATGCCAATGAACTTGCGGTCAGTAATGTTGTCGCTAAAAAGTATTTTCTTCTAACGTTTTGCTCGTCTGCAGGAGCAAAAGATGGAACGCTGAGTAGTTTTAAATAAACATTTTGCATGTTTTTATAATGTTTTACCGCTGTAGCAAAATCACCTGTTTTTTTTGCGGCAACCGCCTGCTTAAACTCAGACTCACCTTGGGTTTGCAAGATTTTAATTGCACCTGCAGATAATTCTACCGTTGGGGGTTGCTCATATTTTCCAACCTGAGCTATTGCATCTGCAACGGTAGTCACTACACCACTACGCATTAAAAACTGTGCTGAAAATTGCACCCAAGTATTTTTGCCCTGGGATAAAATATCTGGCAAGAAAGCAACATATTGGCCAAGGTCTTCATTTTTTTCAAACAAACTATCTAAGTGACTTGCGTAAGTCATAGCGCTTTTTATATCTTTTGGATCTTTTGACGCCGTCGCTTTAATCATAAATTTTAAAAGTTGCGCTAATGTTTCTAGCGCCTCTTTGATGTCAATGATGGACTCCATAGTCACACCTGAAGCATTATTATTTTCAACACCAGTCGTAACGCCATCAAGCAGTGGCTGCAGGGCTAAAGCTTGACTGAGTGAATTTGGAGCTGACTGACACAAATCAACAAGATTTTGAAGCGCTTGGACAGCGTCCTTGGTCGTAACGGTTACCGCCGGAGCAGTTCCAGTTTTTGATTTTATTTGTAGAAAAGATTGAACTGTTGAAAATGTCAGTTGCTTGGAGGTTGGTACGTCGATTAAAAATAAATTCCAAACTAACTGCATCATTTTTAACTGCATATCAATGCTGTTAATACTATTTTGAGCCTGTATGCACTTATTGTACCCGGTCCCGTCTTGAGCTGCTTCATAGGCTGTAGCAGAGGTAGCGTAACTGGTGAGAACTTTTTTCAATTGATCAATGCTAGCAAGCACTTGAGTTTTTGTTTGCTCAGGATTATTTACATCAAGCACAATTGGCGCGCGAGCAGCTTGAAGCATTTTTTGAGCTGTTTGAAATAATTTTGGTGCTGCTTGTGCTTGCGCTTGTTGTTTTTTTAATCTTTTAATTGCTAACTGCTGCAGAGCTGCTTGATCTTTTTGACCATTGTTAAAATAGACCTGGTATAAAATAGTATGATATTTTTCTTTTTCTTGGATGATAACTTTCTTTGCTGCATCACTTTGGGCAGATACAGCCAAGCTGCTGTTTCGATCGGCAATAGCTCCAACGTACAAAGCTATCATCAATGTCGTTACGCTTGTGGCAAAATCAGATCCTTGTGGTACTCCTGCAATGTTCATATTTTGTGTTTGCGCTGCCCAGGCAAGTTTGTATGCTACAAAAACTGAGTCCAGATCCTTTGAGCCATAGGTTAACTGATTTGAAAAATGTTGGACTATGTTGTAACAAATTTGAACCATGCTGCCTTGCAGTTGCTCATAAAAATAATGCAGCGCTGTCGTTTGTTGATCCTGCGGAAAAACTTGCGCCACACTTTTTACTTCTTTTTCATATTTAAAAAACTCATCTGACAGAGTCCTTAAATCTACATGATAAGGAATTTGTTTAGCAAATTCTTCACGAACAATGCGCGCGTATCCATAAACATATGAAATATAAGGAGCTATAATTTTTTGGTAGGTTGAAAAAATAGGATTAGATCCACTAAACATAATCGGTGCAGCAGAGCTTTTATTTTCATGATCCTTCATCAAATCTTGAAGTGCTGTTTCGTACTGATCAATCACCATGCTTTGTGACGACTGAATATGCAGGTAACTCAAAAGTGAGCAAGAAAAAAGCATGCATTGTAAAATTTTTTTCATAAAACCTATTCTCCTGATTGTAGTGATGCTAACAATTGTGCATTGTTTCTAGGTTTAGCATTATTTCTTTTGGGTGTTGTTTGATTGTCTTGGGGCATTGACGACAATATATTTGCTAAATTATTTCTTGCAGGAGCTACCTTTGTAGTGGTTTGACTTTGTGATGATGACGATAACTCATCTAACATCGAGGTCAAGTTCCGAGGAGTGGCAGATGTATGCACATGAAACGATTGAAGCTCTTGCATAGTGTAATTCATGAAAAACAACTGGATTGACGCCATGTCTGATCGATACTGATCTTGCAACTTTTTATCACTTAAGATAGACATTGCGTTTTTATACAAAGGGCTTTGAACTCTTTGTAAAAAACTCTCCAGCAACAGTTTATTTTGATCTCTTTTTTTAGGAGATGGTGCTGCCTGCGCCTGATTTTCACTCTCTAATTGTTGTAAATATAAACCGATCTGCCCTTTAGAATGTTGAGGCTTTGAATTTAAAGCGGCTTGAGCCGAAATAGCTTGTTGCTGCTCTAAAAAATTTTGCAAGACTGCACTGTTTTGATTCGTATTTCTTGGAGTTTGCGCAGAAGGCTGCTCTGATGCTTGCTGCTGTGAAAGATCTTGCAACAGCGTACTGTTTTGGTTTGTTCTTCTACCAGCTATCGGAGATTGAATCGATTGCTGGACTGGAGAGCTGTCCAAACCAGAAAGCAAACCCGCCAAGTTATTACGAGGTGGTGCCTTACATATGTGAGTAAGCATCATCCAACAGATACCATGCATAACGAGTTTGCTAAAATTCTTCAAAACACACCTACCCTTTTTCCATCTTTTTTTCTACTTAAGCATATTAAAATCGAGAAATCAAGGTTCGATGTTTTCCTGGTCCACCAATGGAGATGAGTCCTTCTTTAAGATTGAATTTTTTGTTGTGCGTATAAATGTTTTAATTCTTGTATCGATGTTGCATCTTGTGCCGACTTATCCGATCGATATGAAACAAACCGTGGAAAACGCAATGCGTACCCAGGATGGCCTTCTGTTTTTCCTGCAGTATGCGCAGGAGACAGCGTAATTTCATCAGATTTAACCACACACACCAGTTCAGGACTCACCCAAACGTCAGGATACAAATCTTTGACGCATGAAACGTTTTTCGGTTGATGCTGCAATTTTATATGCTCGCATCGTTTTTTTAAATCTTTCCACTCATCATCGCTCATCCCTGTTCCGACTTTAGCAACGGTTTGAAACTGCTCTTTTTCAGGGTTGTAAATTCCAACCAAAAATGCTCCAATGCCAAATTTTGCACGCTTGCCGCGTCCGCCGTAGTAACCCAAAATAACAACGTCCACGGTATCAATTAAAGATCCATGAGCTTCGCGTTTTAATTTAATCCAATTAAAGTTTCGCTTTCCTGGTTGATAAGTTGCGTCTTCACGCTTGACAACCAACCCTTCAAGGCCTGCTTGAATATTGAGCAAAAAGTAATCTTCAAGGTCCTGAGCTTTTGAAAATGGTTTTTCTTCTACGATCTGTAAGGCATCAGTGTTTTGATGCTTTACAACATCATTTAAAATAATGCGACGAGTTTTATGTGTTTCATCCAACAATGATTTACCATCAAGGTACAAAATATCAAACAGATACAGCCGTAACGGCATATCGACACTCATCTGATCAACGTCATGTTTTCTTTTTCGTTTTACCGTTTGCTGAAATGGCAAAAACGACTCAGTTTCTTCATCATACACTATTGCTTCACCTTCACAGATCAAGCTACTGACAGGAAGCTGCGACACTATTTTTTTCAAATCAGGAAACATATCAGACATATCAAGCATGTTACGCGAGAAGAAGTGCACATCCGTTTTTGTTTCAGTTTTTTTTACATGCACTTGCACACGAAAACCATCAAGCTTTGGCTGCGCTACACAGTGGCCAAGGCGCTCGATGACTGCTTTAGCACTCGTCAACCGTTCTGCCGCTGCAGGACGAATCGGAATACCAACTTTAATGTGCATTGATGTAATTCCCTTGATGCCTTCATCTTTCATGGTGTGGGCAACTAAACCTAAATCGGCACATACATTGTACGCAGCCTCTAAATCTTTGCTCAGTGTTTTATCACCAGTCTCCATCCATGACAGCGCGTCTAAAACGGTCATGTCAGAAAAACCAAGGCGTAATGTTTTTGCCACAATGCGCACAATAAATTTTGCACTCAAACTATCTACTTGTTTAAGTAGCGCGCGAAGATGAGCAGATTTTTTTTCTGTTGAACCAGTTCCGCAGATATGAGCAATTTCAATTAATGTTTCATACACCTGATGAACGGTTAAATCACAGGTATCTTGCGTCCATTCTTTTTGAACAACAAGGCCAATATCACCCATTTCTTTAAAATCTGCCTGAATGACTGACTCAGGTTTTCCTGCAAGCTCTGCAATGATTGCAACCATACCTTTTTGAGCTATTTGAAACTGCACGTCAAGGTAGGCAGGAAACAAACTTCCCTGTGAAAGATAGCAAATAATTTGAATTTCTGAATTTGAACTTTGGGCAAAAAGTTGAGCTAGAATTTTAGTCATACCGATGCGTGATGGTTCTTGTTCCAGATTTTGAAACGCTTGTGCAACTTCTATAAATTTCATACTTATAATTCCATGTTCATACATTATTTCTCTATACACTTATCAACACAAAAAAGCATAAAAAAATCAAGCCTAGAATAAATTCCAGGCTTGATGAATCAAAAAATATTTATATTTTAGATTAATTATGATGGTTGAAACTTAATAGTAATTGCCATCGGATAAGTAATTGATGTAGTAGAAAGATTTGCAACTCCTCCAATTGCTATAGCATTAGAACCTGTTGGCCAAACGGTAGTCGGAATAGTTGGCATAGATTTACTTGCTGCATTTAACGGAATTAATGCCTGACCAAGAGAGCTTCCAGATACTGTATCATACATAAGCATTAAAAATGTAGCCGGAGCTGCTTTAGTTAAATCTGTAATAACATTGTTGCTTGCATCAAGAGCGATCATTACATATGTAATACCAGTATAAAAATTAGATGAGGAATTTTGAAGAGGATTAACCCATAAATCAGCAGCAGCTTGTTGTCCTTCATTTGGTCCAACTTGAAGACCCACCCCACCCCCTTGTGTTCCCTGTCCCCAGGCATCACCAAAGAATGAATATCCTGCTGTTGATCCGAAATTAATATTAAAAGTACTGAATGGATGAGCAGATTGAGTTCCTGTAACTTCTGTAAAGTTTACCTTAGCATTTGTAAAAGCACTTTTAAACAGACTGTATGAGCTGTATGAAACTCCTGTAGATAATATTGTACCAATTGGCGCTGTTTGTGGTGCTGCTGAAGCTGTTTGTGCTGCGCCTACTGGTGCTGCTGCTGGAGTTACTACTGCTTGAGAAGCTATGAATTGGGTCACTGTAAATGCTGCTGGATAGGTAGCACTAAGCACAGAAGTTGTTCCACCAACTTCTAAACTATTTGAAAGAGGAACCCATACGCCAGAAAAACCTTTTAATGCAGATGCTGAATTAGGCATAATTGGCACAGGAGAACCAATAGGATTCTTAGAATTATTTTCATATAACAACATATAAAATATTAACGGCTTAGTTCCTAGTGGAAAATTAAGCATAACTTTGCCATTTTGATCAAATGCAAGCATCACAAAAATAACACCGTTAGTCCATTGAAGTGGCGAGATTTTTAAATCAGCAGCTAGTTGACCAGGACTAGAAGAAGCTATGGTCCCAACTTTCCATGCATCACCAAAGAAAGAGAACCCAGCTGAAGATTCAAAATTAATATTCATAAAGCCTGGCGCTGTGCTATTTGCAGGTATCACTATCGATCCTGATGCAGAATTTAATGAAATTTGTTTTTGCAGATCAGAAAAACTTGAACCTTGTAGCGATGTTGCCGCTGCAGCTGCAGTCTGTAAAGCTTCTGCTGGAGTTACTGCTGCTGGATTTTTTCCTTGCGCAACTTCAATAACATTTATAACATCCCACACTGATGGCAGCGACGCCATAGTCTGCGAGCCCACAAAGGCTGAAGCAAAAATAATTAATAATTTTGACGATTTTGTCATAAGAACCTTCCTTTTTTATCTTTGTAAAAAATAATATATGAACTGTTCTTACTAAAAAAGAATGTTGAAATCAATGGAATACTAAATGGAGTTTAAAAAATGGTAGCGACGCAGGGATTCGAACCCCGGACCTACAGATTATGATTCTGCCGCTCTAACCAACTGAGCTACGTCGCCAACCTAGAGATTTCAAGAATGATCCCCGCAGACTGCGAGGATCATTAAAGACTTAAGATAAAAAATATTATACTAAATACTTAGTTTTTGTACATTAAAAACACGTAAATAAAATTTAAATAATGATTTTAAGAAGAATAAGCCTGTAACAAGTGTGGTAATGATTCCAATCATCATCGTAACGGCAAAGCCTTTGATCGGTCCAGTTCCGAAATAGAACAGGACAGTTGCTACGATAAACGTGGTGATGTTTGAATCTAGAATAACCCACAACGCTTCAGAAAATCCATCTTCAACAGCTGCTGAAATTGAAAGACCTTCTTTTAAAGCTTCTTTAATACGTTCGTAAATTAAAATCGAGCAGTCGATTGCCATACCAACGGTTAAAATCATTCCAGCAATACCAGGAAGAGTTAACGTTGCTCTCATCAGTGACATAAACATTAATAAAAGAATTAAGTTATACACCAATGTTAAAAATGAGAACACGCCAGACATACGGTAGTAGAACACACCAAACAGCAGCAATAAAATCAAGCCGATAATGCATGACATTAAACCTTGTTTGATTGCTTGTTGACCAAGTGTGGGCCCGATTTGACGCTCTTCAATAAAGTTAACTTTTGCTTTGAATGCTCCAGATTTGAGCAATTTTGCAAGTGAACTTGCTTCTTCAGCTTTGTGATTTCCTGTAATTTGTCCTTTTGAACCGATTGCTGATTGAATCGTTGCGGCTTGGATAACTTCATCATCTAAAACAATTGCTAAAGTTTTTCCAATGTTTTCGCTTGTTAATTCATGGAAGCGTTTTCCGCCTTCTTCATCGAATTCAAAGCTTACCACTAAATCTGTTCCGAATTGTCCACCGAAATCAGTTTTAGCTGTTTTGAAATATTTTCCAGAAACTGGAGAATATGTTGGCAATAAATAATATGTTTTTTCATCATGCATACCGCCGCGGCGTTGTCCAGGAAGAATCATGGTTCCTTCTGGCAATTCATGATCATATTTGCTTAAAAGCGCTTCTCTGCTTCCTGCACTATCTTCAACTAATTTAAATTCTAAGACTGCAGACTTTCCGATCATCATTTTTGCTTGATGCGGATCGCTGACATCTGGCAACTCAACAACGATTTGTTTTGTGCCTTGTTTGCTGATACGAATTTCGCTCAAACTTGCAAAACGGCTTCGCAAAATTTCAATGTTTGCTTCAACAGCTTCTGTGATCAAATGTGAAAGCACAGAATCAGCAATCGAAACTTTTAAGTTTGAACCGTCGACTGCATATTTTAAATATTTTTCTTCTGCTCGAAATAAGCTTTCTGCTTGCGCTGAAGCATTTGACGAATTAAATCTAAAAACCAATGAGTCATCAGTGATCATTGGTTTGCCATCTAATTCAATGTGTGAACTTTTTAACAGTGATTCAAATCCACGGACTTTGTCATTTAAATAATTCTTAACGATGTCATCTTCTTGCACTTCAAGAGTGATGTATGTTCCACCTACCAAGTCAATTCCGAAACGAATATCTTGTTTACCGTATCGATACAGATAACCGGTTGTTGCTATTGCAAAAAGGATCCACATTGAAAACCCAGAAGTTAGGGCTTTTTGAAATGATTGATTCATAATGTTCTCTCCAGAAACAGTGATTTAAAAATACTCTTTTTTTATTGCCTTACAGATTTTTATTGTCCAGCCTTCGTGTCTCGTTGTCACTCGCTTACTTCGGCGGACAGCTTTCGCTTATAATTTCAAAGTTAATTTTGTAATTAATGGTTTCTTCATTCTGTAATGGCCGTGCCAGCTGAAGCTTTACGCGAAAGCTGGTGCCGAAGGAGGGACTCGAACCCCCATAAGATTTCTCTCACAGCCACCTCAAGGCTGCGTGTCTACCAGTTCCACCACTTCGGCAAAGTTGTTGAATAGATTATCAAATGCACTGATATTTTCAACGAAAAAGAATAGTTTTAATATCCCATCAAATGACAAATCATTTCTTGAATTTTGCAGACAAGACATTTTACACAGCAGCCGACAATAACCGCCCAATCTTTTACCTTAGTCCAAGCTGTTTGGCCATAGTCAAATAAAGTAACGCCCAAGCGATGATACCAGGTGTTTTGCGCTGCCGCTTCTCGCTGTTTCTTCTTAAGATCTTTTAATTCTTTTGCTTCTTTAGCCTTCTGCTCTTCCCAAGTACCTTCTACAGCTTTTTCCAGATTAGTTTCTCGCTCTTTTAAAATAAGCAAATCGCCCTGCTCATCTTTTTCAAGCAACTTTTGCAAATTTAATCCTTTTTGGTCAAGGCTACTTACCGAACTTTTAATTTGAGAAATAGTTGCATCAACTTTGCTAATCAATTGTGATTGCAAATAAGGTAGTAAGTTCGTTTGTAAGTAGGTCATTTTTTGTTCGATATTTTTATGAAAATTTTCCATTTCATAATATAAAACCCGAGCTTTTTTATCATCAAGCTCATTTCCAATATCTTTGAAATTATTCCATGAGCGCGTTTCAAGTCCTCGACAGGTGTCAATTTCTTTGAAAGCTTTCATCATTGTCTTATCAATCTGTTCGTCAAGCGCACCGATTAATTCAACATCTTTTCCAATTGCTTCAATCTGTTTTTGTTCTGCTTGTACTTTAACTTTTAAAGCACGTTCATTTGAAGACAGATCGCCACCGCGACTTTGTGCGGCACTATCAAAATCTTGTAAAACAGCTTTTAATAGTTCATCAATCTGACCTTTTTGAAAACTGACTGTTTCATAAAACTCATCAATTTTTTTGCCAGCACCATTTACTTCATTGATAAATTGCATACGCACATCAGATGCCTTTTGAACACTTGCACGAATCACTTCAAATAATTGCTCAGCTTTTTTATACCAAATTCTTTTTTCAAGCCAATTACCAGCAGAATCAATATTTAATGTATCAAGTCCCTCTGATGATGTTGCATGCACATCAACAATTTCTAACTGTGCTTGCTCTTCGACTGGAGCAGCTGGCTGCACTACCGCAGGCACTGAACTAATCGCTTGAGAAACAGCAGGCTCTGGAGCGACTGGTGGCATTCCTACAGGAGCAATCGGCATTAATTTTGGCATAGGCATTTTTGGTTCTGGCATTGGCATAGCTTTTGGCTCGACTAACCCAACCGTCTTCGGCTCGACAGGAACCGGCATTTTTGGCTCAACTGGCATTGGCATTTTTGGTTCAACAGGTGTTGGTTCAATAGCCTTTGGCTCAACAGTCTTTGGCTCAGCAGCTACCGCTGGCACAGCTGCTTTTGCATCAAGACTCGAAATAAGAGCATCAAGTGATGGATGCATCATATGGTTATGACCTATTAAAACAAATCCACAAGTAAACAAAACATTACGCAGCAACCTCATGATATCTCCTTTTTTTTGATTCATTTATAAAGTTTTTGCAACTTCTTTTAATTCATTAAGCAGTGCAACTGATAGCTCTTCTGCTTCCCAGGAAGTATAGCTCCAACGAACTCCAGAATCAACTTTGCTCAATACTGAACAATCAGATTTAATATCAATAATATCAATGTGAACCACATTCATTAAAGGATGAACCATTGAAGGAGCACGGACCACGCCAGCGCGACCTAAAATGCTGTACGCAATATTGCCTTCTTCCATAAAACAGAGCATCACTTTTTTCTGCCAAACCATATTAAGGTAGCCTTGATGACTCTTATTTATTGAAAGTAAAATACTTTCGTAACCCTTTGGATACATAACTTGAATTGGCGTTGTATGAGGCACGCCTTTATCTGAAAATGTCGCCAACACAGCAACAGATCTTCCTTTTTTTAATATTTCATACAATTCTTCAGGAAGTTTTACCCCTACATGTTTTGCCATAACAAAAACCTTTCCGACCTAACGATTAATAATTTTATTTCTACAGTTCAGAAAACAAACGAAGTGTTACTTCATTTTCAAGAGCATATCCTTTTGGAGTTAAACGAATTACTCCTTGGGACTCTTGCAAAAACCCACCCTCTTGGAGCTGAGTCACTCCTTTGAAAAAATGATCTTTTTGTTTTTCGGTTGCCTCAAGCACATAATCAGCAATCAGCAATCCTTTGCGCTGACGCAACCCCAACATAATTTTTTCCAAAGAAATTTGTTGTTGAGTCAAATGCTCAACTTCTTCAATGGGACACTGGTCTCCTGCCATCTTGGCAAGATACGCGCCCAAATTTTTTCCATTTTGAAATCGAACAGTTCCGTTAAAAGAGCAAGCTCCCAGCCCGAAACCTTTATATGATTTTCTATCCCAATACGCACCATTATGACGTGATTCAAATCCTGGCTTTGCAAAATTTGATAGTTCATAACGATCAAAACCATGTGCTTTTAAGGTGTCAACTGTCCAATCATACAAATCAACAGTTGCATCATCTGGCGGCAACGTCATTTTTTTTGTTTTTACTTTAAAATATAAAGGCGTATCTTCTTGCACCATTAAAAAATAAACAGAAATATGTTTAATCGGCCAGTTCATAGCCTCTTGAATCATAGTTTTCCATTCATCATCACTCACGCCCGGCAATCCTAAAATAAAATCAACCGACACGTTTTCAAAATATTTTGAAGCATCATTTAGCACCGCGTACACATCAAGTGCCGTTTGATGACGATTCAATGATTTTAAAACTATATCTTTTAAACTTTGTACGCCAATGCTCAATCGATTAATCCCAACTTCATGCCACACGCGCAGCAAATCTTGCGTTACAGTACCCGGATTCACTTCTATCGTTACCTCAGTTTTTTCATCAAAAATAAAATGAGTATTTAGTATAGCAAACGTGTCAAGTAGCAACTCAGCAGGATAGGTACTTGGCGTTCCACCCCCAAAATAGATAGTCTGCAAGCGCTCCTTGGGCCCTGCGTACGGCTCAAAAAGTTCAATTTCGCGTTTGAGCGCGTTATGATAATCTTTCATAAATTGTTCGTGTGAAGCCATCGCAACAAAATCGCAAAAATGGCATTTGTAAGGGCAAAACGGCCAGTGAATATACACATGTTGCAGCTTGGAAAATTGATAACTCAACGCTTCTCCGTCACAGATAATTCAGCACTTGTTTCATGAATAACTTTTTGTGCAAATTCAATATCATCTTTAAGCATTTGCTCAGAGACTGAATCGTAGGCAAATTTAATTTGAAATGATCGATCAAAAAATTCTTTAAGCATCGCTTCCAGGCTCTCAGGCACAACCCCATGCAGCTGCTGCGCAATTTCTGTGTCTGTTTTATCAAGCAGAGAAATATCAAAACGCTTCGATAAATAAATTTTTAAAATCATAGTAACTTTAAAATATGCTTCATGAATTGCTTGGTCTGAAATATACGTTTGCGACTGCAGGCGATATAAATCCTGCAAAGCGACTTGCTTAAAAGATATTTTTTGTTTGCCCCAAAAATATCTTTTAACACAAAAAATAATTGTCAGCGCCAACAAAAAACACACGGTTCCTATAAAAAAATAAAACTGTGATGAATGCCACCAAGGATGGTACCAAACACCATACACGTCAACAAGTCCACTTTTTTCAGCGCTCATTTTTTTATTTCCTACAAAATTTTTTACATCATTCGTTTTTGAAAAAACATGATCAATTCATGCATAAACTGACCTTGAGCTTTCAAGCTCAGCAGGTCAACTCCAGATTTTTTCAATATTTTTTTTTGATCTTGCAAACGTTGTTGCAAGCCACTGGTAATCTTTTTGCTCGCGGTATTTACCAGTACCAGACTGTCAGATTCGCTATCCTGCGTCCACACAAGTCCAACATCGCTCATTTTTTCTTCTTGCCTGTCTTGACAAGAAATTGCAATTACTTCTTTATCAAACAAAGTTTTTTTCAGTGCTTTTTCAAAGTCATCAGCTATAAAGTCTGAAATTACAAAAACAATCGATCGTTTTGCGACGCGAGAAGCCACATAATCAAATAATACATTTAAATCAGTTTTTTTACCAGTTTGCTTATAAGAAAATAGCTCTGTAAGTAATTTTTGAACATGTTTTTGACCCCTGGCAGGCGGTATTACTTTTTCAACCTGATCTGAAAAAATAATGAGACCAACTTTATCCTTGCCCCACTCGGCAGCAAGTGACAAAACTCCGGCAATTTGTTTCATGACATCTTGCTTTAAAACATCACCAGAACCAAAATACGTTGAAGCCGAAAGATCAAGACAGATCATAAATGTTCGATTGCGTTCTTCAAAATATTGTCGAACTAATAAATTATCAGGAGTACGGGCAGAGCTTTTCCAATCAATTAAACGAACATCATCTCCATACTGGTACGACCTAAGCTGATCAAATTCGAAGCCAAACCCTTTTTGTCGCGATTTGTAACCACCAATATTTGATCCACTCAAAAGGCGCCGCGTATGAATTTCTAACTCTTTAACTTTTTGAGCTATGTCTGCCGAAATCATAAACTACCATCCTTGCTGCAACAAACAATCAGGTAATTTAAGCGTTCCATCTTTCTGTTGATAGGTTTCCATAAGGGCAACCATCAAACGAGGAAGAGCTAGAGATGAGGCATTCAATGTATGTGCATATTCTGTTTTGCCACCAACCTGCTGGCGATAGCGGATTTTTGCTCGACGAGATTGAAAATCGGTACAATTACTTGCTGATGACACTTCGTAGTAGCTCCCTTGACCAGGCATCCATACTTCAAGATCATAAGTCATACCAGCCTGGAACGAACAATCTTGTGCAGCTAGAAGCATCACACGATAATGAAGGCCAAGTTGTTTTAAGATATCTTCACCACACGCAATCATACGTTCAAGTTCGTCATAAGAATTTTCAGGTTTTGTAAAAGAAACTAATTCAACTTTTTCGAATTGATGAATGCGAATTAAACCACGTTCTGCAGAACCATATGTTCCAGCTTCACGACGGAAACAGCTGGTCCATGATGTTAAACGCTTTGGTAAATCATTCGGTTCAAAAATGTTATCACGATAGTAATTTAACAAACTTACTTCTGATGTCGGAATAAGATATAAATCTTCATTTTCAATTTTATAAACACCGTCAGCAAATTTTGGTAACTGACCTGACGCTTCAAGTGATTTAGTGTTTACTAAATAAGGAGGTAAAATTGGTTCAAAACCATGCTTAACGTTATTTTGCATCATCAAACGAGTCAATGCGTACATTAATTTAACAGCGTCGCCTTTGTATAAAGCAAAGTTAGAACCAGCAATTTTTGCAGCTGTAGAAAAATCAAACCAACCAAGATCATTTCCCAGAGTCACATGATCTTTTGGAGTAAAGTCAAAATTTGCCTTAGATCCTATGATGCGAACTTCTTTATTTTGAAGTTTGCCACCAACGGGAACTATTTCATGCATAATATTTGGGCAAGCAAGATAGAGTTCTGAAAAATCTTTTTCCAGACTTGCTAAAATTGGCTCTTGCTCTTTTAACTGTTTTCCAATTTGGATAGAACGCTCGCGAACTTCTGGCGAAACAGCTCCGGCAACATTTTTAGCAAGATCATTTTTTTCTTTTCTAAGCTCTTCAACTTCTATAGAGAGTTGTCGGAATTTAATATCTAAAGATATGAGCAAAGAAATATTGAACGAAGGATCTTTTTTTAAAACTTCTTGCGTAAACTGCTCGGGATTTTTTCGAAGTTCTGCTAAATCAATCACGTAAAGACTCCAAATAGTACAAATGTTTGATGGTGTTAATCTTAAATTTCAACAAAAGAATAAGGTCGAACAGAAAACTGTGCGACCTTACAATGGATAACTATTTTGCAAGGCGAAATAAATTCAATCTAACCTTACTACCTTATTAAAATTGAACTTTGCGCACTACTTCACGTAGGTTTTTGCCAGCTTTAAATTTAGGTACAGTTACGCTCGGAATGTTGATTTTTTGCTTAGTTGCTGGATTGATTCCTTTGCGAGCTGAACGCTCTGAAATCCAGAAGCTTCCGAAGCCTGTGATTGATACTTTTTCACCTTTTTTTAGACATCGTTCGATAACACGAACTAATGAATCTAAAACGCGAGCAATATCTTTTTTGCTGAAAGTTGTTTCTTCGCTTAGAGCGTCGATTAGTTTGGTCTTGTTCATAAGGTCTCCTTACACGTACATATAATGGAACACTGCTTATCTGCTAAACTTTGATAGTTTCTGTAAACTAGAGTAAATTTATTTAGCTGTTTGTCAAATAATTCTACAACCAACCTTAAATAAACCTTAAAATTTTTAGTTAAAGAGGCTTCCTATGCTAATTGATACACACTGCCACATGAACATTATGCTTCGAAATTTTTCAGAAAATCCTCAATTTCAACCATTAACAATTCAAGAAATAGAAACGTGTAAAAATATTTTAAGCCAAGCAAAAGACAACCAGGTCGAAACTATTATCAACGTTGGCACAAATTTAGTTGAAAGTTTATTGTGCATTGAAATTGCAAAACATTTTGAAAATTGCTTTGCAACTATTGGACTTCATCCTAATGACATAGATGAAATGTGGCCTATAAGAATTCAAAAATTTAATCATTTGCTTGTGCAAAAAAAAGATTTAAAAATTGTCGGGATTGGTGAATGTGGGATTGATAAACATTATCCAGATTACGATCTTGAGCGTCAGCAAGACGTGTTTCACGAGCAAATACAACTCGCGCTGCAAAACAATCTTGCTTTAGTTGTTCACAGCCGTGACGCAGACCTTGAAACATATCAAGTACTTGCGCAGTACAAAAATGAACCAAATTTTAAAGGCACAATTCATTGTTTTTCATCAGATGAAAACTACGCTCAAAAATATATTGATTTGGGCTTTGTGCTAGGTTTTGGTGGCACGGTTACCTATCCTAAAAATAAAGTTTTACGAGATGTTGTTAAATCTATACCTCTTGAAAAAATCATTCTTGAAACAGATGCGCCATATTTGCCTCCACAAATTATTCGCGGCAAACCAAACTCTCCAGCACAGATTAAAACTATTGCAGAGTTTATAGCTGAGCTAAGAAACGAACCTTTAGAAAGAATTATGGAAGTCACAGCTCAAACAACCAAAGATTTGTTTGGTTTGCAGAGACAAACTTTCAACAAAGATAATCTTTTGATAGAATGAAAAGCATGTCTCGTTTTAAAAAGGAATTTTATGTTTGATGCCATGTTTGCAGCATTTTGTTTATACTTTTCCATTCTTTTAGGAATCGGAATTTATTTTTATAGAAAAACACAGAGCGCCGCAGAATTTTCTTCAGGAAATCGATCTTTAAACTATTGGCTCACGGCTATCACAGCGCAAGCAAGTGATATGAGTGACTGGCTTTTTATGGGATTTCCAGGACTCATTTACGTTGTAGGACTCTCTGGAGCGTGGTTTGCGTTCGGTCTTGCAGCTTTTATGTTTTTAACATGGACTTTTATTGCACCAGCAATTCGCAAACAAACAGAACAATATAACGTCATGACGCTTTCATCATTTTTTGAAAAAAAACTACATGATGAAAGCAAACTTATCAAAATTGTCAGTGGATTTTTCTCTCTTTATTTTTTCACATTCTACATTGCTGCAGGAGTGGTTGGACTAGGTCGAGTCTTTGAAACTATTTTTGAAGTGCCGTATCACCAAGGAATATTTTTAGGCTTAGGCTTATCGCTCATTTATACGCTGCTTGGCGGCCTTCTAGCGGTAGCGTGGAGTAATTTGCTTCAAGGAGTTTTCCTGCTTGCATGCATCATGTTTGTGCCACTCTATGCTATCAACGTCAAACTTGGTGGGTTTGCTCAACTGAGCAACTCTTTGAATTTATTCGGTCCTCAGTATTTTTCATTGTGGCCAACTGGTGGCATCATGGCCGTGATACTTTCAATTTTGCGATGGGGCCCTGGATACTTTGGCCAACCGCACATTTTAATTAACTTCATGGGCATCAATGACCCAAAAAATCTCTTTAAAGCAAAGATTGTTGGCTGCACCTGGCAAATTTTGGCACTCAGCTCTGCTGTTTTAGTCGGGATTGTCGGCAAAGCAATGCTGTTTCCAACGCTGGCAAGTCCACAACTTGTTTTTATCATTATGGTCAAACAGCTTTTCACACCATTTTTTGCAGGATTTATTTTATGCTCTGTGCTTGCGGCAACCGTATCAACGATTAATATTCAATCTTTAATTTGCGCATCGCTGATCTCTCAAGATCTTTATTTCCCACTATTTAATCCAAATGGAACAGAGAAGCAGCGCATGCTGTTTACCCGTTTGGCATTATTTATCATCCCAACGCTTTCACTGATCATTGCATGGAATGAAACGTTTACGGTGCTAGATTTGGTGCTGTACGCATGGGCTGGCCTTGGATCAACCTTTGGCCCCATTGTGATTTTAAGCCTCTATTCAAACAGCTTGACGCGTAATGGAGCTCTTGCTGGACTTTTAGCTGGTGGATTTACCGCAGCTTTCTGGCCAATCAATGGCGTCATTCCAACCTTGGTAGCTGGTTATTTGATTAACTTTTTAGTTGCTTTACTGGTTTCAAAAATTCGAAAATAAGACAAATTTGGCCAGACATGCAGCCACCAATCAGAAGGTATTGAAAAAAACAGTCAAACTATTGCTTTAAAGTGGCAAAAAAGCTTATTCTAATAAGGAATATAAGCTATAAACTACATGGAGATTTTAATGAGTAATACTAAAAAATTAACACTATTACTGCTTGCCTTTGCAAACATCTCGTTTACATCGACGTATTTGGAGCGTTTCAATGAGTATGTCGACTCTTTTTTTAACGACAATAAACTTTTCAATAATTTCTTAAACACGCCAGTAAACAGCGATTCTGAATCCGTTAGAAATGCCTTAGATTATATAGCAACAAATAATTTTACTTCGTTGCAAGATAAACATGCAAGCGTAGAATACTTACTGTATCCATCGCCTGATGCATCTGAAAGCTATGCAAGCAATCAATTTACTCCAGAAGAAAAAGAGAGGCTTTTAAAATTAGCAAAAAACTATGTTACGGAAAAGTACCATGATTTTTATCATAGATTAAGATTATTCGGACCACCCTCGAACAACCCATAATATTTTAAAGACTGTTTAGTTGTGATTTTTTTAAAATTAATTGCTTAGGAAAAGTATCGTTTCAATCGAGAGATAACTCGATCCAAGATCACATGAGATACTGATCCCGCAAAGAAAAACCAGCAGTTGTTTATCATAATCTGTTCATAACCACCACACATTGATTTCACGCACAACGTTGCACTCAGCGCAATGGCGAGCAAAAACCAAATATGATGGAAGATACCACGATGTCGAACCAAAATTGGAATAATCCCCAAAAAGGTCACCGTGACAAATAAACAATATTTTTGAACAGCTAAAAGATAGATTAAAAAGAAAAGCAAAAGAGTATAAAATACTTTTTGCCCTTTGCTCTTAACGTCAATGTCAGGAAACAATGCTCCGAGCAAACAAAAAACTAAACCTTGAAAAATCGTATGAAAACTTGGCTCGATATGTTTTATAACGTGCAAAATTCCTAAATAAGTGATGAGTCCACCCACTAAATGAGCTCTATAACCTGGCATACGTTTCCTCTATTTTTTCTATCGTTGGTAAGCTAATTTCATTAACTTAGTACCAGGATAATAAAATTGCAAAACTTGCTCAAAATTCCATTGCTCATTTTTTATGAGACTATAAGCACCCCATTGACATAGGCCTTTATGATGCCCAAAGCCGCGACCTTTAATCGTATATCTTTTATTTGCATGATGAATATCAAAGCAATAACTTTTCATTTCTGGAAACATTGATTTCCATTTTTTTTCAGTAATTACTATTTTTTTTGCGCCTGTAGAAATAACTAAAGATTTTACAATCCCAGCTCGATCTTTCTTCTGAACCGTTATATCAACAATTTTTGTAACCCGAGGGAATTCTTTTTGAATGCGTTTTAATATTTGATCATATGAAAAATCATTATGCCAAGTAAAACATTTATAATCCCTACAGAATGTGCATGGATATTTTCGAGCAAGATAAGAAACTCGTTTATGATTTGGATCATCAAGGTCTCCGGGGACAACACCGCCACAACAAATATCGTACTGTGTTAGCGCTGGTTTTCCATCATACGAAACAAATAAGTCTCTTGTTTCCTCAATTGCTTGTTTTAATTTCTTGCTGTTAAAATGACCCTTGTATGTTTGATGCCTATTGTCATTTCCAATATGATACGGTCTATTAACTTTTTGAGCTTGAAGCACGTGATAAATTAAATAAGTTCTGCTAGCAATGGCAAAAACTTTATTCATTTCATGCGGCCAGGTCAAAGAACCTTCATGAAAAAGCACAGACCAAAGATAATCATCGATGTCTAAACTATTAACCAAATAAAAAATCTGCTTTTCTTGAAAAATTGCAAACGAACCTAAATAGCAGTTTCCTGCAAAAGTTATTTGTCCTACGCTTTCTTTCAAAAACTGTTGTAAAATTTTACGGGGTAAAGCAGGAACAAATTCATTGAGCAGCTTTTGCAAAACGCCATGCAGCTCCGTTAAGAAGAAATCATAACGATACGTTTTATCTTTCTCTAATTTTTTTCTATCTTGCTGCGTTAATTGCTTCTCAGCCAAACTTTCTAAGAAAAATATTTTCGCTTTCTCTTGAAAAAACTGCTCTGCGTATTCAGATAACTTTGGTAGTTCAATTGAATGATTACCATCAATAGTTTGCAAAAAATCTTGTAAAAAAACATGCACGACTTCTTTTGCGTAAGAATCAAGCACATCATAGCTATCTGACTTTAATGATCCATTTTTAGCGACTATATCATCAAATAATGGATATAATGGCTCTGCAAAGAGATCAAGATCTTGTCGACATGTTTCAAGCCAACATGACACATATGATTTGAGCGCCATGTGGTGAGCAGTTGAAAGCATTGGTGAAATATAGAGTAATTTTTGAGTTATCGGTTTTCCATTTAACAGGAGAACCCCTTTTTGACTGGTAATGGTCAAATTGTGAGATTTACACTCATGACCAAGTGAAAGAGCGATATGCTCAGATACAATGAATCCTTGATCGCACGATAGCTCAACGGGACTAGACTTAAGATCTTCAATACTATTTTTTTGAAGTAGCACTTTTACATCAAATGCTTGCATCGATGTGAAAAATAACAACATTGATATGGCTATGCGTTTAGCTATTGCATCAAAGATAATGCTCATTATTTTCTTACTCACTGCGATCTCCAAATAAATATTGTTTGTTTTAAAGCGATTAAGATCAATCGATTTAAAAAATTTCATGTTGAGTTAATATATCAAGAAATCGTTTTGGTAAAGGAACTTTTTTATCAACTCCTCGATTTGCTAGCAAATCTGCGCGGACATTCTGCTCTCGATAAACATGACAAAAAATTACGGTATATCCTCGTAGCATTTCATCGACAAGAAGCTGCATTTTTTTCAGCAACGGATCACGAATTTTATACATTTTATTCATTTGACGTACTAATAATTGAGAATCAGAGTAAATCGTTAGGTGCTCATTTTTGTTCACAAATTCATGAACAAAATGTACACCAACAAGTAAGGCCAAATATTCTGCTTGATTATTGGTACGTTTTCCTAAGAAAAATCCTTGCTCGCATACAGTTTCATCCAAGCGGGTCAAACAAAATCCTGCTCCAGAAGGTCCAGGATTGTTGCGCGATGCACCATCAATATGCATTTTCCATACTTTAGGCTGCAAAGACTCACAAGCTGCAGGATTTACAAACTCAGGTTCTTGAGAGAAAAAAGTAAGTTGTTTGTTATTCATAAATCCAACAGTAGTAATTATTTCTTTTCTTCGCAATATAAAAAACGATAACAATCTTTACACTGCAATAATTCATGCTGGCGTAATGCTTGCAAATCTCTTGAAGATATTAAAGAAAAACAAGCTCCGCAAGAATCTTGGGTAACTTGGACAACTGGATCTTTTACACGACCACGCATGTTTTCATACACGTCGACCCATTCTGCAGGCACTTGACTGAGTAGCATGCTACGCTGCTTTTGTATACTTTCGATTTGTTGCTGAGCTTGACTGAGTGCTGATTTTTCTGTGTTGATTTGAGTGTCAATTTCAGCAATATCTGACTCGGATTTGAGTTGCAAAGCAGCATATTCTTTTTCAGCAGTTTCCAGCTTGTTGATATGCTGGATCATTTTTTGCTCTTGAGCATTGCGTTCAATTTTAAGATATTCTAGCTCTTTGTTAGCTGCTTCAAGTTCTTTAGTTGACGCTACAGACTCAACAACTTCCATCTGATGTTTTTCTTTATCTTGTAAGTCTTTGACTTGTAATTCTTGAGCATCGAGTTGTTTCTTAACATCTCGTTTTTTTGAAGAGTTCTGTTCAAGTTGTTTTTGAAGAGTTGTAAGTTGATTATTAAATTTCTGAACTGTCGTGTCGATAACGCTTATTTTTTTTTCTAATTCAGTAAAATTTTGATCGAATGTTACGAGATCGATAAAACTTTGAAACTTTTGATTATTCATATTTTCCTTCACCGAAGAATGCAGAAAGTTTTCAAGAAAAATTTTGATACTTTTTGGTGGGCCCACCAGGACTCGAACCTGAGACCTTTCGGTTATGAGCCGACTGCTCTAACCAACTGAGCTATGGGCCCCCAACAGTGCTCACATATTAAAGTAAGCACATTAAATAATAGTGCATTTTTCAATTATTGTGAAGTGAAGAAATTGTTTATCCATGTTTTAGTAAAAAATCTTTAATAGAAATAGTCTTTATAGGCTTGCTATCAAAGCACTCAAATAGTTTTTAAATATGGCTAATTGTGGCAGCACAGTGAGATTTTTTACTGTTTTATATATCCCAAGACCTCACTCTTTTTATAATTTCAGTATCTTGATCCTGAGAGCATGATGATGGCAATTCCATAATAATTGGCACATCTTTACACATTTCATGACGTATAAACCATGCCAAACTTTTCTGCCCCATCACTCCCTCTCCCGGTACTCCATGCTTATCTATGTAAGAACCACACAGCTCTGATGTGTCATTGACATGAAGCAATGCTATCTGCTTTTCACCAAAAACATCTTTAAGTAGTTTGAAGAAATCTTCTCGTTTATATTCATTGACAACATCATAACCAAATACAAACGCATGAGCTGTGTCGATACAAAATTGTACACGCTCTTTATTTTCAACATGATCAAGCAGCAGACCGAAATCGGTTATATCGCCACCAAAATTACGTCCAGCATGCGGACTATTTTCTAGGAGCAGTTTAATGTCGGGCACCTGGTGCAATAATTCATTAACGGCTTCTGCTACATATAAAACTTGTTCTTTTTTTTCTAAGCGAGCTCGAGTAGCTCCGACATGAATCACGATACCATCACTATGCAGATTGTACGCAATTTCAGTTTCTTTACAAAGCGATATAAATTCCTTACTGCCAACTTGAACTAGACTGGACCAGTAGGCTGCATGGACAAAATATAAGAAATTTAAACGTTCTTTTTGCTTAACAAATTCACGAACAATTTTATGAGTAAATGATGCATACTTACCAGATTCATTTAATAAAAAACTTTGAGCTACAGACACATTGGTACGCTCTACGCTGCTGACAACGTCAAGCAATCCTTGTTGAAGTCGAACATGAATACCAATCGGTCGATTGTTTTTTTTATTTTCAACCAAATCTGTTTGCGTAGAATTGTTGTTGCTGTTGTTAATTGAATTGTCACCAATGAAATTGTTTTTCACGAATATTTTACTCTTTAAAAAATATGATTTTGCACAATGCATGGTTGCATATATTCTTACATATTATACTTTGGCTACTTTTTTGACTATACTTTTGATGGTACAAAAATTAGTTCAAGCGTATCATAATCACAGGGCAAAAACTATGCCTCTTTTTTACTGAAAACTCTTATGATTCCACATCAACTTCAAATCAAAAATTTCTTAAGCTATGGCCCGGAACTTCAAACTGTTGATTTTTCTAACTACCACCTTATCTGTTTAACAGGAAAGAATGGCCATGGCAAATCTGCGCTTCTTGAAGCAATAACATGGGCGATCTGGGGGCAGGCAAGAAAGTCTTCAGGAAACAGTAAAGCCGACGCTGGTCTTTTGCACCTTGGACAAAACCATATGATGGTTATTTTAGAATTTGAAGTAAATGGACAACAGTACCGCGTACGCCGTGAATATCTACAAACCAAATCAAAACCGTTTGCATCACTCGATTTTGGCATCAAGCAGCCTGATGGAAAGTTAATTGCGCTCACTGATAAAACGATTAAAGACACTCAAGAAAAAATAGAACGAACTATTGGCATCACGTATGAATCTTTTACAAATTCAACATTTTTACGCCAAGGCCAATCAAACGAGTTTTCAAAAAAATCGCCTAAAGAGCGAAAAGATATTTTGGCACAAATTCTGCAGCTTCAAAAATTTGATGATCAAAAAAAAATAGCCCTTTTGTATGCTAAAAAGCTGCATCAAGAATATGCAGGAAAATGCAGCATTCAACAACGAATTGATTTAGAACTTCAAACTCTAGCACCCGTTGCAGAGCTCTATCAAATCGTAACAAGCAACCTGCAAGAAATTGATATTAAAAAGAAACAGATTGAAAGCAGCATGGCTCTACTTGTTGAAAAAAAACAATTAGTTTTGCAAAAAATCAAAGAAGCAGAACTGCTGCGATCGCAAAAAGCCAGCTTAGCTCAAAATTTGCACACAACTAAAACAGAAATAAACCAGATTGCTCAGCCGTGGCATGAAGCACAAGAAAGCCTTATGAGGTCAACTGATCGTAAAGGCTTAGAACAAGAAGCACACCTTCTACAGTCCAGCCTGCAAGCATTTCAGCAATCATTTCAAAAAAAATTACTACTCAAAGAAGAGTATTTAGCCCTTAAAGAAAAACTAACTAATTTGATAAGTGCAACAGAAAAAGAATTTGAAAAAACCGAGCAAGATCTTCGCCTTCTTGCAAGCAAGCAAGATGAAGGCCTCAAACAAACTTTGCGCCAAAAATCTATACAGCAGGCTCACGTTAAAAATCTTACAGAAGAGCTTGCACGCTTTGAGGTTGATCATAATGCTCTACTGCAAACCATTGCCCGCAACCAAGCTGAAATAGCACATTACCGGGCAACTGAAGAACTTTTTGAACAAAACAAATCTCTGTACCAAAGCCTATGTACGCAAGGTACGTACCTCAGACAACATGTCACAAAAATTACACAAGACCTTGAGAAAAAATCATCTCAGGACTGTCCAACCTGTCCTTTGTGCGATCAAAATCTTACGCCACAACATCAACATACGCTGCACGAAAAATTAGTAGCGCAGTCATCAGAGGCACAAACTTTATTGCTTGATGTAAAACAACAAGCAATAACCTTAAAAGCTGAGCTCTCAAAGCAACAAGTTCAACTTCAAGATCTTAAAAAGCAACATGAACTCATCATGAATCTTTCAACGCAAGCAACTGAACAGACGAAACAACATGAAAGATTAGTTTCACAAAAATTAGAGCAAGAAAAAAAAGCTCAAGAACTTGAAAAAGAGCAGCAAGATCTAACAATGCAATGCTTTCAAACAAAAAGCTTGCTCGACAAGCTTTACGAAAAACGCCAACAAGCGCTGCAAGGGCCTGATATTGTAACATCTCAAACAAGGCTACAATCAATTGAAGATGAAGGTAAAAAATTATCCTACAATCCAATTGAACATAAAAACACAGAAGAAAAACTTCTTTTGATTAGAAAAGATTTAGAATCAAACAGCATAGACTCTGATAAAATTACTCTTCAGACAGAAAAAAAAGCACAACTTTTTGAGTTGTTTAAACGAGCTCAAGCAATTACAGATCAAATTGAACTACTAGAAGAAACATTAAAAACATATCAGCAGCTTGACCAGCAAAAACATGAATTTTCGCGTGAAGAATACGAACTTGAACAAAACAAATCACAGCTTGACCAGCAACATCGAACTTTTTTAATAGAAAAAGGATCATTGGAGCAAAAGCAACAAAAACAGATTGCTTTAGACAAAGAACTGCTTGAACTGGTTAAACATATCAAACTAGTTCAGCAAGAAATGATGGATTATCAAGAAATTGCAAAGGCGCTGGGCAAAGATGGTATTCAAGCGCTTTTAATTGAACAAGCAATTCCAGAAATTGAACATGAAACAAATCAAGTTCTTGCTCGCTTAACTAATAATCAAACACAAATCTTTATTGAGTCTTTACGAGATTTGAAAAAAGGTGGTTGTCGAGAAACACTCGATATTAAAATTTCGGACCAATTCGGCCTACGAGATTATGAACTTTTTTCTGGAGGAGAAGCTTTTCGTATCGATTTTGCACTCCGCATTGGCATTTCAAAATTGCTTGCACGTCGCGCGGGCACGACGCTTCAAACTATTTTTATCGATGAAGGATTTGGCTCACAGGACGAAGAAGGCCTACAGCTGATAATGGATAACATTCATAAAATTCAAGATGACTTTGCAAAAATCATTATTGTATCGCATTTGCAAGAAATGAAGGAACAGTTCCCTGTTCAATTTATGGTTGAGAAAAAACGATCAGGTAGCATGATATCTGTGGTGCATCAAGGGTAAAATTCAGGCAGTAAAAAAGACATAGGCCACGTAAGAATTATTTTTCTCATTCGTCCTATGTCTTTTAAAATTATATCAAATCGCACAATGCTCAGTTATTGCTAACTTTATATTAAATTGCTTATCTCATGCACTAATTATTATAACTACTATTTGCGTTAGTGTATCTCATGACAGTTTGGGCACAAAGCTGGACGACGCTTATTTTTTGCGGCTAAATTTAAATTTTTAACAGCTTGAGCAGCTACAGCTAACTTTTGTGGAGCTTGAGCAACTGGTGCTGGCTCAGTTTTAACTTCTTGCGCAACTGGAGTTTCAACAACTACAGCAGTTTTACCAAAAGGATTAAATTTTGAAAAATAACCATTTTTGTAAGCTTTGTATGTTGCATATGAGAGACCCGCAAATGCTGCTACCGCAGCTGTTGCAATTATTTTACCATCGTGTGCAAAGTAACCAAATCTTGAATTTGAAGATAGTGAACCAACGTTAGAAGGAGCTACCAGCTGTTTTTGATCAATTAAAAATACACTGTTAGCTATAGTTTTATCAACAATGTCATTTGCAGCAGGAGTAACTATTTCTGGAAATGAATTCATAGAATCAACATCCGCTGTACCACCAACTAAATAAGTATCTTTTTCTCCTAGAGTTTTATCCTTAGAATCAATGACAGTTTTAGTCGTCACAGCTGCACCAACAAATAATGGTGCAAAAAATCTTTTCCACCAACTTTTTGAGTTTTGATTTGAATTCTCATATTTATTAAAATTTTCATAAATATCTGTGCGCAGATTTGTATAAGAATCTGTATAAGGAGCGATTGTAGTTACCAAAGCTTTAGGCAAATCACTAGATGTTTTAGATGGTTTATTATGTGCAAAACTTTTCCAAGCACCATTATAAGAACCCTCGTCATGCACATTTACTGTACTCTTAGTGTAGGCAGCTCTTTTTTCATTGAATAAATATTCATTAGACCCTGCCCAAAGTGTATAATATTTCGAATTTGCATATGCTGGACGAGGAGAATAAACGTTAGCTGCAGCAGCACTCACTTGAGCAGCCAAGGTAGATAGTGTTGGACTAAACATGCCAACTGATGGCACTATAGAGTCAGCTGTCATAATAGACAAGCCGATTAACATTAATTTATTTTTCATAAAAACCCCCAATTATATATTGTTTTATGGTTTTAGATGGATTTAGGACGATTAAGAATAATTTTCTCAACCGTCCTAAATATTTTAAATCATCTTAATTCGTATCAATGTTCAATTTTTTTAAATCTTGCATTGAATTACTAAACTACGAATTACTTAGCTACTTGGTATGTTCTAGTTTTAGTATTCCAAGTTTTTGTTTTGTTCAATGCACGTTTGTGCATTACAACTGGAGCTTCTTCAACAACTTGAGCTTCTTCAACTTGCGCAACTACAGCTTTACCGAAAGGATTCAATTTTGAGAAAGAACCATTTTTGTAAGCTTTGTATGTAGCATACGTTAAACCAGCAGTTGCTAGTACAGCAGCTGATGTAGCTACTTTACCATCGTGTTTGAAGTAACCAAGGTTTTTATCCCAAGTATTAGTCTTTAAGAAAGAAGCACCGTTTGCAACTTTAGTTCCTGCTAAAACAGCACAAGCTTTAGCTTTATCAGAAAAGCTCAATGTTACTGGAGTAGGTCTTGAAACAGTTGACAATACATTATCAGCTATAGTTGTATCAAGAATGTTATTTACTACAGGAGTTGACTCTTCAACAACTGGAGTAAATATTTCTGGAGTAACTTGATTAACTACGTCTGTTGAACTCATAGATTTAACAGCACCAACAGTAGTTGCGCCTGCAAACAACCCAAAAAATGCTGATTTCCAATAACTTTTTGACTTTGGCATTGAACCAAAAATTACATCAGAATTTGTTGAACCAGCTGCAGCTTGTGCAAGTTTTGCTTGTGCTTGTGAATAACGGCCAAACAAAGGAGTAAATAAAGGAACTAAGGCTTTATTTGGTTGTGATGTAATAACTAAAGATTTAGTAGTTGCGCCCAAAAATGCAGCAAGAGCTTTACCTGTCAAGTTATGTGTATAAAGCTTTGGTGCTAATGGCATTACAGAACCAGCTGCCATAACAGACAAGCCGATGAACATTAATTTGTTTTTCATGATAGAACCCCTCATTAGGTTTTGAATAAATATGTACTATTTTATGCATTTTCTTTAATGCAGTTCCATCACTACAGACCTTTTTTAATATGCTTCATTAAATATTTTCTAGAATTTTTAATGCGGCATACTATTAGTTATAACACAGGGTTAGTGGGCCTGCAACAGGGGTGGGGGTGTTTTAGAAAGGGTTTTTCAAGGTGCTGCATTGAGAGCCATTATTGAAAACAGACTAATCTTCTTCTACAACTTCGACTCGAGAAATGGCTGAAATTTTAGCCTTTAGTTGGCGTTCAATGCCATAAGTGAGGGTATAAAAAGAAAGGGGACATTGTACACATGTCCCGTAAAATTTGACGTAAACGATAGAATCTTTGAATTCTACCAATTCAACGCGCCCGCCATGTGATTCAATGTAGGGTTGTATTTCGTCGAGCGCTTGTTGAATTTGTACTATTATTTCAAAATTATCTGCTTGGGGCATTTAAACCCATTGCAAACGTGCCATATTAGCTGAGTCGCTTGCACGACGGCCAAGGCGTAAAATTCTTGTGTAACCGCCTGGGCGTGTTACGTACTGTGGTGCAACTTCTGTAAATAATTTTACAAGAGCTACTTCGCTGTACGGTAATAATTGCAGTGCACGGCGACGAGAGTTAAAATCATTGCCTTTTGCTGCTATAGTTACCATTTTTTCAGCTAAACGACGGATTTCTTTTGCACCAGCAAGAGATACCGTAATGTGACCATAGTTAATCAAATTAATTACTTGATTTCTCAAATAAGCCTTCCGATAGGAAGACTTCATGTTCAATTTCTTTTTGCTACTTAAATGTCTCATGGGACCGTTTCCTTACCAAAATACAATGACCCAAGCGCCGTTACTTACGATGCAGGGCACGGTGATTATTTATTTCCAGTTTTTCGTTTCAATGCTTTTAATGCAACTTCTTCTTTGATATCCATACCAAAACGTAAACCTAATGATCTAAGTACGTCTTTAACTTCATCTAAAGATTTTCTTCCGAAGTTTTTGATTCGAAGACTTTCATCTTCAGAAACATTCACTAAATCAAGAACGCGAGCAATGTTAGCGTTTGCTAAACAATTGTGCGCACGAGCTGATAATTCCAACTCATCAATTGATTTGAAAAGAGCTTCAACAGGAATATCTTTAAATCCACTATCATCAATTTCTTCACTTGGAGAAGAAGATTCTTCTTCGCCTTGAGATGAAATATCATTAAATGGAATTTCTTTATCAACTAAGAAGTTTTCAAGCTGTGTTCTTAAAACCGATACAGCATAATTCAATACATCAACAGGAGTTTCTGCACCATTTGTTGTAATTTCAAGCGTGATTTTATCGTAATCGATTTCTTTTCCAACACGAGTCTTTTCAACATATAAAGCAACATTGCTCACAGGAGAGAACATTGCATCTAGGTACATACGACCATCTTCTGTAAGAGATGTACCAATAGGCCATTGAGCTAATTGATATCCACGACCTGATTCAACAAAAAATTCAATGTCAAGCACGCCATCTTTTGCAAGCGTTGCTATAACAAGATCTTTGTTGATCAATTCTAAGTGCTCATCACAAACAATGTCTGCTACTGTAGCTATGCCTTTTTCATTACCAGAAATGACTAATTTCATAGTTCCTGGTTTGTTTTCTTTATTCTTGATTACAATTTGTTTAATGTTTAAAACAATTTGCATGATATCTTCAACAATTCCAGGCAATGTTGAAAATTCATTATTAACACCTTTGATAATGACTGAGGTTACCGCAGAGCCTTCAATTGCCCCTAGCAATGAACGACGTAGCGCATTACCTAAAGTAATACCAAAACCAGACTCTAATGGCTGAGCAGTTAATTTCCCAAAAACTTGAGTCATTGACTTTTTTTCCCAACCCAATGTTGGCATAGTAAGTGGCTTATACGTTGATTTCGACATGTTATTCCCTAATCAAAACTGACATATTCAAACTCGGTTTCATTACAACTAACTTATTTTTTATTTTGAATACAACGCAACAATCATGTGTTCTTCCACAGGATATTGTACATCATTTCTAGTTGGATAGCGTAAAACTTTTCCAGTTCTATTTTGTTTTACAAGCTCTAACCACTCAGGAACTTTGATAGCAATATTCATACGCTTATCAACGACTGTTTCCAAGAATTCTGCTTTATTTAAAACTGAAGCGTGTAAGCCTACAACATCACCAATTGATACGAAGTATGATGGCTTTGTTACTCTGATGCCATTAACCAAGATATGTCCATGAACTACCATCTGGCGCGCTTGACTGCAAGAAATTGCCATTTTCAAACGATACACCACATTGTCCAAACGACGCTCTAGCAAGTTCAACAAGTTTTCCCCAGGAACGCCTTCCATGTCAGAAGCTTCTTGATAAAAACGACGGAATTGCTTTTCGCGCATTCCATACATTTGTTTTACTTTTTGCTTTTCTTGAAGCTGACGACCGTATTCTGAAACACGTTTAAAACTTTTTTTTGCAGTTTGTTCGCCTTGCTGACCAGCACCAGCTGGTTTTTGATCTTTTGATCTTGAATTTGAATTTGTATTCGGTTTATTTACCATATGATTTCAACCAGTTCTCGTAAGTTAATCTTTTATACACGACGTTTTTTAGGAGGACGAGTTCCATTATGAGGAAGAGGAGTTACATCTCGCAATGCAGAGACATGTAATCCTGAACTTTGGAATGCTCGAACGACTGAATCACGACCAGCTCCTGGACCCTGCAAGTTAATTTCTACGGTTTTTATACCCATACCTTGCATGTCTTTAGAAAGAGCATTTGCTATTTGAGAAGCTGCAAACGGAGTTCCCTTACGAGACCCTTTAAACCCTAATTTTCCCGCACTACCTGATAAAACAACATCACCTTCAAGTGTTGTAATTGTTACCAATGTGTTATTAAATGAAGACTTAACATGGGCTACTGCCGCAGACAATTGTCGCTTCGTTTTTTTTACTTTTTTGTTAAACGCCATAGTTTATCTTACCTAATCAACAGATCTTATTATTTTGTTACTTTTTTCTTCATTGCAACTGCAGAACCTGCTCTACGAGGACCTTTTCTTGTTCTCGCATTTGTTTTCGTACGTTGACCACGTGTCGGCAGACCTTTTTTATGTCGCAAGCCACGATACGAACCAATCTCCTGAAGTCTTTTGATTGCCATAAGAACTTCTTTACGCAAATCACCTTCAGTGGTGTATTCGTCGGTAACTTTTTTTTGAATTGAAAAGACTTCTTGATCAGAAAGATCTTTTACTCTTGTGCTATAATCAATGCTGAGAGCTGTTAAAATATCTTGCGATGATTTTAATCCTATGCCATAAACATAAGTAAGCCCATATTCTATTCTTTTTCGAGGAGGTAAATTAACTCCAGAAATTCTTGCCATAAACGACCCTTATCCTTGACGTTGTTTGTGCTTCGGGTTTTTTTTACAAATTACTCTTACAACTCGTTCTCGTCGAATAATTCGACAATCACCGCACATTACTTTTACTGATGTTCTTACTTTCATTATAACAGCTTTCTTTCAAAAAAAAATTAATTTAACTATTTATTTCTACGTACAATTCTTCCACGAGTTAAATCGTAAGGAGAAAGCTCCAAAACAACCTTATCACCAGGCAAAATACGAATAAAATTCATACGCATTTTACCAGACACATGCCCTAAAATCATATGTCCTCCCTCTACTTCAACTTTAAACATTGCGTTCGGCAATGTTTCTTTTACAATCCCATCAATTCGGACAACATCATCTTTTTGTTTCATACCAACCTTATATCTTTGTAACGCTTATTGTATCAGTCTTGTTAAAATCTCAGGACCATTTTCTCCGATCAGTATCGTATCTTCTACGTGTGCTGCCAAAGTTTTATCCTTAGTTTTAACAGTCCAGCCATCTCGATCAACATACACTTCATACGAACCTTGTGTAATCATAGGCTCAATTGCAAAAGTCATTCCAACCTGCAATCGCATCCCTGTTCCAGCTGTTCCAAAGTTAGGAACATCAGGTTCTTCATGCATATGTCTGCCAATTCCATGACCTGCAAAATCTCGCACAACCCCATATTTGTAATGCTCGACATGCCCTTGGATAGCTGCGGAAATATCATACAATCGTTTTCCAACAACCGCTTGAGCTATTCCTTTATCCAAAGCTTGCTGAGCAATAACTATCAAATGGTTTTTGTGTTCATCTTGCTCATTTCCAACTATATAACATCGAGCCATATCAGCACAGTACAGTTGCCAAGCAGCGCATACGTCAACTTTTACAAGATCACCTTTTTGTAAAATAACTTGCGCACTGGGCACACCATGCACCACCACATCATTAACAGAAATACAGCTTACGTGCTTATATCCCTTATATCCTTTTGACTGAGAAACAAGCTGCCGCTTTAGTAATTCTTCCTCAATCCAGGCATCAATGAATGCAGTTGATACACCTTCTTGTATAATTGGATTAATTTTTTCAAAGATATCGGCGAGTAATTTACCCGCTGTCCTCATCTTTTCTAGGGCTTGTTTGCTTTTAATAATCATATTTTTGGAGCACTATTTTAAAATCTTCAAAAACATCTTGTACCGATTGATCACCATTCAACATTTCTATGCTCAAGCCTTTATCGATATAAAAATCAACAACTTCTTGCTCATGTTGATAGTACGCTTGCAACCTTAATTTCAATGCCTCTATGCTATCATCTGACCGTCTTACAAGACCGCTGCCACATTTATCACAAACCATTGATACCTTTGGTCTGGACTTTGAAACTGCAGACGTTGAATAAATCTGTCCACAATCTTTATTTGAGCATGACACTCGATTTACAATTCGATCAGCCAAAAGATCTGAATTTATATTCAATTTAACCAAAACTAACTGAAAGTTTTGTAATTTTTTTTTCATCAACAGGTCTAACATTTCAGCCTGTTTGTGCGTTCTTGGAAAACCATCTAAGATAAAGTCTTGCGACACTTCTTTTTGATCAATTATCCAATCTGCTACCATACCTGCAACGATTTCATCTGAAACAAATTGACCTTGTTCAGAAGCTGTTTTAATTTGCTTTCCAATTGCAGTGCCAAGTTTTATGTGTTCTCGGCACAAATCACCAGTTGATACATGCTTCCATCCAAAATGCTCTACGCACATTGATGAAAGCGACCCTTTACCAGAACCAGGTGGACCAAAAAACAAAAATATTTTGTTTTTTATCAACGAGCACCCCCACGTTTCATTCTGCCACCATTAGACAAAAATCCTTCGTAACGACGCTCAATCAAATATGATTCAACTTGACTTGATAATTCAAGCGCAACACCAACAACAATCAGCATTGAAGTTCCACCCATTTCAAAGGGAACTCCAAAAACTTTTTGTAAAATTGCTGGAAATATTGCCAGAGTACCAAGATAAATGGCACCAACAAGTCCAATTCTATTCAACAAATATTCAAAATATTGAGCTGTTTGTTTTCCAGGACGCATCCCAGGAACAAAGCCACCATTTTTTCTAATGTTTTCAGCAAGCTCAGTTGGATTAACCAAGATCGCTGTATATAAAAATGAAAACATGATGATTAACAAAAATTCTGAAACATGATACAACGGTCCGCTATAAAACGCCTGAATTACAGTATTAACCATTGGAAACTTTGTGGATAACGCACTTCCAATGACAAGTGGAAATTTCAAAATAGTTCCTGCGAAAATAACAGGCATAATGTTAGCGCTATTAATTTTAAACGGTATGTAGCTGCTTTGGCCGCTATATACGCGATTACCAACAATTCTACGTGCATACTGAACAGGAATTTTTCGCTCACCTTTTTCTAAAAAGATGATTGCTGCAGTAATAAATAAAAATGCAACAAGTACCATAAGCGCAAGTATAATATTTAAATTACCCTCTTTAACCATGTGCACTAATTTCAAAATCATAGTTGGATAAGTAGAAACGATACCTGCAAAAATAATTACAGAGCTACCATTTCCAATTCCATGAAGCGATATCTGATCGCCAAACCACATAACAATCATAGCTCCAGCGGTCAAAGTCATTACAAAAAGAATTCGAAACGACCATCCAGGTATAAGCACTAATCCTTGATGCTCAAGAAGTGTTGCCATACCAATGCTTTGCATAACTGCTAAGCCTAAAGCCAAATACCTTGTGTATTGATTAAGAATTTTACGACCATATTCACCATCTTTAAGCAGTTGCTCTAAGGATGGAAGAGTCATTCCCAATATTTGCATCATAATTGAAGCAGTGATGTAGGGCCCGATGCCCAAAGCAAACACTGTACATTGAGCTAATGCACCACCAGAAAAAATATCAAAATAACTTAACAATCCTCCAATTCCTGATTTTTGCTGCATATATTCGTAAAGCTTTGGAACGTCAACACCAATTACTGGTATATATGTTCCTAAGCGAGCAACGACTAAAACACCCAACGTAAAAGCTATCTTTTTACGAAGCTCAGAAATTAGAAAGATATTTCGAAAACTTTTTAATAAAACCACGTTCTTACTACTCCTAAACGAGTTTAACTGCACCGCCTACACGCTCTACAGCTTCTTTTGCGGTTTGACTACATGCGTCAACAACAAGTGTGATATTTTTTTCTAAAACACCCGTTGCCAGTACTTTCACTAACATTCCTTTTTTGACACATCCTGCTTCAAGCAACATTTGTTTGGTTACTGTTTGACCATCTTCAAAAAGACGATTTAATTGTTCAAGAGTTACCAAATCAAATTCTTGCTTAAACATGTGATTGCTAAATCCGCGTTTTGGCAAACGACGAGATAAAGGCATTTGTCCACCTTCAAAGCGCGCAGAAACACTTCCGCCTGAGCGAGCTTTTTGGCCCTTATGACCTTTTCCTGAAGTTCCACCGCGACAACCACCGCGTCCAACGCGTTTTCTTTTTTCTGTTAATTTTACTAAGTTATTCAGCTGCAACATTGTTTTTTCCTGTTATTTCCTGTACTGTTTTGCCTCTTAATTTAGCAATATGTTTTACAGATCGAAGCTTTGATAAAGCATTTAAAGTTGCTTTAACCACATTGATATTGTTTGAAGAACCAATTGATTTAGTCAAAATATCTTTAATACCAAGAGCTTCCATTACCGCACGAACCGCACCACCAGCAATAATTCCTGTACCTTTAGAGGCAGATCGAATCACTACTTTACATGCTCCATGATAACCTTCAACATTGTACGGAACAGTTGTGTTACGCATCGGAATTGTAATCCGTTGTTTATTTGCTCTTACTGTTGCTTTTGCGATAGCTGCAGAGACATCTTTGCCTTTGCCGATTGCTATGCCAACGTTGCCTTGTTGGTCACCCGACACAACAAATGCTGAAAATGCAAAACGTTTACCACCTTTAGTAACTTTGGTAACACGTCGCACGCTCACTGCTTTTTCAAAAGAGCTTTTTTCTTCCTGGATCTGTTTTTTTATCATAATTTAATACCAACGTTTAAATGTTATATTTTCAATCCGCCTTCTCTAAGGCCTTCAGCCAAAGATTTGACGCGACCGTGATACAAATAGCTTCCTCGATCAAAGCAAGCAACATTAACGTTTGCTTCTAACGCTTTGCGAGCAAGGTCTAGTCCCACAGATTTTGCTATAGCCGTTTTATCAAGTTTTTCTGTTTTAGTTTTTAATGCTAAAGCAGCTGACGATGAAGCTACGATTGTTTTTTGCATGCTGTCATCAATCAATTGTGCATAAATATGATTGTGACTTCTGAAAACAGATACTCTTGGATGTACTGATTTTGCTCGTAAAGCATTACGCACACGCATTGATCTGCGTTGACGTTTTTGCTGTATTTTCTTAATATTCACCTAAATGTCCTTTGCAATCTTTAATTAATCTTTGTTAATTTTTTCCTGTTTTTCTATGAATGATCTCATCTTGCAAACGAACACCCGTCCCTTTGTAGGGCTCAGGTCTTCTTAAAGCACAAATACGTTGAGCAACGTCACCAACCAAAAATTTGCTTGTTGATCGAATATTTATTTTTTGACCTGTTTTATCAATCACAACTGCAACGTCTGCAGGCAATTCAAAGTCAATTTTATGGCTGTAACCTAAAGAAAACACAATAGTATTTCCTTTTAATTCGCCCTTATATCCTAAACCAACAATAACAACGTTTTCAGCGAATTCATCTACTGAGCCCATTAATTCATTTGAAAGCAAGGCTCTATGAAGTCCCCAAAAATTATTATTTTTTTTATCTAGAGGGTTTGTAAGCTCTATTTTAAGAAAATCATTTTCAAGTTTCGCACGTAAACAATCTGGTAACAAGTATGTCCCTGATTTTTTTGCTCCCTTGTAAGAAACAATTTGGCCATCTATTGTTACAGCAACATTTTGAGTGCTGATAGGTTTTCTACCAATTTTAGACATACACAGTTTCCTTTATTACCAAATTGTACAAATTAATTCGCCGCCAACACGATGCTTCTTTGCAACTCGTGCAGTCATAACACCCTTACTAGTAGTTAAAATGCTTACGCCTAAACCACTAATAACAGGTTTGACATCATCAATGCCTGTATAAACACGACGACTTGGCTTGCTAATACGAGTGATTTCATGAATCACCGATTCGCCATCAACATACTTCAATACAATTTTGATATTTTTTTGCTCTAGTTGTTCTTCTACCAAAACATCTAAAACAAAACCTTCTTCTTTTAAGATTTGAGCAATTTCATAACGAAGTCTTGAATAGCTAGTCTCAACAGAATATTTTGACCTTACAATGCCATTTCGAACTATCGTTAAAAAATCTGCAATTACATCTTTTGACACATTAATCCCTTATCGTAACCAAATTTACCAGCTTGCTTTTTTCACACCAGGCAAAAGCCCGTTTGAAGCAAGTTCTCTGAAAACAATCCTAGAAACACCGAAAAATCCAATATATCCGCGAGGACGTCCTGTTTGCGAACAACGTTTTTTCAAACGTGCAGGACTTGAATTTCTTGGAAGATCTGTAAGTATTGCTTGAGCAGCCAAACGTTCTTCAAGAGAAACCTTTGTGTTGCTCACAATTTTTTTCAACGCACTTCTTTTTTCTTTGAACTTTGCAACGAGACGGTCTCGTTTTTTATCGCGTTCTACGACAGACGTTTTTGACATATATTACCTATTTACTTTCTTGAACAAAAGGCATACCAAAACTTTTCAATAATGCATATGCATGCTTTGGATCTTTTGTGGTCGTTTCAATTGAAATATTTAAACCAAATACTTTGCTTGATGTTTCATAATCAACTTCAGGAAAAATAACCCATTCTTTAATACCAAGGTTATAATTTCCAGAATTATCAAATTTTGCAGAAACGCCCCTAAAATCTCGTACCATAGGTAGCGACAAATTAATCAATCTGTCTAAAAATTCGTACATACGTTGTCTTCTTAAAGTTACCATAACTCCAAGAGGCATACCTTCTCGAATTTTAAAACCTGCAATAGATTTTTTCGCAATTGTTTTGACCGCAGCTTGACCAGCAATCATCGTCAAAATTTTTTGAACACTTTGCAAAATCTTACTGTCAGCAACCGCTTCTTTAACACCAATGTTCAAAACGATTTTTGAAATCTTAGGAGTCTGCATTACATTCCCCAAACCTAACTCTTTATGTAAATCAAGAGCAAGCTTTTCTTTGTATAAGACTTCTAATCGAGCTTTTTTGAGACTATTCACTTTTAAATTCCCTTTGCTGGCCTTGCGGATATTTTATGAAATCCGTTTAATCTTATTAACTCGTACCGGTTTTCCTGTCATTACATCAACGGGCATAACGTTAGATGCATTGATAAAGGCTTCGCGCTTTTGTATTCCAGCAACATCGCCTTGTCGACGAGCTTTTACGTGCTTGGTAACCATATTCACGCCTTCAACTTTAATTCTACCAAACTTTTTGCAAAGTTCTAGAATTTCGCCTACTTTTCCTTTATCTTTTCCAGTAATTACCTGAACTTTGTCGTTTTTTTTCAATTGATTTTTCATCTGTTTCCCTACAAAACTTCTGGAGCCGAAGAAACAATTTTCGCTTGACCAGTTGCACGAATTTCACGAGCAACAGGACCAAAAATTCGAGTTCCTAACATTTTACCGTCTTTTAAGATAACCCCAGCGTTTTCACTAAATCGTATGTAAGTTCCATCCGCACGACGAAGTTCTTTTCTTGTTCGAACGATCATAACATCGACGATATCACCTTTTTTGACCATGCCTTGCGGTATTGCTACCTTAACAGAACATTTCACGATATCACCAATAAATGCGTATCTTTTGCGAGTGCCTCCAACCAAGTGAAAACATTTCAATAGTTTCGCACCAGAATTATCAGCAACCTTTAAAAAGGATTCTTTTTGTATCATGCGTTTACCTTAACTAATAACTCGGTGTAGATACATATATTTTGTTTTCGACTTAGGAGCGCCTTCAAAAAACTCTACACGGTCTCCAATTTTTGCTACTTCTTCTGGATCGTGTACTTTGTAATTTTTGACAGTTCTAACAATTTTTTGAAATTTCTCATGTTTGAATGCTCGTTCATAAGAAACAACGATTGTTTTATTCATTTTGTCAGAGATTACAACTCCGCTCAAAAACTTTTTATTACTGGTCGCCATGTAATTCCTTTTGTCTTAAGAATGTTAACGCACAAGCTAAGCTTCTACGTAAACTTCTTGCAAGAGCTGTGTTTTTTTCAGGAGTTGAAAACTTTTTCATTCTCAATAAAAACATTTCTTTGCGTATTTCTTCTGCTCGAATTTTTAATGACTCTGCAGCCATTTGTTTTAATTCGTTTTTTATATTCTTTTGCATGATTAAACTTCCTTTCTTACAAACTTTGTTTTCATTGGAAGTTTATAAGAAGCCATTCTAAAAATTTCTTTTGCCGTTGCTTCATCTACATCGCCAAGTTCACAAATAACTCGTCCGCGCTTTACTACAGCAACCCAAAACTCTGGATTCCCTTTACCCTTACCCATACGAGTTTCAATTGGCTTTTTACTGACAGGTTTGTCAGGGAACACTCTTAAAAAGAATTTTCCAACCTTTTTTATTCTACGAGCAACGGTAACGCGCACAGATTCAATTTGTTGAGCTGTTAACCAAACTGGCTCAACAGCTTCTAGACCAAATTCTCCGAACGCAACTGTACGAGCTCCCTTAGAAATACCGGTCATTCTTCCGCGGTGTGATTTTCTAAATTTTACTTTTTTGGGCATCAACATGGCTTATTCTTTCTGTTTTATTTTGTTTGGTATTCGCCAACACAGATCCAAACTTTGACCCCAATAACTCCCATTACGGTATATGATCGAGCATATCCATAACTAATATCAGCACGAAGCGTATGGAGAGGTACAGATCCAACTCTTGACCATTCAGCGCGAGCAATTTCAGCTCCGTTCAAACGACCCTTACAGCAAATTTTAATCCCTCGAGCACCAGCTCTCATAGCTGATGTCGTAGCTTTTTTCATAAGCTTTTTAAAATTTGCACGTTGTTCAAGTTGACTTGCTATACTTTTTGCTACTAAAACAGCGTCAAGCTCTGGAGTTCTTACTTCTTCAACAGAAATATCAACACCACTCACTTGAAGCATGCTTGCTAAATTTTTTCTTAAAGTATCAACTTCTTGACCTTTTTTCCCGATAACAATACCAGGACGAGCAGAATGAACAATAACTTTGACGACTCCGCCAGTTTTTTTGATTTCAATTCTTGCTACTTCAGCCTTACTAAGACTTTTTTCTAAATATTTTCTAATTATTAAATCATCACGAAGTTCTTTAGCATAAGATCCTTTTACGGAACTTCTCGGAAACCACTGAGCATCCCAGTCTCTATAAACTCCGACGCGAAATCCTATCGGATTAACCTTTTGACCCATAAAGTTTTCCTCTTAATCAATCTGTTTATTTTTTTTCAACGTCTATACGCTTCAATATAATGCTGATATGGCTTAATCTTTTTCTCAAAACCATAGAGCGTCCCATTGCAGACGGTTTAAAATATTTATAAGCTGGCCCCTGATCGACACGAACTTCTTCAATTCTTAAGTCTTTAGGACCGATATCTTCTTGCTTATTGCGCGCATTTGCAATAGCAGATTCAAGAAGCTTTGTTACAGGTAACGATTTTTTAAGTCCGTATACTTTTAACCAGCCCAATGCATATTGAGCATTTTTTCCACGTATAACATCTACAATTGGTCGCAATTTATACGGTGATCGTTTGATAAATTTTGCCGACGCTTTAAAATCCATGTCTTACCCATTTATTAATCATACTATTATTTTAACAAAATGCAGCAGCAACTCAAGAAAAACATCCATTACGATTTTGAAGGCGTACTTGTTTGACGTTGTCCACTATGCATTTTAAATGTTCTAGTTGGCGCAAACTCACCTAAATGATGCCCAACCATGTTTTCGCTTACCAATACTTCAACAAATTTTTTGCCATTGTGCACTGCAAATGTCAGCCCAACAAATTCTGGCAAAATAGTGCTTCTTCGCGACCAAGTTTTAATAACTTCACGCTTAGAACTTTCTTTTACCTTTTCGACTTTTTTCATAACTGAAGGGTCCACAAAAGGACCTTTTTTTGCCGATCTAGCCATAGCTCACTTCCACGTATTTTTGAAGACCTTACTTACGTCTTCTAATAATTAACACATCTTTTTTACGACGAGTTCTTGTTCCCTTACATCCTTTACCCCAAGGAGTAACCGGATGAGAACCAGATTTCGATCTTCCTTCACCACCACCATGTGGGTGATCAACAGGGTTCATAGCCATACCACGAACTGAAGGTCTCCATCCAAGTTGGCGAGTTCGTCCAGCTTTACCCCAAGAAATATTCTTGTAATCAGCGTTTCCGAGAACTCCAACCGTAGCCCAACAATCTAAGTTCAACATACGAACTTCGTTTGAAGGCATTTTCAACGTCGCAAAATTTTCATCTTTTGCAATAATCTGAGCTGATGTTCCTGCGCTACGCGCAAGTTTTCCGCCAGAATTTGGTCTGATTTCAATATTGTGGATAAAAAATCCAGCAGGAATACGACGAATAGGTAAGCAATTACCAACCTTCGGCTCAACGTTTGCACCCGCAATAACAGAGCTGCCTTCTTTCAAAGTCTCTGGTAGCAAGATATAACGTTTATCTCCATTTTTATAAAAAACTAATCCAAGATGCACGTTACGATTTGGATCATACTCAAGTGATTGAATAATTCCTTCTACATCGCGTACAGATCGTTGAAAATCAATTATTCTATACTTCTTATCTGCACCACCACCTCTATGACGAACCGTAATTCGACCATAAGCATTTCTTCCACCCTTTTTACGCAATCCAAAAGTAAGACTTTTTAAAGGCTTTTCTTTTGATAGATGAGACGTATCAATGAATGTTTGAAATCGTAAAGAAGCGTTTCTTGGTTTTCTCGCAACAATTGCCATACAAAATCCTTAACTGTTTTCATTTAAGCGAGAAGCAGAACCTTGCAACTTCTCTGCATTTTCATGCCCAACCGACATAGCTGCATCACCAAAAAGATTCAATTCATGACCTTTTTTAAGAGTTATGACTGCAACTTTTCTCAAATTATCAAAACTTACATTTTTCGTTTTGGAAAGCTTACGTTTTCCTTTACGAACTATAACATTTACAGATTCAACTTCAACGTTGAAAAGTTTATGCATAGCTTGTGCGATTAATGATTTATTAGCTTCTGGATGCACTTCTAATGTGATTTTTTTCAATGTTTGATGTAATCGGTATGCTTTGTTAGAAACTACCGGTCCAACAATAATATTAAAGATGCTTAATTCCATTTTGTCACCATATCTTTAAACATGCCAACGTCTTTTTGCAACACAATGATGCAATTTCCTAAAGTAAGTTCATACGCATTGACATCATCAAAGCTTAACACTTGGACATAGTCCAAATTGTTCATTGATGCCCAATGTGTAAAATCTTCTCGATGTAAAAACAGCGTTACTTTTTTGTCGATCAAACCAGCATTTGAAAATGCTTTATGAGCTAATGCCGTTGAAGGTTTTTCTCCAGGCAATGTCCAATCAAAAGCAAATAAATTGCCTTTGTTTGCATACGACGCCATACACGCTGAAAGTACTTGGCTTTTGTTCTTTTTGTTAATTTTCAAACTTCTAACGCGAGGTTGCGGACCAAAGATAACGCCACCACTTCTCCATAACGGAGATCGTGCGCTACCAGCACGAGCACGTCCGGTTCCTTTTTGTTTCCAAGGTTTTTTATTTGAAAACGAAATTTCACCACGTGATTTGCAGCCAACAGTTCCTTGGCGCCAATTTTGCATTAATGCTCGAACCCATACCGCATAGCTCACTTCTGCATTATGCTCAACAACAAGACCTAGATCCTGAACAGAGATTTGAGTAAGAGAACTTGCTACCTGGTTTGTATCATTTGAATTCATTTTTTTATCAATTTGCTTATTCATCGTTTACCCATTCTTACGAACGTATACTAAGTCACCAGGCTTTCCAGCCATAGCACCCTTAATCAGAATAAGATTATCTTGAGGTACAACTTGTACAACTTCAAGGCCTCTTACTGTTTTACGCGTTACACCCATATGACCAGCCATCTTTTTACCTTTGATAACTTTCCCTTGTGAACGCATGAAGCTGATACTTCCCGGTCGTCTTCCCAACATTGAACCATGACTTGCCACGCCGCCTGTAAATTTATGTCGACGCATTACACCCGCAAAGCCACAACCTTTTGTTGTTCCCATAACGTTAACAATATCTTTTGCTTTCACAATTGTTGAAAGATCAAATGACTGACCGACTAAGATATCGTCCGATACTAGATCAACTAGAATTTCTTTCACCCAACGAAAATGCTTTGATTTTTGTTTGAGCCAATCTTCATGAAATTGTGCACTTTGATGCTTTTCACGAATATATGCAACCTGAATTGCATTATATCCATCTTTTGCATGGGTTTTAATTTGAGAAACAACCCATCCAGAAGCATCAACAGCGGTTACTGGGACGACTTTATTGTCTTCAGAAAAGACCTGAGTCATTCCTACCTTGCGGCCCCAAAAACCATTAACCATAATAACCCTTTGTTTTACTTAATTTCAACATCAACACCAGCAGAAATATTCAGCTTCATCAATGCAGCCATAGTCTGGTCTGACGGTGAAATCATTTCTAAAATCCGCTTGTGTGTAATAATTTCAAATTGCTCACGAGATTTTTTATCGATATGCGGAGAACGCAACACAGTAAAACATCGCTTTTTATTTGGTAAAGGAACAGGACCGACAAGGTCGGTTCCTGTTTTTTTAGCCGTCATAGCAATTTCTTTTACTGCTTTATCAAGCAATTGATGATCGTAAGATTTTAATGTTAATCTAATTTTCTGTTTTTTCATCTATCTTCCAATCTCAATTACGAAATAATTTCTGTAACGATTCCAGATCCAACAGTTCTTCCACCTTCTCTGATCGCGAATCGTAAATCTTTTTCCATCGCAATTGGAGAAATAAGTTCAATGTCTAAAACAACGTTGTCACCTGGCATTACCATTTCACGCCCAGCAGGCAATGTAACAACACCAGTTACGTCAGTTGTTCTAAAATAGAACTGAGGGCGATAGTTACTAAAGAATGAACTGTGTCGTCCACCTTCTTCTTTGCTCAAGATATAAACTTGACCTCTGAATTTTTTATGTGGAGTAATAGAACCTGGTTTAGCAATAACCATACCACGTACAATATCTTCTTTTTTAACACCACGTAAAAGGAGACCAGCGTTATCACCAGCTTGACCTTCTGTGAGTTCTTTTTTAAACATTTCAATACCAGTGACAGTTGTGTCAATAGCTTTTTCATTTAGACCAACTAATTGAACAGCTTCACCAATTTTGACTTTACCTTTTTCAATTCTTCCAGTTGCAACAGTACCACGACCAGCAATAGAAAAAACACCTTCAACAGGCATTAAGAAAGGTTTATCAACATCACGTTTTGGAAGTGGAATATAATTATCAACAGCTTCCATCAATCTTTCGATAGACTGAGAACCAAGATCGCCTGTATCGCCTTGAAGGGCTTTAAGAGCAGATCCTCTAATGATAGGAGTTGTAGCACCAGGGAAATCATATTTTGTTAACAATTCTCTGATTTCTTCTTCTACCATGTCAACCATTTCTAAATCATCTACCATGTCAACTTTATTCAAGAAAACAACGAGTGAAGGAACGTTAACGTTTTTAGCAAGAAGAATGTGTTCACGAGTTTGAGGCATAGGTCCATCTGCCGCAGAAACTACCAAAATAGCTCCATCCATTTGAGCAGCACCAGTGATCATGTTTTTCACATAGTCAGCGTGCCCAGGACAGTCAACGTGTGCATAATGACGATTTGCTGTTTCATACTCAACGTGTGAAGTTGCAATCGTAATACCACGCGCTTTTTCTTCTGGCGCATTATCAATCTCACCAAAAGCTCTTGCTTTTGCCCAACCTTTTTTTGCCAATACTGTAGTAATCGCCGCAGTCAAAGTTGTTTTACCATGATCAACGTGACCGATAGTACCAACGTTTACGTGCGGTTTACTACGAACAAATGTATCTTTTGCCATAATTTCTCCTGAAACACACTTTTATTAATTAAACCTATTTATTTCTTTGCAGCAGCTACAATTTCATCTTGGACACTTTTTGAAACTTCGCGATAACATTCAAATGCCATCGTATAACTTGCACGACCTTTGGACATAGATCGTAACTCAGTCGAATATCCAAACATTTTTCCAAGAGGAACTTCTGCTTTAACAATCTGTATAGAACCCTTAGTTTCCGTCCCCGAAATTCTGCCACGTCGCGCGTTAAGGTCACCCATAACGTCACCCATGTACTCATCCGGAGTATCTACTTCAACTTTCATGATTGGCTCTAAAAGAACCGGTAGCGCCTGAGCCATACCCTCACGAAAACCCATTTTTGCAGCCATTTTAAATGCGATCTCAGATGAGTCAACATCATGATATGATCCATCATAAACAGTTACGCGAAGATCAACAACAGGACTTCCTGTTAAGATTCCAGATGTAATAGCTTCAGCCATACCTTTTTCAACTGCTGGAATATATTCTCTTGGAATAGATCCACCAGTAGTTCCATTTTTAAATTCATAACCAGCGCCACGATCTAATGGTTCTAATTTCAACCACACGTGTCCATACTGACCCTTACCACCGGATTGCTTGATGAATTTTCCTTCAGCATCAACCGTTTTTTGAATGGTTTCCTTGTAAGCAACTCGAAGCTTACCTTGCTCAACTTCAACTTTATGCTCACGCTTCAAACGATCAACCACGATCTCTAAGTGCAATTCACCCATACCAGCAATTTCCGTTTGACCGGTTTCGTGGTTGTATGTGAAATTAAACGAAGGATCTTCTTGATTCATTTTTTTCAAAGCAATAACCATTTTTTCATAATCTGCTTTTGTTTTTGGCTCAACAGATGTTGAAATAACTGGTACTGGAATATCAATTGACTCAAGCAACACTGGATGCGCTTCGTCACACAAAGTATCACCAGTATTAATTTCCTTAATACCAACAACCGCAACGATATCTCCAGCAGAAGCTTCTTTAATCTCTTCGCGTTTATTTGCGTGCATTCTTAAAAGTCTACTTACGCGCTCTTTTGTTTCTTTAGATGCATTGTACACGTACGAGCCGGACTTTAAAACACCCGAATAAATACGTGTAAAAGTTAAAACACCTACAAAAGGATCAGTCATGATTTTAAACGCAAGAGCAGAAAACGGTTCTTTATCAGAAGAACGTCTTTCTACTTCTAAACCTGTTTTAACATCAATCCCTTTAATTGCAGGAACATCTAAAGGCGACGGTAAGAAATCAACAACTGCATCAAGCAGTAAATGAACACCTTTGTTTTTAAACGCTGATCCACAAAAAGCAGGAAACAATTGACGCTTTACAACGCCATTTCTAATACCCTGTCTTAATTCTTCAAGAGAAATCGGCTGTTCGTTTAAAAACTTTTCGCCCAATACTTCATCAGCTTCAGAAGCTTTTTCAACAATCGTTGCGTACATTGATTTAATTTGATCAGCATACTCAGCAGGAGCATCTTCAAACGCAACATCTTTTTGCATATCACGATCATCGTTATAAAAACGAATCATTTTTCCAGTAAGCACATCAATCAAGCCACTAAAGCTTTCTGACTCACCCAAAGGAATTTGCATAGCAACTGCACGACCAACCGCCAACTTAGTATTAATGTCTTCGATAGCTGCAAAATAATCAGCACCAATACGATCTAATTTATTAATAAAGATAATTGCTGGAACGTCATAGCGATTCGCTTGGTTCCACACAGTCTCTGATTGAGGCTGAACACCAGCAACACCACAGAACACACTCACAACTCCATCAAGAACACGTAAAGATCGTCCTACTTCAATAGTAAAATCTACGTGACCCGGAGTATCAATAATGTTGATTTGGCAACTTTTCCAAAAACATGTTGTTGCCGCAGATTGAATTGTAATTCCACGTTCTTGTTCTTGCTCCATCCAATCCATGATAGCAGCGCCTTCATGAACTTCACCGATTTTATGTGAAATACCAGTATAAAAAAGAATACGCTCTGTAACAGTTGTTTTCCCAGCATCAATGTGAGCTGCGATCCCTATGTTTCGATACTTATCTAATGTATAGCTCATATAACCCTACCAAGCGTAATGTGAAAATGCGCGATTTGCTTCTGCCATCTTGTGTACATCAAGTTTCTTTTTAAAAGCTCCGCCACGTTCTTCATACGCATCTAAAAGCTCACTGCCAATGCGCAGTCCCATAGATTTGTCTGAACGTTCAGCAGCAGCTTCAATAAGCCAACGCAAAGTTAAAGAACGACCACGCGCTTCTCCAACTTCTCTTGGAATTTGGTAGACACTGCCACCAACTCGTCGAGAGCGAACTTCAATAAGAGGTACAATGTTATTAAAAGCTTTGTGAAAAGCAGAAAGCGCTTTTTCTTTGTTTCCGAACTTTTGCTCTAAAACATCAAGCGCATCATATACAATTTTACGAGCAACGTTTTTTTTACCACGCCACATAACAATGTTTATAAATCGTTGCAACAGCTCTGACTGATAAATAGGATCAACCCCAACATCACGTCGTATAATATTTTTTTTCTTTCTTGGCATAGATCAATTCCTTTATTTACGACGCTTTAGGTCTTTTTGTACCATACTTAGATCGAGACTGCTTTCTACCTGTAACTCCAGCTGTATCCAGAGCTCCGCGAACAATATGATATTTCACACCCGGTAAATCCTTAACGCGACCACCTCTTAAAAGAACCATTGAGTGTTCTTGAAGGTTATGGCCTTCGCCAGGAATGTATGCCGTGACTTCCATTCCATTTGAAAGCTTAACACGAGCAACTTTTCGAAGTGCTGAGTTTGGTTTTTTTGGCGTCGTTGTAAATACTCGAGTACAAACACCGCGAACCTGAGGACATCGTTTTAAAGCACCGCTTTTTGTCTTGTTGACAATTTTTTTGCGGCCTAAACGAACAAGCTGATTAATTGTAGGCATATAAAAACCTTATTATAACAAAGTAAAGTTATAGTGACTGTTAGATTACGTATTGCTTAAAGTGGACTGTGTATATCATTAATATGACGTTACAAATAAACTTTTTGCATATTTCAATTATAAACTCTTTGCAACTTTTTTCAAGAAAATTAAAAAATCCTATTTGCAGCAACCATATCTCGATATTTTGACGTAGACTTGTTTCTGGCAACATGCTAGTTTGGTACCATTCATTTTTTACTAATTTCGTATTTTCATAACACTATTTTTACCGTAGGGTCCTTATGATAGCAGCAGTCTTGTCCCAAATTTCATCAATTTTCCTCAGCCTTATTGGCATCTCGTTTATCATCGTATTTCATGAATTTGGCCATTATATTTTCTGTAAGCTATTTAACGTCTACACCCCAACCTTTTCTATTGGAATCGGTAAAATTCTGTATTCAAAAAAAATTGGTGATACAAATTTTTGCATTTCAGCTGGGCCTATTGGTGGCTATGTTGAAGTAGCGTCCGAAAAAGGTATCAACGGCTCTTTAGGATTTAACCAAATCCCATACTATCAAAAAGTCCTTATGATGCTTGGAGGGATCCTTTTTAACTTTATACTGACTTATGTCTTGTTTGTAGGCCTGTTTTTCACAGGAATGCCTGATTCTGGTGCGGCTCCTTACGAAGTCAACACAGCAATCGTTTCAACAATCCCTGCGCAGTCGATCAATGCTAATCTCTTAGAAAAAAACGACCTAATCATTTCACTCAACCATGAAAAGATCCATGGTGACGTGGCAATTGCTCGAAAAATCGTAGCTGAGCAAGTAGCTCTCAACGCTACAGATATTCCGGCTGAAATTAACCGTTCAGGTCAAACAATGGAAATGACTCTTCATCTTAAAGGAATAAAAACTTCGCCTTCAATAGCAAGACAGCTTGATATAGCATTTCAACCAAAACCAGCATTGTCGCTCAAGAATTCAATAATACAAGCCTACGTAGCAACTGGTTTTTACTTGTCTGCTATCGTTAAAGGGCTCAAAGATATGGTTTATGCTCGCAACACAAAAGGACTCGTTGGTCCGCTCATGGCAGTTGCCGTAAGCAGCAAAAGCGCTCAAAAAGGATTTTCATCCCTTCTGTTCCTTTTGGCAATCATCAGCATCAACCTTGGATTTATGAATCTACTACCGTTGCCAATTTTTGATGGTGGACAGTTTGTTATTTTCACCATTGAAGCAATAACTCGCAAAGAACTTTCGGAAAGAGTCCGTCACTACATTGGCGTAAGCTCATGGGTTCTTGCAATCGGACTTCTTGTCCTCTTTACGATTCGGGATCTTTATAACCTTGTCTTTTAAGATAAGCAAAGAATAACTCAAAAACTGGTCATCAAAAAAGCCCCTTTTTCAAGGGGCTTTTTTATTGTAACTTCAACAAACTGTTGAGGAATTCTTACGCTGCTGTTTCAATTTGAGCTTTATGTGGATGCTCATTTTGTGCGTATACTTTTAACTTTTTCAAAATTGAACGGCTCAATGAGCTTTTGTTTGTATTTGGAAGCATTCTTTTTACAGCTAATTCAAATACTTTTTCAGGTGTTTTTCTCATCATTTCACGAGCAGTTTTAACTTTTTTACCACCTTGGTAGCCACTGTAGGTAACATATTCTTTACCGTCAAGCTTGTTACCAGTAAGTACTATATGAGCTGCATTGATGATCACTACATAGTCACCACTGTCTGTGTGATGCGTGAATTCTGGGCGATCTTTACCGCGCAAAATGTCTGCAACTTCAGTAGCTAAGCGGCCTAATACTTTTCCCTTTGCGTCGATTAAACGCCATTGAGGATTCGCATCTTCTTTTCTGAGAAAAAATGCTTTGTTCATATCCATGGTAAAACCTTACTTGATGATTAAATTTAAAAAAAACTTTTTTGCGTAATTTTATATCTTAAGAAAATGTAAAACGATAATGTATAGGGTATCGTAAAACTAATTCAAGGTCAACTTGAAAACAAGTTCTTAAGCAATAAAATTACTTAACGTCCAAAACTCTGCCTGACCATCTCTTCGATTTCAGATACTGATTTTGCAATATCTTCGCTCAAACATACTGGCTCACTATCTTTTACAACCCAATAATTATCTTCAATGCGAATGCCAGTCGACTTATCCGGAATATAGATGCCAGGCTCGATAGTTATGACATCACCTTCTTGAAGTGGTGTTGCCCGAGAACCAACGTCATGAACATCAAGTCCTAAATAATGTCCAATGCCATGAATAAAATATTGGTCATAGCCACTTTTCTTTAAAAAGTTGACAGCAATGTGCTGCAACGAAGCTTCTTGCTCCTGAGGATTTGATAGCCACATGCCAGGACGAACTTGCTCGGCCACATGTTGTTGAGTTTCTAGTACAATTTCATACAGCATGCGCTGCTGCTTATCAAATTTTCCAGAAACAGGGAAAGCTCGGGTAATATCTGCGCAATAATGGTTATGCATCGCACCAGCATCAATCAGAACCAACTCACCTTTTTGCAGGGTTGCTCTGTTCGTGTTGTAATGCAAAATGGTCGCTTGTTTGCCACTAGCAACAATTGCAGGATAAGCATTGCGTGCTCCGTTTTCGATAAATATATATTCCATAGCCGCCTGAACTTCAGCTTCACGAGCCCCAGGTTTAATCACATGGGATGCTGCCTGAAATGCCGCATTGGTAATTTCGATAGCTTGGTAAAGCTCTTCAATTTCTGAAATATCTTTTTTTCTGCGAAGCACTGCTACAAAAGGAGAAATATCAATAACGTGCCCAGCAAGCCCTGGAACAAACAGGCTCAATCGATCAACAATCATTTTTACTGAAGCATTTAATCGACCATGAGCAGGATACAATGTGAAAATAGTATGCTTTTTTGCTACCATTTCACGCAGCTGTTCAATTATTTTTTTATAATCATCAGGTGAAAAATAAGGATCAACGCTGTACCCAGCAATTTTATTTCCAGTTGTTTTCAACTGGTCTATTCCAAAGCTAGCAATCGTTCGATCATTGATCTCATCAACGCTATGAACCCATTTTGCACGAAAATCACCAAAATCTGGCACATGCAAACAGGTTCCATTGTGTACATCGAAAGAAAGAACTGATGCCGGCTCAGAAATTCCCGAAAAATAGTAAAAACTACTATCTTGCAAAAAGATCTCATGATCGCCTTCAAAAGGTGCGAACAGAAAGACCGTTCCAGCTTTTTCTGGGTACTCTTGAGCAATTAATTCTAGTAATTTTGTGCGACGCATAGTGAATTTATCAGATTTATCTTGTCCGCTTGCGTCAGTCATAATTTTGACCATGTCACCAAACATATCCAACCTCAAAGTTTATTATTTTTATGAATTAAGCTTATTTAAAATAATTTACGATCTGCCAAAGCTTTTCCAACAGTTAAACGATCTACGAATTCCAAGTTTGAACCGATTGGAATTCCCTTTGCCAGACATGAAACCTTAACCGTTTTACCATGCAGCTTACGCGCAATAAAAGCTACCGTAGCTTCTCCTTCAGGAGTTTGGTTCATGGCAAAAACCAACTCGACCACCCCACTGGTCACGCGTGCAACCAACTCTTCTATTTTTAAGTCTTTTGGACCAACGCCTTCAAGAGGAGAAATGACACCGCCAAGCACATGATACAAACCACGAAATGCTTCTGTTCGTTCAATGACTAAAAGCTCATGCCAAGTTTCGACAACGCAAATAATTGATGAATCGCGACTTTTATCAAAACAAAAAGAACATTGCTCGTTTTGCTCTTGCCACACAAAGCACGCCTGGCAGAGCACCACGCGGGCTTTTGCCTCTTTTAAAGCTCTGCAAAATTGCTCAATTCGCTCATCATCAAGCTGCAAAAAATAAGACGTTACTCGGTACATATTTTTTGAAGCAAGAAATGGGACTTGCTGCAAATGTCTCATCAGTTTTTTTACTGTTGGTAATCTATCAATCATGCTTCTCTCACTCTCCAAAGTCAGCGACAACAGCGGGTTACGCCAATCGTCGAGACAACCAGCCTATATTACGAATTGCATACGATTGCGCCACACCAAACAAAGTGTTCAATGCGATAAACATTGCGAGTCCAGCAGCTAAATACGCTGTGAATGCGCCAAATAAAAGCGCCATGCCAAAACGAGAAGCCATTTGTCGAGGACCTTGATTTGCCACAGGTGTAAGCACCATGCCAAGGCCTATCAAGATAGATAAAACATAGAATGGATCTGCTGAAGAAAGATCTGGAATCCATAAAAAGGATGCGCCATGCAGCTCAATTGAACTCGTTAGAACTTTATTAAGAGCTATAAATACCGGAATATTTAAAAGCATTGGTAAACAACTTGAAAAAATAGGAAGACCATGTTTTTGAATTAGTTCAGCATTCGCTTGGTCTAAAGCTGCTTTGTCATGTTTAAATTTTTGCTGAAGATAAGCCCGTTTTTTCTCAAACTCTGCTTGCTGCTTCAAGCCTTTTTCACCCTTTAGAGTAAATGGCAGCATTAAAAGCTTTATTAAAAGTGATAGCAGGATTATCGCAAGTCCGTAGTTTCCGCATTGCTCTTTCAAGTACACTAAAAGATTGAACAAGGGCTTAGAAATCGGATTTAAGAAGCCATATTGAATCAAGCCAGTAAGGAAAGGAGCGACAGCTTTCATTGACTCAGCTGTCTTAGGTCCCATGTAAAACGACCATGAAATTTCTGAATTGTGCTGCAACGGCTGCGACTCTAAAATCGCTTGGTAATTTTTATCACCCTGCTTTTTAAAGTAAGCTCGAACAGTTGCTCCTGGTGATGCTGCAAAGCATACTTGAACTAAAAACTTTTGAGAAAAACCAAAGACTTTTGGTTCAAACCAAAATTGTTGAAATGTGTCAGATTTTTCAAGCGTAACATCTTGCATTTTAATTTCATCATTGCTCGAAGGAGCATTAACCACGCCTTTAAGCTCTTCTGGCAGAACGGTCATAGGAAAGAATAAGCGAACTTGCTCAACATTTTGATCTGACGGTTTACGATAATCCATCGAAACTTTTACATCAACTTGATACGTTTCTTTATGAACCACAAACGTTTTGGTAAGCATGCCAGCATCAGATCTAGCTTGATACTCAACAGCCACAGCCTTTGGCTCTTCAAGATCGTATGATCGAACAAAGTTATAATCCATAGGAGTTACATCGTGCAGTCCGAGCAAGAAGCACTGAGCATTGCCTGGCAACATCGCAACATTTTTTGCGTCATCTTGCCACAAAAAGTCCATAGACTCTAAAACAGCGCCTTTTGAAGAAAATACATAGTGTGCTAAATCAGTTTTGATTGATGTCAAAACAGGCTCAGCTGTCTCTTGCATAGCGAAATTGATTTCAAGATTTAAAGGTTTTTGAATTTTTGCTAATTCTTCAGGAGCCATAAACTTTTGTCCTGAAGCACATGCTACAGCTTGCACTTCCTGTGCAATTTCTGGTTTTGGAGCTGGTGTGCCCATAAAATACTGAAAACACAGCCAACCTATAAAAATGAATCCTACATTGAGCGGAGAAGGAAGAATGTTCTCACGATTTTTAAAAACAAACTTGTTAAAAAGAATGGTAAAAACTAAATAATAACCGGTACAGAGGAGTGCTTGATACATCATTTCTGCAAAAATCATAGACAATACCTTATAAAAATGTAAAAAAAAGAATATTAAATGCTAAACTGTTGCTGACAAGCTTAACAAAGATCAGATGATTAAGCCAGAGAATTAAAGGGTTAAAAAGGAGCTATTTTATGAAAATGTCTAAACGTCAATACCGCATCGGCGAGCTAGCAAAGTCACTCAATATTGAAAGATTTGTCATACGATTTTGGGAAAAAGAACTTGAGATAAAACCACAAAGATCCCAGGGCGGACAACGGTTTTACCAAGAAAAAGACTTTCAAACATTTTTAGCGGTCAAAGAGCTTTTGTATCAAAAGAAATACACGCTGGCTGGAGCAAAAAAAGAACTTTTGAATATGAAAAAAGCTCGTAACGTTATCGCCTCACAAGTAATCATGCAAGTACCTGTAGAGTGTGACTGCAAAGAAAAATTATCAATTCTTAAAGCTCAGCTCTTAAAGTTTAAACAAACGCTTTAACTTTTTCTAAACTTTTTGCCGCAAGATGCTACAATAATTCTCATGAACATAGATACAAATAGTTGGTGATGAAAACAATCATGTACAAAAAAAATGAACACATTCACTTCATGGGCATTGGCGGCATCGGCATGAGCGGCATCGCAAAAATATTGATCAAGCAAGGCTACCGCGTCTCAGGATGTGATAGCCTTATCGATCAATCGGCAGTCAAAGAACTTTTGGACCTTGGCGCCATCATTGCTCCTCATCATCAACATCAAATCTGCAGCGACCCGTCAATTGACACTTTAGTCCATACGTCTGCTGTTTTAAAAACTCATCCTGAAATTATAGCTGCCCGTGATCGTGCAATTCCCGTTATCCTGCGCGCAACCATGCTGGCAGAGATCATGCGCACTAAATACTCAATTGCCGTTGCAGGATCTCATGGCAAAACCACGACATCGTCTCTTCTGGCTCATCTTTTACTGCAGGCAAAGCTCGACCCAACCATAATCGTTGGTGGCCATATTCACTGCATTGGCACCAATGCGGTCAGTGGCAACGGACCTTTGCTGGTGGCTGAAGCTGATGAAAGCGATCGGTCGTTTTTGCAACTTCCTAAAACTTTTTCCATCGTGACCAATATCGATCTTGAACACCTGGAAACCTACAAAGATTTTACCGACATTAAAAACACTTTTTTGCAATTCATGAGCCAGATTCCATTTTATGGATGCAATGTTATTTGCCTTGATGACGCAGGCATTCAAGAAATAATTCCGCAACTTGTAACTCCTTTCGTAACCTACGGTACAAATGACCAAGCAGACTTTCAGGCCCGCAACGTTACCCTGCTCGAAGATGGATCAACGTTCGACCTACTGGATAAAAAGCGCAACCAACTGCTTGGCTCAATGAGTATTTCACTACCAGGAATTCACAACGTGCTTAACGCAACTGGCGTGATCACTCTTGCTTTGCATCTTGGCGTACCTCTTGAGACGATCAAAAATGCGCTCAGTTCGTTTACTGGTGTCGATCGTAGATTTACGAGCAAAGGCATCACTAAGCGACACGGTGCGTTAATTTTTGATGACTACGGGCATCATCCTCTAGAGATTCATCACACTCTTCAAGTCGCTCGTAAAAAAGCTCATGAAAAATTAGTTGTCGTGTTTCAACCTCATCGCTTCACCAGAACCAAACACCTTTGGGATGATTTTGTGAACCTGTTTGCTACTCATGCAATCGACGAATTAATCATCACCGATATTTTTCCTGCAAGTGAGCAGCCAATCGATGGAATTACAAGCCAAAGACTCGTTGCAGAGATCAAAGCGAAAAATCCAAATCTATCTATTTTTTACTATCCGTTTGACGTTGATGGCCAAGAGATCAAAAATCATCTTGATAAAATACTACAAAACAATTATCTAGTGCTACTTCAAGGTGCTGGAAAGGCAAACAAGATTGCAAAAGACCTTTTGTCTTAATCTCATCAAATTTCTCGTTATAAAGTCAAAGAAAAACCTTTCTCTTATCATGTTTTTTCAAAAAAGTTAAACCTCATATCGAGCATCTGATCAACAAATTCTTTCACAACCATTTTCTCGACCTCAAAATCATTGACTTCGATGACCCGTTTTTGTCATTCTAGTGAGTAAATATTACAAAACGTCCAACCATTGCTGCAAGCTATGGTGGACAAGGGAAATGGAGGTTTTCCAATGAATAAAAAATTATTACTTTTACTTACCCTGGCGGTAGCTGGTGAAACTATGCCTCGCGGTGGCGGTGGTCATGGCGGTGGTGGTCATGGCGGTGGCGGTCGCGGTGGCGGTGCTCATGGTGGCGGTCGCGGCGGTGGTGGTCATGGTGGCGGTCATGGTGGCGGTGGTCGCGGTGGCGGTGCTCATGGCGGTGGTTATGGCGGTGGTCATGGTGGTAGTCACGCTGGCGGTAGACATGGTGGCGGTCATGGTGGTTATGGTCATGGCGGTGGTTATGGCGGTCGTGGTTATGGCGGTTACGGTCGTGGATATGGTGGATGGGGATTTGGTGGTTTCGGTTTTGGTTTAGGTCTTGCGACTCTAACTGTTGCAACTATTGCAGCAACCAGACCTACGTGGTACCCAGAGTCTAGCCCTGATTGGACAAGTCTAAACAATGAACGAAGAATCGATGAAATTCAAAAACAAATTGATCGTATGCAAGAAGAATTACACCGAAAAGAACGTTCTGAATTCAGAAACATTGATGATATGTCAGATGAAGATCTTTCAAGATTGAAAGATACTCAAAAACAAATTAATGACCTTAAACAGGTACGAGACAAATTATTAAACGCTAATTAAAAAAGGAAAAGAATATGAAAAAAACATTATTAGCACTTACCCTTATTTCAGCGAGTCAAACTATGCCTGAATGGAGAGAGCATCACGGCTTTTTAGGTGGAGTTTTAAATACTAGTGAAGCGATTGTCGAAACTCCTGCATACGTAGTTAGTCCTTCTTACAGAGAAGACGCAAGAGCTAGAAGCGACGAAAGAAGAATGAGACGCGATGAAGAAAGAATGAGACGCGATGAACAAAGAATTAGACGCGATGAACAAAGAACTAAAAGAGAAGAACAACAACTTAACAGAGATGAACGCCGATACAAAAATGGCTACGATCAAAATGGTTATGATCAAAATGGTCGTCGTCCTAGACGTGGTTGGTTTAATTAAGGCTTAATCACGATTAATTAAAAATTAACTCAATAAAAATGGAGAGAGAGATGAAAAAAATATTATTAGCACTTGCTCTTATATCAGCTAGCCAAACTCAGCTTTGGGGCGGCTGGGGTGGTGGCTGGGGCTGGGGCGGCGGACCTTATGTTGGTTATGGTCGTGGCTACGGTGGTTGGGGCTATGGTGGATACAGCCCAGCGGCTGATGCTATCGGTACCGCAGCTATCATTGGTACTACAGCTGCCATTGCAAGCTCAAGGCCAAGATCTGATGCAGAAGTTGCAGCTGATGAAAGAAGACGAGAAAGACGAGAAGATCGAAACGAACAAGAACGAGAATATCGCGAAGATAGAAAAGAACGAGAACGAGAAGAAATCAATGCACAAATCGAAAATTTGAATAAAGAAATCAATGAACAAAAGGAAGATTTCAAGAAAGAGATAAAAGCAGCTCAAATAAATAATGATATGGAAAAAGTAAAAATGCTAGAAAAACAAAAAATGGAAAGGGTAAAAAAACTAGAAAAACAAAAAGCTGCTTTACGCAAAGATTTGAGACGATTGAGATAAGTTTAAAATTTTTAAATAAATGTAAATGAAAATTGATTAAATAAAAAAGGAACAAAATGAAAAAAATATTATTAGTACTTACTCTTATTGCTATTGCACTTCTTTCTATTTTTCTAGTTAGAAAAACCATGACTCGAGGTTTAGCTGCTGGATTGGTTATTGGAGGGGTTGCTGGAAATTCAATAGCTAGAAATAATGCGAACAGAAATAATCAAAACAATAATAATCAAAACTTTGAAGGCAATAGAAATTAAGAAACAATTACGTCATCTTTGGGTGCAAGTTCAAAGATGACCCCCCTCTTAAAATAAGGAGACAGGTATGAAAAAATTAGTTTTAACTGTGCTAGCCATAATGGCTTGTACACCTTCAACGCATACTATCTCTCCAGGTGCTATTGCTACCCTTACTTTCATACCTATCGCAATAGTGACCGGTATAATTATCCATAAAAATAATAAAAAGAAGCATAAACGCGAAGAAAATGGTAGTTCGCAAGCCCAAAAGGCAATGCTTCAAGATTTGAAAGAATATAAAAATGAGAAAAAGCGTCACAAACTTCAATTGCGTCGCCTTGAGTCACACAAAAAAACAGTAGAACATAGATCTAAAATTCAAGACCTTGATTTAGAAATTGGTGATCTTGAAGATAGGATTGAAGCATTAAATTAAAAATAAAGTTTTATTTATTAAAAATTAAAAAGGAGACCATGTATGAAAAAGACTATTAAAAGAACAAAAAAGTCTGCAGCTAGTAAGAAAACTGTTACACGTAGAAAAACGGCTGCTTCACGCACAAAACGTGCAAAAACTACATCATTTCTATCAAGATTAAAGAAAATGTTTTCATAACGTTTTCAATAATTGAAGTAATGAATTAGGACCAATAGTTATTTATAAAAAGGAGACCATGTATGAAAAAGACTATTAAAAGAACAAAAAAAGCTGCAGCTAGCAAGAAAACTGTTACACGTAGAAAAACTGCTGCTTCACGTACAAAACGTGCAAAAACTACATCATTTCTATCAAGATTAAAGAAAATGTTTTCATAACGTTTTCAATAATTGAAGTAATGCATTAGGACCAAGAGTTATTTATAAAAAGGAGACCATGTATGAAAAAGTCTAAAACAAATATGAAAAAGTTAGTATTTACTGCGTTAGCGGTAATGGCTAGTTCATCAGTAACACACTCTGCGCCAAGCAGTACAACAGCTTCTACAAGAGCAGTAGCAAGTAGTATGGTTGTGCAATCAAAACGTGGAAAAGCCGTCAAAGCTCCAACTATAAGCAAATATGATCTTTTAAAACAGAAGCATCATGAATTAAAGGAAAACAAGCGCCAATTAAGACATACAAAACATCACAACAATCATCATAAGCGTCAATTGCATTCTCTAGAAAGACATAACAAAGGCCAAACAGCACAAGCCTTGAAACATAGATCGATAATTCAAACACTTGAAGCGAAAATGAAAAAGTTTGAATTGTATATTGAAAATCTTAAAAAAGACATTAAGAACTTAGTCTAAGATCACCCTTCCCTTACACTGAGGCCTGTTTTACAGGTCTCTTTTTTTGCCTAAAATCGTCACCATCAAACATCCATCGCGGCGCAAAGAAACAACGCATTTCTTACCACGTGGCTTTTCAAAAAGCATCAATAGTTCTTGCCCTTCAAAGATTGAGGTCAAGTCCCATCCGAGAAGTTCCATGTTGCTGCAGTATAGTTTCTTGATGTCTTCAAGTTGGACAGCTTCTTTTCTCTTTGCCTTGTACTCAATACGTACATTGTCTGGATTGCTTTCATCTTTCTCAACCTCTTTTACCTTAAAGCCAACTGGGCCGTCAGGTATGTCAGAAATACGAGCGATTGATTCTTGCAGCGCAAAACTATCTTCTTTTTGCTTTAGATAAGACTGCTGGGTTGATTTTTTATGTTGGCAGCCGGTTGCTACAAGCAACGACAGAATTAAAGTAAATAAAGTTTTTTTCATGGTTTTAAACATAAGTGATACACCGTAACAGGAGGTACATTTCGATAAATGGTCATTTGTTCAACTAAGTATTTACCACGAACGATTGATAAAAAACTTTGAACAGCTCTGAAATTTCGTTTGCGATCACTACCATAAAAATATTGTACAGCTTGGCGAACGATAGGATATTCAACATACGAAAACATACAGCCAGGGCCAGCAACTTGCTCAAAATACATCATTGCAGCTTGTGTGAAATCTATGCCCAACGAATTAAACGGCAATGTAGAAATAATGCCATCATATAAAGCTTCTGATTTCCAATCTAAAATCGAACACCAGTGAACAGCAACATTTGGATATTGCTTTAAACGTTCTTTTAAGATGTCACACATGTGCCCATCAATTTCAATAACATCCAAGTGGTCTTGCGGTCGAAGACTGCGAGCAATGCAGACACTGATAGCGCCACATCCGCCTCCAGCCTCTAGATATCTTTTACCTTCTTGCCCTTTTGCAACGTATCTGGATAGTTCAGTTCCAACTAACTGCGACAATGGTGCAATTTCACCAACTTGGTTTGGATTTTTTAAATAACGAGAAAAAATGGTTACAACTTCCAAAAAACTGGTTGGACGGACTACCTGCGAAAAGCTGAGCAAAAAAATAGCTGCAAAATGTGATTTTGTTAAAAACTTCATTTTTACTTCCTCAAATCTTAATTTTTTATAAAAATAGTGGGCTGTTGTTCACAGCCCACTAAAATTTTGCTTTTCAAAAATCTTGTGCTTGATGCACATGAAAGATAATTACGCAGCTACAGAAGCCTCAGCTACAGGAGCTACTTTTTTTACTTTTTTTACAATTTTTTCTTTAATTGCAGCAGCTTTACCTACTTTATGACGCACGTAGTACAGTTTCGCACGACGTACTTTTGCTTTTGAAACCAATTTGATTGAATCAATAATTGGTGAATAAATTGGATAAATTTTTTCAACCGCAATACCGTCAGCAGCCATTTTACGAATCGTAAATGTTGATGAACCTGCATTGTTGTTTTTTGCTATAACGTTACCTTGGAAGGCTTGAATTCTTTTTGTAGTACCTTCAAGTACCCATTGAGAAACTTCAATCACGTCGCCAATACCAAATACTGGAAATCCTGTTTCTTTAACAGCCAGCTCTTGTATCGTTTCTTTGTTTATTTTTTTAGATTTCATGATGTTTTTTAACCCTTAATCAATCATTTAATTGCTTATGGTAAAGAGTACCTTAAATTAAGCAGAATGACAAATTTACACTATATTTTTGCACAACAATTTTTATCCATTTTTTATTTTTGTAGCGCAAAGCCTAACCATTTATCAAAAATAATCGCTGCAGCAGAGCGAACCGATAAATGATTGAACCGCGAAAAGCCTTGAATTGGTTGCAATATGAAGTCACATTGTTTCATCAATTGTTCAGCCATTCCATGCCCCGTGCCCAGTAAAATCAATACCGGACGGTCATGACTCCACACCTTTTCTTGGTCATGATACGAAATCATTCTAGGTTCACCTGGTGCAAATTTTGCAGAAGTTCCTAGAATAACTGGCTTTTTGCCTTCTTTTTTTTCAATAGCAGCAATAACATCAGCCAGACCGTCTGCCATAATCACTCGGTTCATAGCTTCATGCCGATCACTGTTGTACTCACCGCCAACTTCTTTTTCTTGCCAAAAATCCAAAAGGTCTTGAATCATCTTTTTTTGATCTACCAGAGGCGAGACAAGGAAATAATGTTTTAAATTATACGTAGCGCTTGATCTGGCAATGTCATGCACATCAATTGACGTAATGGATGTCGTTCCAATTCGTCCATCTTTCAGCACAATCCCTGTATGCATTAAGGCAACATAGTGAGAAGGAATGTAGCGCGACGCTAAATCTCTTTGCTCTGAGGTAAGCAGGCAAGACCTCATCCAGTCAAAATGTTTTTTTACCGTCAATTCTACTGACTTTTCTTGACGCCACTTGGCAATGGCACCGTGGTTACCGGACCGTAAAACTTCTGGAACCACTCTGCCCTTCCACTCAACCGGCTTAGTATATTCAGGATGATCCACAAACGCTCCAGAAAAAGAATCTAACGTTACCGATTCTTCTTTTCCTACAACACCAGGCATATACCGTAACAAACATTCGAGCAGAAGCATCGCAGGAATATCTCCACCCATCACAACAAAATCGCCAACGGAAATAATTTCGTCAGCGTATTCTTGCTCAACACGTGCATCAATTCCTTCATACCGGCTTGCAAATAGCATCACATGTTTCTGTGATGCTACCTTGTGCCATAATTCTTGTGCGCTATGTTGCGTTAATTTAGAACCCTGCGGAGATAAAAAAATCTTAAAAGATTTTCCAAATTGTTTTTCAGCTTCATCAATGCCTTGTTCAATGACATCAGGCCGAATCAACATTCCTGAGCTATGCCCAAACGTAGGAGCATCGATACGCTGCTTGGGCTCTACGTAGTCGAACATATTGTGCAAAGAAAAAGAAACAAGTTTTTTTTCTTGCGCTCGTTTGAGTAAGCTTGTTTGTAAAAATGGCTGATATAATTCAGGGAACAACGTCAAGATGGAAACATTCATACAACAATTTTACGCAGTAAGGATTTTAAATAACTAAAGTCTACTTAGCAGCTGGTTTTGATTTTTTGATCACAGGAGCTTTTTCAGTCGCTTCTGTTTTCGCAGCTGGTTTTTTAGCTACAGCTTTTGCCACTTTAGGAGCAACTTCTGTTTTTTCATGGTCTACAGGATTTTGTTTGCTTTTGATTTTCATCAAACGAACAACAGCATCAGTGATTTCTGCGCCGACTGAAACCCAGTAAGCTATGCGATCATCATGGAACTGAATAAGTTGTTTTGTTTTAGGATCGTAAGTACCTAGGTTTTCCAGGAACATACCATCTCGTTTTCTGCGAGAATCAATTGCAACAATACGATAGACTGGTGCATGTTTTTTACCAATACGGGCAAAACGAATTTTCACTGCCATTCGGCAATCCTTCTAGATAGAGTTAAACAATTATACTTTTATAAAAATAATTTTACTTAAAAAAACGATTCTTCTTTAGCAGCTTAACAAATTGTTTACTTTGTTCAAACCTTTGCATTAAAAGATTTACGCTAGAAATGTCAACGCCTGCTCCATCTGCGATTCTTTTCTTACGAGAATCATTGATAATTTCAGGCTTTAATCGTTCTTTTGGAGTCATCGAGCTCAAAATAGCTCGGAATTTTTTAAGTTCTTTATCACTTTTTTCGGCGTCCTGCGCAGACACCTTCATTGAGGCCATTCCTGGCATAAATTTCATAATCGAGGAAACTGATCCTAATTTCGACATCATGTTCAACTGCTGTGCAAAATCATTGAGCGTGATATTGCCAGACATGATCGATTTCGCAATGGTTTCTTGCTCAGACTGCTTAATTTTATCCTGAGCTTGTTCCATGAGTGTCATCACATCGCCCATCCCTAGCATGCGTTTTGCTACGCGCTCAGGACGAAAGATCTCTAAGTTTTCTAATTTTTCACCAACGCCCATAAAATAAATAGGCTTTTTTAATTCATAACGAAATGAAAAAGCTGCGCCACCGCGAGCCTCACTATCCATTTTTGAAAGTATCGCTCCGTCAAATCCAACCGTTTTTTCAAAAGATCTAGCAACGTTAAGTGACTCTTGACCAGTCATAGCGTCAAGTACCATAAAACTATACTTTGGCTGCATGATTTTTTTAATTGTTTGCAGCTCCTGCATCATCGATTCATCAATATGCAAGCGGCCAGCTGTATCAAAAAATAAATACTCATAACCATGTTGTTTATAATAATTCAAAATATCTTTAGCTGCTAGTACCGGATCCGTTTGTGGTGATCTATAAAAATCAACACTGACCTGCCCTGCTAGCACTTGCAGTTGCTCAAGGGCTGCTGGTCTATAAAAATCTACTGACGCAAAAAGAATTTTTCTTGTTTTGCCATGCTTTTCTGCTTGTTTTTTAATAAAGTAAGCCAACTTTCCAATTGATGTAGTTTTACCAGAACCTTGCAGTCCCATAACCATAATCACTGATGGAATTTGGAAGTTGAACCCTTCTTGCAAATATTGACCACCTAAAAAAGAAAGCATCCGATCATACACAATTTTCACAAACTGCTCAGATGGATTCATTGACGCAACCACTTTTTGGCCGATTACTTCACGCTGCACGCCATCTATAAAAGTATGCACAGACTCGTAGGCAACGTCTGACTCAAGCAAGCTGTCTTTAATTTGCCCAAGAACCTGCTGCAAGTTTTGCTCAGTTAATTTACTTTTGCCCGTTAACGAAGCAAATATTCCAGAAAATTTTTTGGTTAGAAAATCAAACATAGATTCTTTCTATAGGGTCGCGACTTTAATAATCAATTAAACCGTTAGTATAACAAAAATTGCCCCCTCTTGCTATAAAATAACTACACTCAATAGCACTTTTCTAGTACACTATTATTACGACCTCCACTTTAAAAGTAAGAAAGGTATTAATCTTATGGCAAAAAATGAATTGATATCAACGACGTTTTATAAAAAAACGCTCCTTGTTGGAGTACAATCTCCAAATAACAAAACAGATGACATTGAAGCTTATTATGAAGAATTTCTCAATTTGGCTAAAACGTATGGCATTGTTGACTACGTACTACTCAAAATAAAATTACGATCCATTGAATCTGGTCATTACTTCACCAAAGGTAAGCTGGCTGAAATCAAAACTATTTTCGACGAAGGCGACTTTGAAGAAATCATTGTCTCAGACACTTTGTCTGGTCAACAAGAGCGTAATCTACATGAAGTCTTTGATTGCCCTTTAATGGATAGAACTCGCTTGATTTTAGCGATTTTTGAAAAATCTGCAGTCACAGCTGAAGGTAAAATTCAAGTAGAAATTGCTAAACTTCAATTTGCAAAAACACGCGTTACTGGACACGGCGTGCACCTTGATCAACAGGCCGGAACAGTCGGTATTCGCAGTGGACCTGGTGAAACGGTTAAAGAAGCAACAATTCGCTATCTAAGCCGCACCATCCTGACGCTTAAAGGTCATTTAGAAAAAATTGAAAAGGCACGTGGCGCTCAGCGCAAACAACGACTTACGCAAAAAGTTCCTCTCATTTGCCTTGTTGGATATACCAACGCTGGTAAGTCAACCATTTTAAATGTTTTGACGCATAGTGATGTGCTTGCAAAAGATCAATTGTTTGCAACGCTTGATACCACGACTCGTCAGCTTTTTGTAGGCACTCGAAAAATTGGTTTGCTTTCTGACACAGTCGGATTTATTCAACAGCTTCCTCATCAATTGATTGAATCATTTAAATCGACACTTGCTGAGCTTTCGTATGCATCGCTTCTACTTGTAGTCACTGATATTGCTGACAACAACTGGAAAAACCACATTGATGTTGTACTCAAGACTCTTGAAGAAATCGATGTGAAAAAACAGACTTTATTTGTGTTTAACAAAGCTGATAAAATCACTAAAAAAGAACTGCAAAAACGTTTGGCAGAATTTGGTGACCTACCGCATGTAGCAATCAGCTGCATTAAACCTGATGGCACAGCTCCATTGAAAAGATATTTAGCATCATGGAAGCCGGAACAAGATAAAGCAAAATCAAAACAGGACAAAGCAAAATAATGAACGAGCACGAAAAAAATAAGGCTAATTTAATGCTGGATCCCCGGGTCAAGCCCGAGGACGACGAGGTTGATTTGAATCTCGAAAACGATTTCGATAATAACGAAGAATTCGCACCCTCGCAGTCAGAGCTAAGAACATTGTTTAATGACAATGATAACAGCGCTGCATTTGCGCATCCATTTCACAATGATGCACATCGTAGCCCAGAGGCAAAAGCTGCTTTTAATGATTTCGTGCAACGTAATTTAAATCTTGAGCAACAGTCAGCCGTCACGCCAAAAGACGGCTCATTTTTGGTAATCGCTGGAGCAGGATCAGGTAAAACGCGTGTGATCACAGCGCGTATCACAAATTTAATTTTAAATCACGGTGTTGAGCCTTCGTCAATTATTGCTCTGACGTTTACCAACAAAGCTGCTCAAGAAATGCAGCATCGTATTGAACAATTTTTACCTAACTTGCGCACGAAACCAACGATTGCAACCTTTCATGCTTACTGCTTAAAACTGCTCAAAAAAAATGCTGCGCTTCTTCAAGCACAACCATTTTCAGTTATTGATTCTGCAGATGGACAAAAATTGCTGCAATCGATCATTAAAGATCGCGGACTAGATAAATTATTTAATCCAAAACAACTACTTCCTCTTTTTTCTTCATACAAAATGGCCGATACGCTTCACCAGGAACTACCAGTCTGGAATATGCATCACGCTCAGCAGTTCATGGAACTGTACAACGCGTATGAACAACAAAAAAAGTTAAGTAATTATTTAGATTTTGACGATCTTTTGTATAAAACATTTCATCTTTTTGAAAGTAATCCTCAATTTAAACAAGCGCACATTGCCCGTCATCGTCATATTTTAGTTGACGAGTATCAAGATACAAACTTGATTCAACATGAACTGCTCAAACAAATGACACTACAAAACAGTCAAATCGTTGTTGATTCGATATGTGCTGTAGGAGACGAAGATCAGTCGATTTATTCATGGCGTGGCGCAACGGTTAAAAACATTTTAGAATTTAATCAAGAGTTTAAAAACACGCAGACGGTAAAACTTGAACAAAATTATCGATCAACGCAGCAAATTTTAGATATTGCAAACAGCATTATTAAAAATAATGTTGATAGAAATCACAAACAGCTATGGTCTGCAAGCACAGAGCAACATCAACCGCTACTGCTTGAATGTCTTTCTGATTTACAAGAAGCATACTCGATTGCTCATTTGATTAATTTGATCGCAAAAAAAGAAAAGAAATCGTCGATTGCAATCTTGTATCGAACGCATTATCAATCGCGTATCATTGAAGAAGCTTTGATCAAAGAATCAATTGCCTACAAAATCATTGGCGGCATTCAATTCTATGAACGAAAAGAAATTAAAGATTTGCTCGCGTATCTGCGACTTTTAAAAAATCCTTTTGATCGTATTTCATTTTTCAGAGCTATTAATTGCCCTCTTCGGGGCCTTGGTGAAAAGTTTGAAGAAACATTTTTACAGACTTGGAATGAAAATCCATTTTCAACATTTCAAGAAGTTGCATCCATTGTGATTAATTGCGGACTTATCCCAATGAAGCAAATAGCATCAGTACAAAGTTTTACAAAACTTTTTAAAACAGAATCACTCGAAAAGTCGCAAAACGAAAATCCTGACTCGTCAACACATGATGTAACAACAATGAATGTCACCAGCAAGCTTGAACATTTTATCAAACAAACTCAGTACATTTCGTACCTACAAGAAAGCTTTGATAAAGCTGAAGCTGAAGTAAAAAGAGAAAACGTTGCTGAGTTTTTACGAGCAGCAGAATACTTTGATGAGCATACTGCAGCCGGTCTGTCACAATTTTTAGATGACATTTCACTCATGCAAGAACAAATCAAAAAAGATGATAGTTCTGTCGATCGCGTCAGCATGATGACACTGCACAGTGCAAAAGGTTTAGAATTTCCAACCGTCATTTTAGTAGGGCTTGAAGAAGGAATCCTTCCAAGCAACCAATCAATAGGTCAAGAAAACGTTGAGGAAGAACGACGATTGTTTTACGTTGGAATCACACGAGCATGTCAAAAACTACTGATCACGCACAGTAAATTTCGCAACGTGTACGGCAAAATGGATCAACAACGTCCATCAAGGTTCCTTGGTGAAATACCTCAACATTTAATGATCCAACAGGAAGCTGCTCACTGGAGCCGTTCAAGTTTTTCAACATTTTTTGAAGACTGGATAGGTAATAGAAAAGCTCCAAAGCCGCAGCCAGTGTATCAACCTCGCACAACGCAATCGACACATACACAAGCGACTACTGCAACAGCTGCAGCACCGACACCGTCGACTGCACCTTCAGCTAAACAATTGCACATCCGACGTTTACAAGCTGTCAAGCATGCAACCTTTGGACTTGGCATTGCCCACCATGTTGAGCAAAAAGGCGATAAAACTTTTGTTACCGTTCACTTCACGCATCATGGTACAAAGAAAATCGATAGTTCCTTTTTACAAATTATTTAAATTTCGTTTTGAAAAAAGTTAGAGAGCTCCTGCTTAGTACACAAGCAAGAGCTCTCTTTTTGATCTAATTTCTAAATTTGATTACCTAAACCATGAAGAAAACCAAGATTCCTTAGCGCCATTAGCAAGCAAAAAATCTACAATATCTTTATAACCTCTTGCTTTAGCTATATCTAAAGGACAACGTCCCCATTTATCTCTAGCATTCACATCTGCTCCAGCATCAACAAGAATCTTTACCATACCCGTATCTTCATCCCTCATTGCTGTCTCTAACAGAGCATCACCATACGAATTTTTAGCATTCACATCTGCTCCAGCATCAACAAGAACTTTCACAATATCTACATTTTTATTTTTATAAAGAATAGCTAACTCTAAAGGAGTTCTGCTGAATTCATTCCTTTTATTCACATCTGACCCAGCTTTAATAAAATTTTGAACAGCTCCTTTATTATTACTACTAATAGCCTGATACAAGTCTGTTTCTCCAAAATACAACTCTTTTTCCCCAACCAGGCTTTTATGTAAGTAATACAAACCTCCAATAGCACCTCCTACAGTGGCAGCACCGATAGCACTATCGTATTTAAGCTTTTCTCCCGCACGCTTCAATATTTCTTCCTCCTCTTCCATCTTTTTTTTCTGTGCTTCTTCCGCTTCCTTCGCTCTTTTCCTAGCTTCTCTCCATTTTTTATCTGCTTCTTCACTCTCATCAAAACCTGAAATTCCTGTTGATGCCCTCACTTTATGAATTAAAACATCTTTAGCTTCATTAACTTTCTTCATTGCAACATCACTTCCACCAGCATCAGGATGTGCTTTTAAAGCAGCCTTACGATAGGCAGATTTTATATCTTCTGGAGATGCATTTTCAGAAACACCCAAAACAGTTGCAGCTTGCTGACGTGACATTAAGCGTGGAGCTGTTTGCCTAAACATCCCTGATGAACCACCACCTACGAATTTTTTTGAACCTTTTTGTTCCGGATCAGCCAACTCAGTTGCTCGCTGATATCCTGGAACTTGTGAAACCTCATAGCTCGGCTCATCAAAAATATATGATGGTCTCATTTTTTGTGTTGAATATACGGGTTGTGCTGCTTGCTGCTGCATCATCTGATCTTGCATAAATTGTTCTTGCGCATTTCGCAGGACTTCTTGATTTACAGTTGCTTGAGCCGTTGCTGCTGACTGGCCTTCTGGCGTAACACCATAAGAAAATTCTTTAGCCATCCATGATGATGGCACTGTTGGTATGTTAGGCACTGATCTCATCGCAAAAATCGATGAATGAAACAATGCACTCAAGAGCAGTATTTGAATGTAACTTTTTTGAATCTTCATGAAACTTCTCCCCTTAACCCTTATTAAATAAATCTATTCACTTTTTAATCAATATCGTCAAACGCAAATGGATGCTGCATAAAATCCTGTAACTTTTTTGAAATCACAGGTATTTGAGCAACCAATGCACCTGCTGATGATTTTAAGCACTCAGGATCTTGCATCATTTCATCCATGTCAGAATTTTCGTCTAACATAAAATCAAGGCCAATTTTTTTACCATTGCTCAAAGTAACGCCATCACCAGGAACTATGTAGTAGCCGGATTTTGTTTGCAAAATTTGATATACCTGCTGATTGATTGTTGGATTAACTTTGAGATAAGGGCCTTTCCACTGACTAGAAAAGCCAAGACTCATAGATCCTACTTCAGGCCCTACAAACTGTTTAACCGTTAAAAAATCGATATTATTTTTGCTGTGGGCAAAACCAACAATGCTACAATCGTTATGGATTTTTTTAAATATTTTGGAAAGCATCATAACATCTTGGTGAATAATGCTGTCAGTTGAATGCGTACCATAACGCCAATAGATCGAGACTGACGCTATAAAAAGAAAGCCGAAAATTAAGATTGAAGCTGTCGGCAAAAACTTACTTTTATCTCTAGAAAATTTGATTTTATTCATGATATCCCCCATATAAAGCCCCTAATTCTAGATATAGTGTATAAAAAAATGGCTTTAAAAAGGAAGAGTTAGATGATTTTTTACATCATCTAACTCACAAATCAATGGCAGGCAGGACTGATTAAGACGTTTAATAATTCAGCATCAAGGCTTTTTTGACCTCTTGCATAGTCTGAGAACTTGCTTCACGGGCCTTTTCAGTTCCAGCAAGAAGCATGCGCATCATCTCTCCTCGATCTTGGGCCAGCTGCATTCTTCGAATACGAATCGGAGTCAACATGGCATTGAGTACTTCAAATAAATATTTTTTAAGAACCACATCGCCAAGTCCACCCTTTTGATAGTGGGCTTTCAGTTCTGCCACCTTAGCTGTGTCTGTATCAAACGCATCAAGATAGACAAAAACTACGTTACCTTCAACCTTACCAGGATCGCTGACATGCAAGTGTCCAGGGTCAGTGTACATGCTCATAATGCGTTTTTTGAGTGTGTCCTCATCATCACCTAAAAAGATTGCATTGTTTAAACTTTTGCTCATCTTTGCTTGGCCATCAAGTCCTACCAATCGAGACACTTTAGGAATTAATGCCTTAGCTTCAGGGAAAACATCAGTTTGATAGGTGCGATTAAAAGAGCGAATGATTTCATTAGTTTGTTCAATAACCGGAAGTTGATCTTCTCCCACTGGAATAATAGTACCTTTGAAAATGGTAATATCAGCTGCTTGGCTGACTGGGTACATTAAAAATCCAGCAGGTACAGACTCCCCAAATCCTTTTTGTTGAATTTCAGTTTTGACTGTTGGGTTACGAAGCAATCGATTGACCGTTACTAAATTTAAATAAAACATGGTAATTTCTGCAATTTCTGGAATCATCGACTGAATAAAAATCGTAGTTTTTGCAGGATCGATACCAACAGCTAAATAATCTAAAGCAACTTCCATAACGTTTTCACGAACTTTTGCCGGATTGGCAGAATTGTCGGTAAGCGCTTGAACGTCTGCGATCATGACATATTGTTTGTAAATATCTTGCAGACTAACACGGTTGAGAAGTGATCCAACATAGTGTCCAATGTGCAGTGGACCGGTTGGTCTATCACCTGTGAGTACGATCTCTTGCTTTTTCATGTGGTTCCTTTTAGATTCAAAAATATCAAATTTTATAATAAATATATGATACAACCAAAAAAGGAAAAATGAATGCTCGCTTTCTACCCCTTTCATTATCTGTTTGATTTTTGCGGCCAGCAGTTAGGCCTATACACCTATCAAAATTATATCGAATTATCTTTGTTTATCTTTGCGACCTACAAATCTTTTGAATGGTTAAAAAACGATCACACCAAACCGCTGCTACTTTACTCCTATGGCTATTTTGCATTGCTTTTTACCAGTTATTATTTGTCGTGCAGCATTCTTTTTTACACCATGCTTTTATTTTCTCCAGCACTGATCGTTTTTTGCATCGTTGCTCATCAAAAACAAATTCAGAAAAACTTTGTAGTCAGTTCTAGCAAACACATCACGCCTCAAACAATACCTAATAAAAATTGGCTCGAAATTTTAACACGATCGTGCCTTGTCGCTTCATATCAAAAAAAACAGATTATGTGCGTTATTGAAAGAGCAGATCATCTTGGCACCCTTCTGCATGCGCCCTACATGTTGGAGCTACCAATTCAACAAGAAATTACCGACCTTTTACTTTCAAGCACTGCTCTAAGTAATCCAACTATTTTATGGGTGCAACGCTCAGGAGTAATCCATAGCATTAACATAACGTGGCAAAAAAATCTGACGCAAGAATTACTTTTGTTAAATGATCAAGATATTTTGGCTCAAAATCATGAAGCTGCAACTCTGCTTACCAAAAAAACTGATGCTTTTATTTTTCTCATCAACGCTTCCAGCAATCAGCACGCGCTTTGGTACCAAGGAAAATGTCTGCAACTCATAACAATTGACCAACTACTCAAATGCGGCAAAGAAATTATGCACGATAGACAGCACCCTTTAACTCATGATAAAAAAGGAAACATGTATGATCAAAAATACAATACCCCAAAACAGGATAGTCAACAACACGGGAGCCCAAAACAGGATATCAAACAACATGATGGCTCTCATAGCACACCCCCACTTCACTAAAGCTTCATCAGTTTTCATTGGGTACATGCTTTGGTTTTTTGTTTCACAATATCAATGGACAACCATTGATCAAAACGTACCGCTCTGTTTTTACCAAAATCAGGATCAGTCATCACGAACTATTTTGGCTCCTGACAATGTTATGATAAAAATTTCTGGACCTCGTAAAGAGATCTATCAATTTGATCCATTGCAAAGTGCAGTTCACATTGATGCATCAAGTTTTGATGATGGCAATCATGAAATTCAGCTCAGCAGGGAAAATCTTTTCTTACCAGACTCTGTAAAACTGGTACAATTAATACCATCCCATATCTCCATACAAATATCAGCTAAAGATCGGAATCATGAATAAAGTTAGCATAAAAAATTCAAATATTTTTACCAACAGCGGTATCAGAAATAAAGTTAATCAAGGTCTTGTAAACCCTAAAGACATGCAAAACATTGGTCATGCAATCGGTGCTTTGCTTGCTCAAGAATTTGATGAACCTTGCAACATTTTAATAGCAACAGATACCAGAACATCGAGTCAGTCTATAAAGGACGCGCTGATCAAAGGTATTATTTATTTCGGTCATGATGTCTTTGATGCAGGTATTGCACCAACGCCTTTTGTAGCCAAAGCAATTAAAGATTACACTCTTGAAGATGAAGAAGATCAGCAAGACTTTGATGAAGAAGATGAAGACGAAGAGAATGACGAAAAAATGTTTGCGTTAGGAATTGTAGTCACAGCATCTCACAATCCAGCTGAGTACAATGGTATAAAAGTTTTAACAGAATTTGGATATCTCAACACAGAAATGGAAGAAGAAATTTCAAATCTTTTCCATGAAATCTTACAAGATCCAACGACTTTAGATGATTTTGCTGATGATGAAAAAGGAACAATCGTCGACTTTGATATAACTTCGTTTTACGAAACACAAGTAGTCAATCAACTCGAGAATGCTCCGTATAAAAATTTAAAAGTCGTTTTAGATTGTGCTCACGGCGCAACGGCAAAAATTGCAGAGCGAATTTTTAAAGCATGTGGCATCACAACCATTGCAATCAACAACTCGCTCGATGGCAGTTTGATCAATAAAGACTCAGGATGTGGCAAACCAGAACTACTGCATGAGGCAATCAAGCAGCATCAAGCTGACTGGGGATGCGCTTTTGATGGTGACGGAGATCGAGTTATCATTGCAAGCAACCTTGGAAAAACTTTTGATGGTGATGACATTTTAGCGATAATTGCACAACATCAAAATTATCAAAATGATAAGGTGTTTGTTGCAACCATTATGAGCAATGGAGTCTTAGATAACTATTTTACAACTCAAGGTAAAAAATTAATCAGAACTCCGGTTGGTGAACGAAACGTTATTGATGCGCTGATTGCAAATCAAGCATACCTTGGCGCAGAAACCTGTGGCCATATCACGATGATGGATCATGCTTTTTGCAGTGATGGAATTTTTGCCTCCCTTATGTTTTTTGACACGCTGGCATCAGGTAAAAATGTAAATCTACAACCTTACACAAAACTATCTCAAGTTCATGAAACTTTGCCACTTTCTGTAAAGATAGAACTTAAAACAATTAATGCAATCATTGCAAAAGTTGCACTCTCACCACAAGAAGGACGCATTATAATTCGACCTTCAAACACAGAACCGATACTTCGCATCATGATTGAACATAAAGACCTTGCAGAAGCAAAAATGATTTTAGAAACCGTAAAAAACGAATGTAAAAAGGAGCTCAATGCAAATTAAAAATCTGTATCATAGTCCAGGGGCATATCTTCAACACTTATTTGGGACAGGATTAATTTTTTTAATCCCAATTATTATTACGTATGCTTTTTTCAGCTTTTTTTTCAACATGATTAAAGGCTTACTTCTGCCTATAAAAGACTTACATATTCCTTTCATAGAAAACATTCCTCATCATGAAATAGTTATTTTAATAATTTTTATTTTCATCATAGGGATTTTAGTCAAAGCATTTATTTTCAAACCGATCATTCATATGCTTGAAGACTTTTTTGCTCGCATTCCATTGATAAAAACTATTTATCTTGCAACAAAACAATTGACTCATGCATTCACTGCGCACGATCAAGCAAGCTTTAAAAAAGTTGTCATCATTGAATTTCCAAGAGCAGGAATGTACAGTATCGGTTTTTTAACCAAAGAAATCCCGACTCAAATTTCAAATAAACAATTATTTGGCATTTATGTACCACACACACCAAACCTAGCAACAGGCAGCTTTGTTATGCTTCCTGCTGAGTCGTTTACGGAAACTGATTTAACTCGTCAAGAAGCAACAGCTTTAGTTATTTCTAGTGGAATACTTCAACCAACTCGATTTCACAAAAATTAAATTTAATTTTTAGACAACAAAAAAGGCGCTGTTTCTAAGCGCCTTTTTTTTTATTTTTTTAAATCTTACGAAAAGTCGCCAGAAAAAAACAATGCAAAGAATGCATCAAGGCGATACGAGCTGCCACCAGATTTTAGCGCAAGATCAATTTCATACATTTTTTGATGTGATGCTTGGAGTTCAAACAATGTGTACATTTTCCAATCTTGTTTTAAAAATGAAAATGGCAATCCAAAGGTTATTTGCTTTTGATCAACAGGAACGCGCCCCTGCCATTGCACATAAAAATAAGCTTTGAAAAGTTGCTCTGAAAAAAACGTTGTCCAAAATTGATCAGAATAATAAGGTCTAACCTCTGCCCATTTTATAAAAAACTCTTCTGCTTTTTTTTCAAAAAACAGCTGGCTCAAATAAAACAATGAAATATCAGACACCACTAATTTTTCGACCCAATCATCAAAAAACAAATCCATGCTTTTGCCAAGCAGGCCACTGTAATCCTGGAGCAAACAAATTTGATCAAGTGAATACTGCGTGTTGATGCGATATAATTTTGCAAAAAACTGTGCTGCTACTTCTGGCTTTAAGCTGTCGTACAAAAATGATAATTTTTTTATTTGGTCGCTGTTGTACGATTCTTGGATTGTGACTTCTAGGCCTTTAAATGATTGATCGGGTCTATCTTCATCGCACAAAAAACCAATGATCGTATGTGGCCCTTGATACGATTCAATAAATTTAATCCAATCTGTTTTTTTCTTTTTAGATGAAAGCAGCGAGAGATCACCAAAGCAATAAATCTGTGTTTGTCCCAAAAAGCTGGTATGCAACGCAATTTGAATTGCCGTAAACTCTTGGTCCAGATTTATTTTTTTGAGTGGTTGGCCTAATTTTTTTTGAAGAAAAACTAAAGCTCGATCAAAAAAAAGTGGGCTATAGCTTTTACCTGTAAAAATAATAACGGAATGATTTTTTACAAAAGATTCATTACTTTGTGCAAAAAATTCTGTTATTTCCATACAAGAGCCATAACCCACTTATTAATTTACTATGCGTTTAATTACTGTGCGTTTCTATCAGCAAAGTCTAAACGTATTTTGCCTGATTCAGGATCAAAATCATCAACAATAACCCGAATTTTGTCATCAATTCTGTAAAACTGATCAAGGTTTCTTTGTTTGTCTTTTGGTATTTTTGAGATATGCAATAATCCAGCTTTACCCGGTGCAATATCTATAAATAAACCAAAGTCAGATGTTCGAGCAATAAAACCATCTAAGATCATATCAGGCTCAAGTTGATCAGCTAAAATTTTCACCCATGCAACAGCCATGTCAATATTTGACCCTGGTGCTCCAAAGATGTTAACAACAGAACCTTCAATATCAATTGTTGTGCCTGTGTGTTCGATAATTTCTTTAATAATTTTTCCGCCAGAACCGATAATTGCACCAGCTTTGTTTGGATCAATTTGAATAGAAATCATACGAGGAACACGAGGATTAAGCTCTTTGTTAGGCTCAGTCATAACTTTGCTCATTTCACCCAAAATGTGAAGACGAGCTTGCTCAGCTTGCGCTAAAGCTTGCTCAAATACTCTACGAGGTAATCCACCTTTGTATTTGATATCCATTTGGATTGCATTGATTCCTGATTTTGTACCTGCAACTTTAAAGTCCATCAGGCCTAAAGCATCTTCAAATCCAGTAATATCGGTAATCGCTTGAAACTCTCCGCCTTCAGCGTGTAAAAGTCCCATAGCAATACCAGCAACCATACCTGTAATCGGAACGCCAGCATCCATAAGAGCCATTGTTGATCCACAGACTGATGCCATAGAGCTAGAACCGTTAGATTCTAAGATGTCAGAAATAATACGAATCGTGTACGGGAAATCTTCTTTTGAAGGAAGTACACGTTTAATAGCAGATGCTGCTAAATGTCCGTGTCCAATTTCTCGACGACCAGGTCCGCGCATTGGTTTAGCTTCACCTACAGAGAATGGAGGGAAGTTATAATGCAACATAAATCCAACATCAATTGGTTCATTTTCAAAAAGATCATCAATTCTTTGAGCGTCTTTTCCACTACCCAAAGTTACACTGACAAGAGCTTGTGTTTGACCACGTTGAAAGAATGCAGAACCATGAACTGATGGAAGTAAATTTACTTCTGTAGAAATATTACGAATATCGGTAAAGTTTCTACCATCAACACGTACTTTACGTTTTAATGTTTCAACACCAACTATGTCATTAAGAACTGAATCGAAAACATAGTTAATTTTGTTTTCTTCTTCGCTCTTAGCAACAACGTGTTGACCAACATTTTCTGCATGAAATGCTACTTTGATTTTTTTAATTGCATCTTTTAATGCTTGTTTTTCTGAGCCAACTTTAAAAATTTCATCAATTCGTGATGAAGTTAAAAAAGTTACAGCTTTGTTATGCCATGATGTCCATTCAAAACCATCTTGGTATGTTGTGTTGTTTGCAACTGCAACTTCTTTGCAAATTTCTTCTTGCCATGCTACTTGCTCTTTGATTGACTCATGAGCAGTAAACAATGCATCGACTAATTCTGTTTCAGAAATGCCAGAAGCATTTCCTTCAACCATGCAAAGACCTTCTTTAGTTCCTGCAACAATCAATGTTACATCAGAATTTGCTAACTCTTCTCTTGTTGGATTCATAATCCATTTTCCTTCGTTGCGGCCAACTTGGACTGCGCCAACCGGTCCACCGAAAGGAATTCTTGATATTGATAATGCAATTGACGCTGCAAGCAATGTCAAAGGCGCTGGAAGCGCATCTTTATCAAGTGAGTATACTGTTGCAAGGACTTGTACTTCATTGAAGAAATAGGAAGGGAAAAGTGGACGAATTGATCGATCGATCAAACGACTTACCAAGACTTCTTGATCGGAAGAACGACCTTCTCTTTTAAGGTATCCACCTGGAATTTTTCCTGCAGCAGAAAAAAGTTCCCGGTAATCTACAGAAAGAGGTAAGAAACCCATAAAGCTTTTTGTTTCTGCCATAACAGCTGTTGCTAAAATAACAGTATCTTTATGTCGAAACCAAACTGAACCATCAGCCTGATTTGCAAATTTTCCAACTGTTACCTCGTATCCAAGACTTTTTAACTTAAAAGTTTTGACCATTCTATTTATCTCACTATCGTTATAAATTATTTTCTGATTCCAAGACGTTTAATCACATCGCTGTAACTAGCTTCGTCACATTTTTTTAGATAGATTAAAAGTCTTTTTCTGTCATTTACCATTTGCATCAAACCACGTTGTGTACTGAAGTCTTTTTTATGGACTCCCAAATGAGCTTGTACTACAGCCATATTTTTTGTCAAAAGAGCTATTTGCACTGCTGTTGAACCAGAATCTTGTTCGTCTTTGCCAAATTCTTTGATGAGCGCTAATTTTTCTACTTGTGTTAACATAACAACCTTATTTATATTTTGACTGTATCTTATTCATATTTTTCAAATCTATTTGTGCTAAACACCAAGATACTAAGATCTTTGGTAGGCGCGAGCGGGATTGAACCGCTGACCCCTGCTACGTCAAAGCAGTGCTCTACCACTGAGCTACGCGCCTACTGTTTATTTTCTATGCACAAACCTCACCTAAGTACTTCTCTTTAAACGAAGTTACACCGGTTCCTGCAGGAATTAATTTACCTACAATAATATTCTCTTTCAATCCGTATAAGTTATCAACTGTTCCGTATACGGCTGCTTCAGCTAAAATTCTCGTTGTTTCTTGGAATGATGCAGCAGAGAATACGCTTTCAGTTCCTAAAGAAGCCATGGTGATACCCATCAATACAGGTCGAGCAACCGCAGCCGCTTTACCTTCTGATCGAAGTGCACCATTGACAGCTTTAAAGTGAACTTTGTCTACCAAGTCACCGATTAAGAAATCAGAATCACCTGGAGAAACAACACGTACTTTTCGAAGCATCTGTTTTGCAATAACTTCAATGTGACGATCGTCGATATCTACCCCTTGTAAGCGATAGATCTCTTGAACCTGATTCACAATATATGTTTGTAAAACATCTGGCCCCAGAATTCTTAAAACATCTTGGAGAACTGGTAGTCCATTAGTCAATGAATCACCAGATTTAACTTTTTCACCGTCTGCAACAATCAACTGACGATCTCTTGGAACTAAATAGTTGAAAGAGTTTTCACCAGCTGTAACGCTTACTTTGCGATGTCCACGATGTAAACCACCAAACGTAACTTCACCATCAATGTCTGCAATAATTGCAGCATCTTTTGAAATTCGAGCTTCAAAGATCTCAGACACTCGAGGTAAACCTCCAGTAATATCACGAGTCTTGGTAACTTCTTTTGGAATTTTAACGAGGACGTCACCAATTTCAACTTTTTGCTTATCAGAAACAAGCAAATACGAACCATGCGGTAAATAATACTGCAAGCGCGCATCTTCGTCTTTATTAACGATTGCAAGTGCAGGTTGATACTTATCTGATTTAAATTCTAAAATATAACGCAATGATTTTTGTGAAGCTTCATCGATTTTTTCTTGGCTTGTAATATTATTGATCAAGTCAATATATTCAACATAACCTTCTTTTTCACCGATGATCACATCATTGTGCGGATCAAGTTTAACAATTTCAGTATCAGCTTTGATTTCTTGACCTTGTTTTACAAGCAACGTTGCGCCGTATGAAACTTGAACTTCTTGAAGTTCTCGACCATTTTCGGAAAGAATTCTTACGCAACCCTTACGACTCACTACGATATCTTGACCATCACGATCAACAACTGTTCTAATATCATGGAATTCAATACGTCCTGCATATTTTGCAAGATATAATGCTTGTTCCGCAAAACTCGCGGTACCCCCGATATGGAAGGTTCTCATGGTTAGCTGTGTTCCAGGTTCACCAATCGATTGAGCTGCGATTACACCAACAGCTACGCCAACTTCAATCAGCCTGCCTGTTGATAAATCCATTCCATAACACTGAGAGCAAATACCACGTTTTACCTGACATGATAAAACAGATCGTACTGATGCTTTAAGAACATAAGCATCTTTCAATGCTATAAGTTCATTTCTCGTAATTAATTGACCACGCTTGAAAAGAATTTCTCCTGTTAAACTGTCTTTCAAGTCTGAAACAAGTACACGACCATTTAAACGTTTAATCAATGAGTAAATAATTTTACCAGACTCTTTCAAGTCTTCTAAAACAACATGACCAAGTGTTCCGCAATCATCCATAGTGACAACAACGTCTTGAGCTACGTCAACTAAACGACGTGTCAAATAACCAGAGTTCGCAGTTTTCAACGCTGTATCGGCTTGACCTTTTCGGGCCCCGTGCGTTGAAATAAAGTATTCAAATACGTTTAAACCACTTTTAAAGTTACTTTTAACCGGAGTTTCAATAACGTCACCAGATGGTTTAGACATCAAACCTCGCATTGCAACGAGCTGTTTGATCTGCTCTTTAGTACCACGCGCTCCTGAGTCAATTGACATGAAAATTGGATTAAACCATTTAAATGATTTATCAGCATTTTCATACGCTTGATTGTCATATTCTTCATACTGTTGATACATTTCACGTGCAATTGAAGCAGCTGTGTGATGCCAAAGGCTCACAACTTTGTTTTCGCGTTCACCATTAGTAATAGCTCCGCTTTTAAACAATGCTTCAATCTTAGTTACTTTTTTCTCTGCATCAGCAATAGAAGCTTTTTTGCTTTTCGGCTCAATCAATCCTTCCATTGGGAAAGAAATTCCACCCAATGTTGCATAGCTGAAACCAAGTTCTTTGATTTTTTCTAAAAATTGAACCGTTCTGTCTGAACCAAATTTATAATAAATATGTTCAACCAAACGTCCAATATCACTTTTTCTAAGAAGTCTATTCACTAATGAAAAGTCAGCACCATCTGGCATAACGTCGTATAAAATCGACCGTCCAACAGTAGTTTCTGCCATATCACCAGTTTTGAGTCTCAATTTGATACCAGCATGTAAATCAATAGATCCACAGCTGTATGCAGCGATAACTTCTTTCTCACTTGAAAAAACAGTACCTTCTCCGCGAGCAAATCGACGACTTTTAGTCATGTAGTACAATCCGATAACCATTTCCTGTGAAGGAAGAGCTATTGGCTGACCGTTCGAAGGAGAAAGTAAGCTTCTTGTAGAAAGAACTAATCTCTCAGATTCTTTTTGCGCTTTGCAGCTTAATGGTAAATGTACGGACATGGTATCACCATCAAAATCCGCGTTAAATGCGCTACAAACTAAAGGATGGATTTTAATCGCTTTTCCATTAACCAATACTGGATAAAAAGCTTGAATACCTAAACGGTGCAATGTTGGGGCACGGTTTAAAAGTACAACTTTACCTTTTACCACAGTGTCAAGAGCATCCCATACTTCAGTTGTCGCTTCTTCAACCATTTTTTTTGCAATACGCAAGTTAGAAGCTAATTCACAACGTAATAATTCTGCATACACATGCGATTTAAATAATTCCAAAGCCATAACTTTTGGAAGTCCACATTGACTCATTTTCATTTCAGGATCAACAACGATCACTGAACGAGCTGAGTAATCAACACGTTTACCAAGTAAGTTTTGACGGAATCGACCTTGTTTACCACGAAGCATTTCGCTCAGTGATTTCAACGGACGTTTATTTGAACCGCGAACAGGCTGTCCTCTGCGACCATTGTCAACCAATGAATCAACAGCCTCTTGCAACATGCGTTTTTCATTTTTAATAATAACGCTTGGCGCTTCAATTTCTAACAATCTTTGCAATCGAACGTTTCTGTTCAAAACTCGACGATATAATTCGTTCAAATCTGAACTAGCAAAACGTCCACCTTCAATAGGCACAAGCGGTCGTAAGTCTGGTGGTAATACTGGAAGGATATCCATAATCATCCACTCAGGACGTAGACCAGCAGCTTTTAACGCTGACAAGATTTTAACGCGACGCATCATTTTATGTTTTGCCGCAACTGATGTTGAATTTGCATATAATTCTTGAAGATGTGCAATTTCAGCACCAAGATCCATCAATTTTAATAGATCTTTAACTGCTTGAGCTCCACTGTCAGCTTTAAATTCAAAGTCTTCTGGATGATTTATTTGATATTCTTCAAACTCATTTGTCGAGATAATCGATTTCCGAGTAAACGGAGAATTACCTTGATGAATGACCAAGTAAGAATCAAAATAAACAATTCGTTCTAAATCTTTTACTGAAAGATCTAAAATAAAGCTGAGATAACTCGGTGTACCTTTTAGATACCAAATGTGACAAACCGGAGAAACAAGTTCAATATGCCCCATGCGTTCACGACGAACACGAGCTTGAATTACTTCAACGCCACATTTTTCGCACGTAACACCGCGGTGTTTCATACGTTTATATTTACCGCAGTTACACTCCCAATCTTTTACAGGACCAAAAATTCGAGCACAAAAGAGCCCATCTTTTTCTGGTTTTAATGTTCTGTAATTGATCGTTTCAATTTTCTTAACTTCACCATACGATAAAGCTTTGATTTTATCAGGAGATGCAAGCCGCAATTTAATAGCATTAAACTGAGCAGGCTGAACATATTCTCTAAATCTTTGTAAAATTTGATTAGACACCTAATTCCTCCCTTCCAGCTTTAAATAAATCAATCTGTAAGCCTAAGCTTTGAAGTTCTTTCACTAACACGTTAAACGACTCTGGTATTCCAGGATCTGGAATATCAGTACCACGAACAATAGATTCGTAAACTTTATGTCGTCCAATCACGTCATCAGATTTATACGTTAACAATTCTTGAAGAGTATAAGCAGCACCGTATGCTTCAAGTGCCCATACTTCCATTTCTCCAAATCTTTGTCCCCCGAAATTCGCTTTACCACCAAGAGGTTGTTGCGTAATTAAGGAGTAAGGTCCAACAGAACGAGCATGCAATTTGTCGTCAACCATATGGTTCAATTTCATCATGTAAATTGTTCCAATAGTTACCGGTTGATCAAAATATTCACCGGTTCGACCATCTCTAACTCGATATGTTCCACCCTGAGACAATCCACATTCTTGAAGTAAAGGTTGAATTTCAGCTTCAAAATCAGGACCCTGGAAAATAGGAATTTCAAAATGAACACCTTGGCGAGCTGTTCTTCGTGCAAAGTCCATGATACCTTCTTGTTTATGACAAGATTCGATTTCTTTAATAATCATAGGATCATAGATTTTTTCTAAAGCACTTTTAACAAGATCGTAAGACTTTTGTTCAACAAATTCTTGTAGTCTTTGTCCTAATTTCTTACCAGCATATCCTAGAACAGTTTCTAAAATTTGTCCTACGTTCATACGAGAAGGCACACCCAACGGATTTAAAATAATATCCGCTGATTGTCCATCATCCAAGTACGGCATATCTTCGCGTGGTAAAATATTAGACACAATACCTTTGTTACCATGTCGTCCAGCGATCTTATCACCAACAGAAATTGCTCGTTTTGAAGTAATGTAAACTTTAATAACTTTGATAACACCAGAAGGTAAATCGTCACCCTTTTTATAGAATGCTATTTTTTCTTCTGTCATGCTTTTCAAAATCGCAAGTTTCGTTTCATACGATGTTTTTACTCTTTCAAAACTTTCCATCTTGTCTGTATCTTTACATTTTAACGCAAAGATCGTTTCAAGATCCGTTTTTAGTAATTTAGCACCATCAAAAGAATCGCTTGTTAACAAATCTTTAGAAACTTTACCAATTGGTTTTTGCTCACTGAGCAAAGTAGCAATTTTAGTTTTTACTGATGTTTGTAAAGCAAACATTAATTTTTCTAAACTACGTTCAAGTTTTTCAACTTTACGAGTTGAATCTTCTTTATAGCGCTTATCTTTTCGAGCACCGCCACGAGAAAATATTTTAATGTCAGAAACAGTACCTTCAACTCCAGGCGGTACTCTTAGAGATGTATCTCGCACTTCACGAGATTTTTCTCCGAAAATAGCACGCAACAATTTCTCTTCAGGAGAATATTGTACGTCACCTTTTAAAGTTACTTTTCCAACTAAAATATCACCAGGGACAACGCGCGAACCTAACTGAATAATTCCGTATTCATCAAGCGGAAATAAAGCTTTTTCACTCACGTTTGGAATATCTTTTGTAATCTCTTCAGGCCCAAGCTTAGTATCGCGAGCCTCAACTGTGAACTCATCAATTGAAATCGATGTCAACACACTGTCTACAACAAGACGCTGACTTAAGACAATTGCGTCCTCAAAGTTGTAACCACGCCATGGCATAAACGCAACCGTTAAGTTTGCACCAAGTGCCAGCTCACCATCAGTAAGAGATGTACCATCTGTTAGATACTCGCCCTTACAAACTGTGTCGCCAACTTTAACGATAGGACGTTGATGAATCCATGTACTATAACTTGAACGATTAAATTTCTTCAAACGATACGTTGTAATACCTTTGTCGACCCACGATTCTTCATCAGCAAATTCAGCTTCAGATGAAGCAACGATAATTTCATCAGAAGAAACATATTGCACAACACCTGATCGTTCAGCAATAATTGCTGCACCAGATGAACGCGCTACTTCAGATTCCATACCTGTACCCACCAAAGGAGTTTGAGGTAAAATCAAAGGAACAGCTTGACGTTGCATGTTTGCTCCCATAAGGGCACGGCTGGCGTCATCATGTTCCAAGAATGGAATCAAAGCGGCTGCAACAGATACTAATTGTTGAGGCGACAAATCAATAGCATTGACTTGTTTTTTATCAACCAAGATAAAGTTACCCGCATGTCGAGCAATTACTTTATCTTCAGCAATATTTTTGCCGTCTTCATCAGCAGCGTCTGCTTGAGCAATATATAATGCAGATTCTTCAAAAGCATCAAGGAAGACAACATTGTCTTCTATTTTACCGTTCTTAACAGGACGATATGAAGATTCAATAAATCCAAGATCGTTCACCATTGCATACGTTGCAAGTGAAGAAATAAGACCGATCGTTTGACCCTCTGGGGTTTCGATAGGGCAAATTCTTCCGTAGTGAGAGTTGTGAACGTCACGAACTTCGTACGTTGCACGATCTTTCATCACACCGCCGGGCCCGAGGGCTGACAGTCTTCGTTTATGAGCCAATTCCGCAAGCGGATTAGTTTGGTCCATAAATTGTGACAATTGGCTTGAGCCAAAGAATTCTCTAAGAACTGCACTTAAAGGTTTAATATTTAAAAAGTCTTGAGGCATTAATGCATTGTGCGCTTCTTGCATTCTGAATCGTTCTTTTGCGATTCTTTCAATACGAGAAAGAGCTGAATACACTTGGTTACCAAGCAATTCACCCACAAGACGCACACGTCTATTACCCAAGTGATCAATATCATCAAGTTCCCCAAGGCCGCATTCACGCAAATCAATAAGATATTTGATTGTCGATATGATGTCTTCAATTGTTAAAGTTGTAACTTCTTTCGAAATTGACAGCCCTAATTTTGAATTCATACGTACACGACCAACTTGCGCTAAGTCGTAATAGCTGCCTGAGAAAAATTGACGATCAAGACGTTCTTTTACTTCAACGATAGATGGAACATCGCCAGGCCATACTTTTGCATGAATTTCATGTAAAGCATCATCACGAGACTTACATGAATCATTCGATAAACTCGTTGCAATAGTCGGCTGGAATGTAAATCCATGAGAATGAACTAAATCAAGAACGATGTTTTTATGTTTTAATAATTCTAAGAATAGATCTTCGGTTAATGGTTCACCTTGTTCAACAAGAATTTCACCTGTTGAAGGATCAACAACATCAACACGAGCCACTTTATGCAACAACAAAAGATTAGGGATGATAACGCGATCGAGCCCTAATTCTTGAAGTTGTTTTAAAGTTTCGTCTGTTACTTTAGTTCCAAGAAATTCAGATTCTATGCCAGAAGGAAGCATGTCTTTTACTATCTGCAAACCTAATAAGTTTGCGTCAAGTTTTTTATAAAAGACTCCGCTATCTGCATAGATAATATCTGCATCATAAAATTTCGGTAAGATTTCTTCACGAGAAATACCAAGTGCCTGTAAAAACGCTGTTACTAATACTTTTTTCTTCTTGTCGATTCGAACATACAGGCAATCGCTTGTATCAAATTCAAAATCTAACCAAGAACCACGCATTGGAATAATACGCGCAAAATAGTAAGGACGACCACGCAAATCTTTGGTTTTTTTGCTTTTTGAAAAGACAACACCAGAAGATTTGTGTAGCTGACTTACTACAACACGATCAACACCATTTATGACAAAAGTTCCTTGGCTACCCAAGCGATACTGACCATTACGTTCATACGAATCAACCATGACTGGAACATCTGCAAAATATACATCCTGTTCTTTAATGTCATGAATTGTTTTGTTTTCCTGTTCGTCAATATCCCAAGTAATAAGCTGAACTTTTACCTTAAGCGTAAACGCAAAAGTTTTTTCACTATCACGACAATCTTGTACTGAAAACGGAATACTTAATTCTACGCGAGAATGACAAGTAGAACACATGATATAGCGCTTAGTTTTCGAGCTTCTGTCCAAACGGGAACATCCCATTTTTCCAGTCACTGAATCTTTCCACGTATAGCGATTGGTTATACCAGTCAAGCTCCCACAAGAGCACGCCCATGTTCCAAGTTCATAACTCACATAATCAAGTGAGATTTTTGGACCACATTCAATAGGAAAAATGTCTCGAAAGGCTTTTTCAAGTCCTATACTTTTTCGCTCTTCAGGCAAAAAATCGAGTTGCACAAATTCATTGAACGAATCTGATTGAACTTCAATCAGATTGGGAACAGGAACTAGTGATTTACTTTTTCTAAACGATTTTCGTAAAACAAAATTATCAACGGTCGAGCAAGATATCATGCTCCTCCTTATCGAAAAAACCACACAAAGTAACAGCCGCTTTCAATTGTACCACTCATCAAAGAATCGGTCTTACGCCAATTCTACTTTAGCGCCAGCACCTTCTAATGCTTCTTTTGCTTTTTTAGCATCATCTTTTGACGCTGCTTCAAGAATTGTAACTGGAGCACTTTCCACTAATTTCTTAGCTTCACCAAGGCCCAATGTTACAAACAATCTTACAGCTTTAATGACTGCAATTTTATCAGCACCAAAGTCTTTTAAGATAACTTTAAATTCTGATTTTTCTTGAACTGGAGCCGCAGCTTCAGCGCTTTCACCAGCAGCTGCAGGAGCAGACATAGCTGACGCAGAAACACCAAACTTAACTTCTAAAGCTTTTACAAGCTCAGCAAGATCTAAAACAGACATTTTTTCAACAGACTCAATGATTGAATCAAAATTTTTTGACATGGATGTCTCCAAAGAATATTAAACAAACTATTTAAAACTAATACAACACTCTAAACTTCTTTTTTTGGCAGTTATTACTCTGCTGCAGGCTCAGTCACAGGTTCAGCTTCAACCACAGCTACAGGACCAATTTTTTGTTCCAATATTTGTGCTAAAACATAAACAAACTTAGCTGTAACAGCATTTAATGTGCCACACAATCTTGCTAGCAATACTTCCCTTGAAGGAATCAATGCTAGTCGCTTTACCCCTGCGCTATCAAACAATTGTGATTCGCAGCAGCCAGCAACAATTTCCAAGTCTTTATTTTTTCTTGCAAAATCAGCAAGAACTTTTGCAACGCCAGTAAAATCTGATTTAGCAAAAACTAATGCAGTTTGGCCCTTCATCAAAGATCCCAAACCCAAACAATCAGCTTCTTTTGACATTGCTAATTTCATCAAACGATTTTTTGCAACTTTGAATTCGCCGTCTTTTTTTTCTAACTTAATGCGTAATTCTTGCAAATCTAAAACCGTTAGTCCTTGAAACTTTACAATAAAAGCTGCTTCATTCGTTGTAAATTTTGCACTCAGCCCTTGTACTGTGTTTTCTTTTTGATGTCGATTCATTTTTATACCTTCTTATCGAATTATTTTACTAAAAATTATCCACATCGACACTAATACCAATACCCATTGTAGAAGAAATGGTAACTTTTCGGATGAATTTTCCTTTTGAAGCCGATGGCTTAGCAGAAGCTAAAACCCTTAAAAACTCAACTAAGTTTTCATGTAAAACGTCAGCACCAAAAGAAACTTTTCCGATAGCAAAATGGACTAAGCCATATTTATCATTTTTGAAAAAAGCTTTTCCTCTTTTCAATTCTCTTACAACAGAAGCAACATCATCAGTAACTGTACCTAATTTTTTATTCGGTAATAAGCCCTTTGGCCCGAGAACTTTTGCAAGTTTTCCAAGACGAGGCATAAGATCTGGCGTAGCAACGGTGTATTCAAAATCGATCCAACCGCCTGAAATCTTTTCAACCAAATCTTCAAACCCTACATAATCTGCTCCAGCAGCTCTTGCTTCATCAGCTTTAACGCCTTCAGCAAACACAAGAACTCTAGTTTTTTTGCCTGTGCCATGAGGTAAAGCAACACTTCCACGAACAACTTGTTCACCCTTAGAAGCATCAATTCCCAAATTCACAGAAACATCAACAGATTCGTCAAATTTAACAAACGCTAATTCTTTAACTTTTTGAAGCGCGGCTTTACCCGGTAAAGCAACCTGTTTATTTAAGGTTTCTTTCGCCTTACGATATTTTTTTCCGTGATTAATCATAGTAAAAATCCTTACCCTTAAATAACCTCAACACCCATACTACGCGCAGTTCCAGCAACAATTCTTGTTGCTTCTTCTAAGTCGCGAGTATTAAGGTCTGGAAGTTTGATTTTTGCAATTTCTACCACATCACTCATGGATATCTTGCCCACTTTATTTTCATGCGGACGAGCAGATCCCTTTTGAATGTTTATTTTTTTACAAATCAACTCAGAAGTTGGAGATGTTTTAAGAACAAACGAAAAAGTTTTATCTTTCATAACAGTTACAACTACTGCAACAGTTTCACCTTTACGGTCAGCTGTTTTAGCATTGAACTGCTTACAGAATTCCATGATATTGACACCATGTTGACCAAGAGCTGATCCAACTGGTGGCGCCGGAGTTGCCGCCGCACCTTTAATGCGAAGCTTGAGCCTCGACTTTATGTTACCAAGATCTTTTGCCATAAACATTACACCATTAATTATGTATTATTTTTTTACCTGATTAAAATTCAACTCGACCGGGGTCATGCGTCCGAAGATACTTACCATGACCGTAATTCGATCATTTTCAGCATCAACTTTTTCAACAATCCCAACAAAGCCCGAAAATGGACCTTCCGAAATTGAAACTTCACTATCAACCAGCAATCCTTCTTTATCAGCAGACAAGACGACGCCACCTTTGACTGTTTCAAAGATGCGATCAACTTCTTTTTGAGAAAGAGGGACTGGTGTTCTACCACCAAGAAATCTTAAAACTCGAGGAACCTCGAGTACGATTTGCATAACCTCTGGAGACAGATCGGCTTCAACCAGCATGTAGCCTGGAAACAATTGCTGATCTTCTTCTCCCCCTGAACTAAAAACTTGCTTCATTTTCGCAGACGGAAAATGAACACCACCAAATCTTTCATTTAAAGGAGATTCTTGAATGCGACGCTCAAGATCAGCTTTGATCTTAGCTTCGTAACCCGCATATATCTGAACCACATACCAACGTTTCATAACCAAACAACCTTACCGGACCACCCTGTTAACGACCAAACACAAGAAACTGGAAACCTCTGAGAGAGCCAGTATAGAAAATATAATTTACAAGACCTAAAAAGATTGCGAATGCAACCATAGTTATTAATACAACAATAACCGCCCCTAAAAATTCGCTTCGAGTTGGCCAAACGACCTTTGATAACTCGACTCTCACTTCACCCAAAAATGTTCTTAGATTTTTCATGTTTTTTAAACCCTACAGACCTTACACAAACAATTTTTATGGCAGGCCAGGAGGGATTCGAACCCCCAACACGCAGATTTGGAGTCTGCTGCTCTACCGTTGGAGCTACTGACCTATAACAATGACAGAGCCCAACGAGGCCACTTCATTTGCCAACTCACCTATCTTTTTTTCATGGAGCCCGCGACCGGATTTGAACCGGTGACCTCTCCCTTACCAAGGAAGTGCTCTACCTACTGAGCTACGTGGGCACAAACATGCGTATTAAAATACGCTCGTTTATTTCTTCAGTGTAAAGCAAAAAGCATAAAAAAACAACTGTATTTTACAAGGCTTTTTTTAAAAAGTGGAGCTGGCGACTGGAGTTGAACCTGCAACCTACTGATTACAAATCAGTTGCTCTACCATTGAGCTACGCCAGCATATTGTTTTTATTTCAATCATCTCTGAAAGATGGAGCGGGAAACGGGACTCGAACCCGCAACCTACAGCTTGGAAGGCTGTCGCTCTACCAATTGAGCTATTCCCGCATTACAGTAATTTTTTCATTACTATCTTGCGCAGACCCTTTAAAGAAATCTGGTGGCGAGAGAAGGAGTCGAACCTTCGAAGGCAGAGCCAACGGATTTACAGTCCGTCCCCTTTGACCACTCGGGAATCTCGCCTAAGATATCTTTTTTCTTACGAAATTTCAAACGAATTTTTTGCGAATCTTTGTGACTATTTTTCAAAACTCACAAATCGATATACTCATGGTAAGTATTTTTTCAAACTTATCAACGAAAACTTTAAAAGTTTTCATATTTTCACGATAAGCGCAACCTAGACTGCGGCTATAATTTTCAAAAATCTTCAAGAAAACTTACACAAGAAGCTTTTTTATTTTACCCAGATCTGCAAACATTGCAACTGATTCTTTTATTGCTTGCAGCAGCCAGCACGCGGCCTACTGCTCAAAATTTCATGAACTTCTTGAACGCATGAACTGCACCCTGTTCCTACGCCAAGCTTTTCAGAAAGCCCTTCAAAGCTGTCAACCCCACCATCAATAGCCTCAACAATTTCTGAATACATCACGCCCATGCACGTGCATACTAAATGATCTTGCCCTACAATTTCTTTCACAGCCTCTTTAGAAGGGCCACATCCACCATTGTTTTTTTTACAGCAGCTCACAGAAGTTCCTTTGCTTAATTTTTAAGTTCATATGTCATTATTCTTTCATCACTTCCTACCGATTTTAGTTCAACTTTGCACACAGAGCGCGTAAGCACCGGCTCTAAAATCTCGGGCCATTCGATTAAAGCAACACTATTTGCCTGGTAAAGATACTCAAAAAAACCCGCCATTTCAAACTCTTGGATGTTTTTCAATCGATAGAGGTCGAAGTGGTAGGCCGTCCTGCCGTCTTTAAGCGTGTAAATATTGAGATAGGCAAACGTTGGGCTCGCCACCGGACTGTCGACTCCCCAGTTTTTCAGCAGCGCTCCTACGAAGGTTGTCTTGCCCGCGCCCAGAGACCCAGTAAAAGTTATAACCGAAGCATCGCAAGCATCCTTTGAAAATTGAGACGCAACGTTGTCGATGTCTTGAATTTGATAGCGAATTGTTTTCATATTTTTAAATTCACAGTTTTAAATTTTATCGATTTTACGCATTAAATGCTTGTCTGGCTTTGAAGACTTTTTCCCGCCACGAACCCTCAATGGCATGTCATGCTCTTTAATTATTTTACCCTTCATGAGCCCCCTGCTTCCTTCTTCCATAATCCTATCAAGATCTTCAAGTTGATCAAAGTCATCATGCTGTGCCGTCTTGTGAGCCGTTTGGACAACCTTTTGCTCAAATTGCTCTTCTTGCTTCATGACATGATTGAAAATTTTATAAAAATCATACGATCCAACGGACGCCACACGCATATCATCTGCACAGTGGCACAGCTCTCGATCAGAACTTACTAAAAGAGCGTCCGCTCCTGGATGAGCCTTTAGCCAAACCTTAATCACATCGTCTGCGGTTTGTTGTTGACCGGCATACATAACCGTCACGCCACCATGTCTTTGCGTTGATGGAAAATACCCAGGTCCAGCATCAAAAATTAATATAATCTGGTTGTGACGAACCCGGACATATTCTTTAAATATGTCGATCCATTGTTGCGCCGTCCGATCGTCGATAAACGTTTGTCCGGCAACCGATTTTATGTAGTTGTAAGCATCTATTACTATAATCATAACTATATTTGTATCACCGCGGCCGACCTGTTGCAAGATTTTTCAAATTATGGCATTATTTTTATATCGATTTTTTCAAAATTAACCTTTTGCAAAAGCATTTTTCTTTCACTTGGGGGCCTTTTTTATGAACATTTTTTCTCGTATAAATTTTCTATTTTTGCTCATTTTTGCAGCAACATCTAAGCTTGTCCTCTCAGAAAGCTTACCTGCTCACGCACCTGAAAATTCATGGTCACAAATATCGCCTCGCATGACCATTTCTTGCGCAAAACCTAATCAATCAACAGAAGAAAAATTAAAACTATGTGCCGGCAACGCGCTTTTTCTGCACGGCTCGCAAGATCGATTAGTCAGTGAAGAGCTCCTGCAAACACTTGATAGTCTTAACGTGTTTTCGCACGTGATTCCAAAATTAACTCAAACACATCTTGTTTGCGGTCAATTTATAATTGCTAAAAATTTCACTCAAGTTACCGATGATTTTAAAGAACTTGAAAAACGTCACAAACTTTTAACGTATCTAGCAGAGCACAAAGAGCTCAAAGACGAACTCGAAAGTCACATCAAAAGCTTAATTGAATGTGAAACTAACGTTTTAGAACGCTTCTATCCTCAACCAAAATCAGAAGATAAAGCTCTGGAATCTTTGGTAACAAAAACTATCAACGGGGTATCGAGCGTTAATGATTACATTGATAACGCCACTAAGCAAATAGGCTATCGCCCTTACTACTTAGAATTAAGACAACGATTAATACAAGGTAGTCTTTTATACCTGATTAAAGGCGCATCAGACAATTTATGGAATTTCAACAAAATTGCTCAGGCTGAGCAAAATAGTCATAAAGTTTATGAGCTAACAATGCAACGAGCTACAGCCATCGCAAACGGAACAGTTCCAAGTAATTGCCTTTCATGTGGAAGAGGTCCTATGCTGGCAGCCATTAACAACCCATCGCAAAATGAACCACCATCGCTGTACTTTCAAGCTTCAGCAGCAGCAACTATTTCTATGACCATCTTGCAAATATACTCTCTTGGCGGTGTCATGAGTGCTTACTTTCATGATATATATAAAAAACAAAAAAACATGATGCAGCTGCGCCGAATGCTCAAAACTGCTCAAAAAATAAACCATTTGCTCAGTGGGCATCCTGAAATCGCAAATCTTATTCCTAGTCATGAAAAAATTACACAGCTTGCTACGTATAAAGATGAATCAAACAAGGCTATTTCTGATAATTTAAAATATTTTTTAAATCTTTTGAACTCTTCAACTTTTAAAGGCGAGCAAAGCTTTTACTTTTCATTTCAGGGTAAAATAGCAGAAGCTCATAACGAATTTACACTCATCGCACATGAACTGGTGCCGTTCTTTGAAGCATTTGGTAACATCGACGCGCAACTATGGGCAGTTAAACTTTTACAAAGAACAGACGCTCAATTCTGCATACCGACCTGGATTAAATCAGACCAACCAGTTCTTGAAAATATCGATTTTTGGCACCCGATGATACATCCAGAAAAAGTGGTTAAAAACTCTATGCATGTTGGCGGAAAAGCTAAAGCAACAAACGTCGTCGTCACTGGTGCAAACGCTGGTGGAAAAACGACATCACTCACAGCTATCATGCTTGGACAAATCATGGCTCAGTCCCTGGGCATTGCTCCGAGCAAAGCTTTACGCAGTACTCCATTTGCTAAATTTCACACCTACTTAGACATTTCAACCAACTTGGCAAACAATGAATCTTTGTTCATGGCTCAGGCCAACCGTGCTGCAAAGCTGCAAAATTCAATTCGCTCATGCACTGCAGGCCAAAAATCACTTTCACTCCTTGATGAAATTTTTACGGGAACAAGAGCTGACTTTGCAGAAAAAGCATCGTACGCTTTTGCAAAAAACCTGGGCGAAAACAAGCACAGCATCTGCCTTCTTGCAACTCATTTTCCAAAACTAACAGAGCTTGAAAATCTTAAAACATTTATCAATTATAAAACGCAAGACGCTACGATTACTGCGCAAGGCGATTTGGTTTATCCGTATAAAATTGTACCTGGAATTTCTGAGCAAAATATTGCGCAACACATATTGCAGCAAAAAGGAATTTTGAAAAAAGCTTAACTAGTTGTTGAATTTTAAAGTTCATAAAAATTGATTTTCAAAAGGCCAAGCTTACCGCTTGGCCTTTTTTCTATAAAAAAACTTGTCCTGGCAAAAAGATCAGCGTAGGATATTGAAGTTGTATAAACATATTGGCTGTAAAAGAAAAAACTATGTCACAACTGATTCAATTAAAACAAAGAATTCAAGCAATCGCATCAATCAAAAAAATAACGCAAACGATGCGGTTAATTTCGATGTCTTCACATTCAAAATTAAAAAAACAATCTGAATCTCTACAGCGCTTTAGAGCTGAAGTAAAGCCTCTTCTGTGCGCCTTAACTACTAAAAATCAAGCTCCAAGCAATGAACTTACTGCAAAATATAAAAATTTATTTATTGTTTTTGCTGCAGAAAAAGGCCTTTGTGGCGCTTTCAACAGCTCAATGTTTACTTATTTTAATCATCATTTAACGCCAGAGGCTTTGGACAATAGCCATATAATCTGCGTTGGAAAAAAAGCTATCGATTACCTACAGCTAAGAAACATTGAACCTTTATTAAAATTCGACAAAGTTCTTCCGAACAAACTTGAAAAAATTGCCCAAGATTTGTACGAACAAGTGGTTAAAATTCACGAAAGCTATGAGTCAGTTATTTGTTTATCAAGTCATCCAAAAACATTTTTTGTCCAAGAAGCACAAACAACAACCATTATCCCTGTTCAGCAAGATCCTTGCGACCTAGAAAACATAGTATCACTCGACGATTATGAATGGGTCCAAGATCAAAGATCAGTCAAAGCTTGCATGTTTGCGATACTTCTTAAAACAAATATTTTGCTTATTTTGACTAATTCGATGCTGTCGGAACAGTCTGCACGATTTTTATCTATGGATAGCGCAACGCGTAGCGCTGAAGATTTACTCAAAAGCATGAAGCTTGCTTTCAACAAACTTCGCCAAGCAAAAATTACACGAGAATTGATCGAATTGATCTCCGGATTTTAAGTTCATGAATTTCAAATCGATTTTCTTCTTTTAATGTTATATACTCGAGCTAAGTAACGTTTTTGATCTTTTGAAGCGTTTTTATAAAAACTTATTTCCTAAAAAAACTCTTGCCAGAACTGTTGTTTCAATCTATTTCATATAAAAATTTTTACGCTAAAGGTAGTTGTTTGCAAATTATTCAATTTAAAAATTTGTTCTCCATTGACCCTCTTTCCATTATAATGGTTGCCCTTATTTGCTTTGTAACAAATATAGTTTTTTCCTTTTCAAGGAGATACCTGAAAGGCGATGATTTACGGACTACCTTTTTGTTCAGGCTTATCCAGGTATGCTTTTTTGCATCCCTAATGGTTCTTTCCGACAATGTAATATTGTTTTTTATTGCATGGATATTGAGCAATGTGATATTAGTCAAACTAATGATTCACAAGCCTTCTTGGAGGTCTGCCTTTTGTTCAGGGATGTTAGCGAGCAAGAATTTTATACTAGGCGCTATTTTTCTTGCATTAGGATTGGCTGCTTTATATTACGACACAGAGAAACTATCTATAAAAGCAATTGCCAATTGTAATATTTCACCACTATCTCTTCTTGCATCGCAGATTTTTTTATTGTTAGCCGCAATGACACAGTCAGCAATATGGCCATTTCACAGATGGCTCATCAGCTCGCTTAATTCTCCAACACCTGTCTCATCAATCATGCATGCAGGTCTTATTAACGGTGGAGGTTTTTTAATCGTTAGATTTTCTTTTTTATACATCAACTCGCCAAAGATTTTAACTCTGATTTTTATTATTGGCCTGATGACAGCATGCATAGGAACAATATGGAAGCTTATGCAACATGATATAAAGCGAATGCTTGCTTGCTCAACAATGGGCCAAATGGGTTTTATGTTAGCTCAATGCGGTCTTGGATTGTTTTCTGCTGCCATAATTCATCTTTGTTTGCATGGATTATTCAAGGCGTATCTCTTTCTTGGATCAGGTAGCACAGCTCAAGAAAAACGAATAGATTTGAAATACCCTCCAAAATGGGGCTCTTTTTTCTTTGCATTACTAGGAGGCCTTATTGGATGCTATAGCTTTGCCCTTGCAAGCGGTAAGGCTTGGAATGTTTATGATACTAACTTAATAATACTACTTTTGGTGTGGATCTTATGTTGTCAATTCACGCTCTCTTTCTTGCTTGAAAAATCACCTAAAAACATTATCAATATTTTTATGATTATTTTTCTTCTTAGTGGTATTTATGGTCTAATGATTCGCTTTTTAGATGGATTACTAGACGACCTAAATCTCGTTCACCCGCAACCTCTCAATATCATTCACTTCCTGGGTATGGGTGTTTTATTTTTTTGCTGGTTTGGACTGTTTTTTGTTAAACATTTAAATACTCAAAAAAAAGTTCCTACATGGATACTCTACCTTTACGTCAAGCTTTTGAATGGAAGTCAGCCAGACTTTACAACGATTACAAATAATCGTAACGCTTACACCTACTTAAAGTAATCTCAAAGTTGAACAATATTATTGATCGAAAATAAAATATTATGCAGGACTCAAAAATATCACTTTTAGATAAGGCAATAGAGCAAAGTTGGTCTAAAATACCCCCACTATGGCCTCTTTCAAATTTTATTGCTGTCAATCCTTTACAAGGCCTAGAAGATCTTCCTTTTGAAAAAGCTATGACAGAAGCATCAATATACTTTCAGCAAAATGATTTTCCAGATGAACTTAATACTGTAAATCGTCAAACTATAAAATGGATGCAAGCGTTTTTTGATAAAGGTCAAGCAACAGTAGCTATGCCTTTACGCCCTAATGGACTTTATCTCTCTTTACATGCATTAATGCAATTTGATCAAGAATTATTTTTAGACAATGCTGAAAGTCAACAATGGTTAAAATCTTTACCCTTAGACCCTAAAGATGTCATCTTCAATATTTTACACCGTCTCAACATTCCAGAAAATGAACATGCTGATTTCTTAACTTTATCATTAACAACTTTGCCAGGATGGGCCTCTTATATCAGGTATCTTTCGCGATGGAGCACTAATGTCAATACAGAAACTGATCACCCTCTAGAGCGTGACTACTTAGCTATTCGGCTGATCTTTATCTATTTGTTATGGCCAAATGCTTTATCTCTCTTGGATTGGCACACCTCAAAAAAAACGTTGATAAAAAATAGCGACACTTATAACAACATGGTTATAGCAGAGCAAAAGTACCAAGCAGCCCTGCTACAAAAACTACAAAAAGAACTTAATTCTATAGACTCAAAAACTTCTAGCAGTCAGGTGCAAATGATTTTTTGTATTGATGTGCGATCTGAGCCTTTTAGAAAGGCGATAGAAAGCGTTGGAAGTTACGAAACGTTAGGATTTGCAGGCTTTTTTGGACTACCTGTGCACATTGAAAAATTTGAGACTTCTGAGTCTTATGATTCTTGTCCTGTGTTACTCGCTTCTAAGAGCAACGTACAAGAGGCTCCATGTGACTTAACAAGAATTAAGCTTTTTAAAAGTGCTCAGAAGTTGTATCAATCAATGAAATATACTTTTACAGTTCCATTTGTACTCGCAGAGGCTTTAGGAGTTTTTATGGGCGCTGCAATGGCCCTTAAAACATTGACTCCAAACTCTTTAAGCTTCCTTCAAAAGAATTTACTAAACATTGATGATCAATCCGTAAAAACTTGTTTAGATATACAATCTATTTCATTTAAAGACCAATGCGAATATGCAGAAACAGTTCTCAAAATGCTAGCGCTAACTAAAAACTTTAAAAATTTAATAATTTTTTGTGGGCACGGTAGTTCTTCAGAAAACAATGCTTACTCATCAGCCTTAGATTGCGGTGCTTGCGGAGCAAAACCTGGCGGAATCAATGCTCGAATTCTTGCCATGATCCTTAACTCATCAACTGTTCGCGAGCATTTAAAGCTTAAGAATATTGATATTCCCTCTGAAACAATTTTTCTTGGAGCTCAGCACAACACCACAACAGATGAATTATTTTTATACGAGTCAGACATTGTAGGCTTTGAGAAATTAAATAACCTTAAGCAATTAAAAGCCGATCTTGTATTAGCACGTAAAAAAAACAATTTATTTCGCGCTCGATCAATGGGTTATCTTGGTAAAGATATCAATGCTGCTGAGTACATAAAAGATCATAGTCAAGATTGGGCTCAGGTTAGACCTGAATGGGGACTTGCTGGCAACGCTTCATTTATTATTGCCCCACGTGATTTAACAAAAAACATTAATTTAGCTGGCAGATCATTCTTGCATTCATATGATTACAAAAACGACCCTGAAGGATTATTTTTAACGACCATTTTAACGGCACCTATGATTGTAGCTCAATGGATTAATTATCAGTATTTGTTTTCTACAATTGATAATGTTGCATATGGCAGCGGTAGTAAAATAACTCAAAACATTACTGGCAAATTTGGAGTTATGCAGGGAAATGCAAGTGATTTAATGTTCGGCTTACCCTTACAATCTGTATACACTTCTGATCGCAATTCTTATCATGAACCAGTTCGTTTGCAGGTTTTTGTTTATGCTCCTCAAGCCTCACTAGATAAGATTGTTAGCGCAAATACATTGTTACAAAAATTATTTGGTAATGGCTGGGTAGTTTTGATATGCATTGAGCCTATTGAGCATAGCTTTTATGTATTAAATCGTAATTTTAGCTGGAAGAAAATTAATGAATAAAAAAACTAAATTGCTACAAGCAAATAAAAAAGCAGATGTATTAATTGCAGCAGACCTTCTCAGAGCTTCAGAGTTGGTTGCTGTTGCAACAGAGACTGTCTACGGTCTTGCTGCGGATGCAAAAAACCCAAGTGCTGTTGAAAAAATCTTTATAGCTAAAGATCGTCCATCAAATCATCCATTGATAGTCCACATATCTTCTTTTGAAAAAATAAACTATTGGGTTAAAGATATTTCACCGTTAGCAGAGACTATTGCAAAGAATTTTTGGCCTGGACCCATTACGCTACTTTTGAAAAAAGCAGAACATATCAGTAATGTTGTAACAGGAGGGCTTGATACCATAGCTATTCGAATCCCTAAAAATACTGTTTTGCTTGAATTGCTTGATATTCTTGATACCGGACTGGCTGCTCCATCAGCTAATCCTCATAAACGGATAAGTCCTACAACAGCACAGCATGTCTTGGATGGATTGAATGGTAAAATAGCCGCTGTTTTAGATGATGGACCATGCGAAGTTGGAGTGGAGTCTACAATTCTTGATCTAACGACTGAAACGCCAACGATACTAAGACAAGGTCCAATAACACAAGCTATGATTGAAGCTGTTTTAAAAACTCACGTAATAAATGCACAAAATCACTCACTGAAAGTAGCCGGCAACATGAAAGAACATTATCAGCCTCATACCAAAGCATTGCTTATGACGCTTGAAGAGATAAAAAAATATCTATTGGAGCCAAAAAATAGTGATCAAAAGTTTGCCATAATGCATTATTCAAAATTTAAAAACAGCGCAAATAGTCAACCTACTAATCATGTTTTTCAAAAAATGCCTTATAACAAAAAGGCCTATGCTAGAATAATGTATAGAAAGCTGCACGAACTTGATGCTATGCAAGTAGATCAAATTTTAATTGAAGAGCCACCAAAAAAAGACATTTGGGGCGACATTCTAGATAGGCTCACAAAAGCTACAGCGAAAAATTAATAAAGAGTTTTTTTAATCATTCAAGAAACATTGTAAGAAATAAATAAAGGGCGCCTAAACAGCGCCCTTTATTTATTTCAACTTTTAAGTCTTAAGAAAATTTTATCGTAATTCAACAAACGCACCGAGTGATCTTAACTTTTCATCAAGAGTTTCATAGCCACGCTTCCAATGATGCACACCATTTTGAACCCGAGTCTCACCATCTGCGGCAAGACCTAAAAGCACTAAAGCGCATGCTGCTCGCAAGTCAGTAGCTATCACATCGGTTCCTACCAGACCCTGCACTCCTTCAAGCTGCGCATAGTGGCCTGTCGCTGAAATTTTTGCGCCCATTTTGTTCATTTCTGGAATATGCATGAACCTATTTTCAAATACCGTTTCAACGATATTGCAATTACCTTGCGCAATAGTTTGAGCAGCCATCATTAAAGCTTGAAGATCAGTCGGGAATCCTGGATACGGTCCTGTTTTAAAAGATACTGCGCGAGGAGTTTTTGTAGCCTTTAAGCGCACTCCTTCGCCGTTTTTGCCAACTGTGATTGTATGGCCCATTTCTTCAAGTTTCATCAAAAATAGTTCCATTTCGTATGCGTTTGCATTCGGAATAAAAATATCTCCCTTGGTAATTGAACTCGCAATCAAAAGAGAACCAGCCTCTAAGCGATCAGAAATAATGGAGTGATCAACAGGATTGAGTTTTGAAACGCCAGTAATTTTAATCATTGCCGGTGGACACACTTCAATACAAGCGCCCATTTTTTGAAGCACGGTAATTAAATCTAAAACCTCTGGCTCAAGCGCAGCGTTAACAATCCACGACTCGCCATCAACAAGGGTCAAGGCCATAAGTAAATTTTCAGTCGCGCCAACGCTTGGGTAATCAAGAACGAGTCGCTGTGCGTTCATTTTTGGGGCCTTGGCATACAAGCAATCTTGATCCTGCCAAACCTCTGCGCCTAGTTTTTGAAAGTTTTTAATATGATAGTCAACTGGACGAGCACCAATAGCGCAACCTCCAGGCATTGCTATCTTGGCCTCTTTGTATTGCGCCAAAATTGGACCCAGTATTAAAATTGAAGCGCGAAATTTGCGAATGGCTTCTTGGTTTAAATTTTGTGGATCAATGTGAGTTGTATCAACATTCAAAATATTTTCTTGCGCGTCATACTCAACAATGGCACCAGCTGATTTTAAAATTAAAATCATTTCATACACATCTGTCAAAGCTGGGATATTTCGCAAAATAGATTTGCCACGCGTTAAAAGAAGTGAAGCCATAATAACAAGAGCTGCATTTTTTGCTCCAGATAGAGAAACTTCACCAATAAGTGGTCTTGATTGCTTTACAAAAACATATCCCATTGACACAAATAAACCTTTAATAAAGAGGATTTTTCTAAATTTTTTAACGATTTTTAGTATAGCCTTATTTCAAAAAATTTCACATAATGTTACAACTCTTGCTTGAAAAAAAAAGCATCCCGACTTATCTTAAAACAATAATTTTTAAAAAAGGTCGCCGCATGAAAAACATAGTTTTTTTGACAGTATTCTTATCAATTTTCACACCAATGATCACGCAGACGCATACTGGTTCTTTAACCGTAATTTGCGGCTCAATGTGCTCAGGTAAGTCAGCAACAGTTATTGAAATAGTTCGCAGAGCGCTCCTTGCAAACAATAAAATCTTAGTGCTAAAGCCTGCATTTGATAATAGAAAAATGTTGGATTTAGAAATTGATCCCTTAACCTACATTCCTTCTCGAAATGGCAACTGGGTTGGTTGCATTCCGGTCAAGTCAGTGCAAGAAGTTGCAGAATTAGTAAAAGAAACTAACGCTTCAATTATCGTCATCGATGAAGTTCATTTTTTCACTCCAGAAGCTGATGCATTCTTTGAGATCGTTCGGTCACTCGTTCAGTCAGGCAAAAAAGTATTTGTCGCTGGACTTGAACTTGATTTTCGTGGGGAACCATTTGGTCCAATGCCAAAACTTTTAGCTTATGCCGACACTGTCATGAAACTAACTGCAATCTGTAGCAAATGTGGCGCTGATACCTATTGCATTTCACAACGTTTCGTAAACGGACAACCCGCTCACTATGATGACCCTTTGTTCGTTGTTGGCGCTGATCAATACAAACCTCATTGTAAAAGTTGTCACATTGTTCGAAGAGGCTGAGGCTACGCTGAAGCCAATATTTACAAGCATGACAAATAAAAAAGGAGTCTGTAATGAATCAAAATAAATTAGATACATTTCTCAATCATATAAAATCACAAGATTTTCAAAGTGCAGCTCAAATTCTAAGCAGCTACAATCAACAAGAAATTGTCATAGCCTTACAAGCAATGCATGAAGCTATTCAATTTAAAGTGCATTCTATTTCTATTTTAAAAAGAGAACTAAACCCAAATACATCTTATGATGACTTTCATCAAGCATGGCTTCCACCCATTGACAAAAAGGATGTCACGATAACAAGTACCGGAGTTTCCGTACATTATTTTCCTTTTCCCGTACGCGTTATAAATGCAGTGAATATTAAAAACGATAAAGAAATAATTTCTATTGGTTTAATGGGCGCAACAAAACAAGATATTGAAAATTTACAATCAAGCAGTACCGATCAATATAAAAAAACACTCAGAACAGAAACTGCTAGACATGATCAAATTGAAAAAGTATCCACTAAAGTTGGCAATACTGATTTTTTTGAGTGCAAAGATGATAATAACTTAGGATAATGTCATCTAAGGAATATTTTATTACAATTCACTAGTTAAATCCATTCACCCTGCGTAGATGTTTTATCCTGCGTATCTGTAGCATCCCCTGTGCTTACCGTGCTTTTCAGCTCAATTAATATCACAGAAACTTCATCCTCGGCAACTGGTCGATGTTGTACTCCTCTAGGAATTACAACTAAGTCTCCAGGAGCAAGGTGTAATATTTTGTCTTTTAATTCTATTTTTAAATTACCGCTGATAACTATAAACATCTCGTCTTCATTATCATGCTGATGCCAAACATATTCGCCCTTCATTTTAGCGAGTTTGACATAAGAATCATTGAGCTCAGCAATAATTTTAGGTGCCCAAAGATCAGAAAATTTCGTTAATTTTTGATAACTTTAATAACTTGTATATTTTGTGACATAATTTATCTCAACTTAAATGGTAAATTTCCAAACGTGTGAATTTCTTTCAATAAAGTCTACAACTTTATTCTGACTATCAAAAAAAGCTTATTCTTTGATAGATGTTTTTAATGTCGAATTCAGGTTATATACAAAATAATATGTGCCATAATTTAAACCCTTTAAATAATTTCTTTACAATAGAAGGGATGCCTTGCTATCAAAGCACCCCTGTTTTCATATATAACTACACTATCAAAGATTGAGCCGTCTTTTGTAAAACATGAGACTTTTCAGTCAAATATTCCATATCAACCCAGAAAGGCAATGGTCCTGCAAACTTAACAAACTCAATATTTAAGTACAAGCTCAAAGCAGACTCATTAGTGATTCTGGTATGCAAGAATATTCTTGACGTGTCTGGTATTAATTGGAATATGGAGCTTAAAAGCAACTGTTCAATTCCTCGGCCTTGTACAGACTCCTGTATACCAAAGAAAGCCACCTTTACTGTTCCATAGTCAAATTGAGGCATCACCAAAAACTGAATAACGCCAAGGTGTTTACCCGACTTAGCGTCATAAGCTGTAACAAAGATTTGGATGTCGTTTGAACTGCCATATTTTGCAAAATCAGTTGTTGTTAAAAACTGACGTAAGTTCGTAGCCAGTTGCTGCTGAGCAACTTTCCAATCAACTTTATCTACGCCATTTTCAAACATAGGCGCTATTGGCTTTAGAAACATTTCAGAGCCAACAGTATCAGGATGTTTTTTGGCAAATTGTAATTCCATAGAAGTGTACATTTGCACTAAGACTTCACTCGACTGCGCAATCGCTTGATTAAGTCTTGGTGATGTAGGATCAATAAGCTCCCACTCTAAGGTTATAGGATTTCCAAGGCTATCATCTGCTTGAAATGTCCCTTTGTCAGCATAGATTGATTGTTTTATATGAGCTATCCAATCTGAACTTGTCTTTTGAAAGTCTTTATGATCATTCATTGTTTTTCTTTCAGTATTTTGATTGGCTGATTTTTGAGCAATGCAAAAATCACCTGTAAATATGCTTGCTTGTAGACATACTAAACGTAGTACGTTTTTAACATCAAACATTATATTTCTTTCGAATGTGAGTAAAAAGATTATTTGCCGCCCTATCTTTTGTGGCAACATTTATTTGCACACAACATAGACTAGCAGGGGTTTTGGACGATAATTTAAGGTCGTGCAACGTGAGTTGTTATACCAAAAATTAGAAGATTTGAGTAAAAACTTTCATAGGACACCCTTGGTTTTCAATTTCAGGGGTTAAACATTAGATGCTTTAAATATAACATATCCCGAGTTTCATGCAAACGTGTGATTAAAATAGTCTTAATGTACAACTTGTGAATTGTAATTTTTGACCGTTATCGGCTATACTAATTTCTATGAGTAAAGCACAAAGTTATTTCGAATGTCTTACATGTTCATACCAAACCGTTAAATGGATCGGATGTTGTCCCGAGTGTAAATCTTGGAACAGCCTTGATGAAATTGTAACGACAAAGGTAGATGCTAAATATAAAGCCGCAATTCAACCAGACAAACATCTTTTTACGCTTGCAGATATCAAACTTGAAGAGCAAGCGCGCATCACTTCTGCATGCTCAGAGTGGGACCGTGTAGCTGGTGGCGGGATTGTTCCAGGATCTTTCATTTTAGTTTCTGGGGATCCAGGAATTGGAAAATCAACCCTTCTTCTTCAAATTTCTACACAGCTCAGCCCGAAACATACTATTATTTATTTTTCATCAGAAGAATCACTTCCACAAGTAAAATTACGCTTTCAGCGAATTCAGAAAACAACTCCTGAGAATCTTTTGTTTTCTGACCAATCATCGCTGCAAGCAATCATAGAAATTTGCAAAAGCAAAAAACCGACACTCGTCATTATCGATTCTATTCAAAACGTCTTAAACGAAGAGACTAACGCCCTTCCAGGTACCATTTCGCAGTTGAAAGAATCAGCATTTCGACTCATGAAACTGGCTAAAGAACACAACATTGCAATCATTGCCACAGGTCACATTACCAAAGAAGGCACCATTGCTGGACCAAAACTACTTGAACATATGGTCGATGCTGTTTTTTACCTTCAAAAAGAAGATCAATGGCAAACTCGAACACTCAGGTCTATCAAGAATCGCTTTGGATCGATTAATGAAATCGGTTTTTTTCATATGAAAGGTGATGGACTACAAGAAGTTCAAAACATCAATCAACATTTACTTGAACAGACAAAAAACGCACCAGGCTCAACACTTGTAAGCTCACTTGAAGGCACAAGGCCCATATTTTTAGAGCTTCAAGCACTCACTATTCCGGTAAAATTTGGTATCCCGCAACGTATTATTACCGGCATTGATCACAAACACGTGGTACTCATTGCAGCAATTTTAGAAAAATATTTACACATACCGCTCAGCAAACATGACATCTTTTTTAAGATAAGCGGTGGTCTAAAAACAAAAGATCAAACCTGTGACTTGGGAATTGCTCTCGCACTACTTTCAAGTTATTTTCAACAACCTCTGGCTGGAAAAACTATTGCGCTGGCAGAATTAAGTTTAACAGGACAGGTCAAACCGATTTACAACATTGATATTCACGCAAAAGAATGTAAAACGTTTGGCTTTTCAAGCATGATCATTGCCCAAGATCAAGTTCTTCATAAACAAGATGGCCCACCCGTAAAAAGAATATCTACGGTTCATGAACTCTTACTGTTCTTCCCCGCTGAACAGATTTTAGATTAAAGATGAAATTAAAATATTATTCAACAAGCGCATTGATAGATGTTTTTTAATATCGAATTCAAGCTCGATTGACAAATAAATCCGACTGCTATACAGTTATACACAATAATTTATACCACCTTCAATCTGCAGAAGGAGCCCACTGACATGAAAGCATTATCAAAATAAAGTTCAAATTTTACCTCAAATTTTTCAAGAATCATTACATGTATCAATTTCACAAACCTCATTTTGCGCATCAATGGCATCAATTTATTGTATAATCGATACAGCCTGATGTAAGGTTGAGCAAAATTAAAGGAGTATTTTTTATGAATCAACAACTTTTACTTTCCATTCAGAACGTTACAAAAACGTATCCTGGTACACCTACCATCCACGCACTCAAAGGCGTCAATCTTGATATTTACCAAGGCGAAGTTTTAAGCCTGCTTGGTATCAATGGCGCTGGAAAAACAACACTTTCGTCCATTATTGCAACACTTCATCCTGCCACGTCAGGTGACATTTTGCACAACGGTGTCTCAATTTATAAAGACATTATTACCTATCGTCACATGATGGGATTTTGTCCACAAAAACCAAACATTGATGCAATGCTGACCATCAAAGATAACTTAATGTTTGCTGGTCGTTATTTTAATTTACCGCACGATGTCATTGAAAAGCGAAGCAAAGAGTTGATGGAGCAGTTTCAACTCACCAAATATGCTGATGCAAAAGGTTCAATTCTTTCAGGTGGTTACAAGCAGCGATTTTTACTTGCACGAACTCTCATGCATAGTCCAAAGCTTGTTATTTTAGATGAACCAACAGTTGCTCTTGATCCACACATCAGAAGAAATTTATGGGATGTCATCAAACAATTAAAAAATGAAGGCGTGACAGTTCTTTTAACAACTCACTATCTTGAAGAAGCTGAATTTTTATCTGATCGCGTATGCATTCTAGACCAAGGGGTTATTAAATTAGTCGACACCCCAGACAATCTCAAGAAAAATTATAGCAAAGCAAACTTGGAAGATGTTTTTATTAAATTAATGCAAGAATCGCAGGAGGAAAAAAAGCATGACTTATAAACTTATGCAAACCTTTCTTGCCATTTTAGTTCGAGATGCTCGTGTTTTCAAACAGCATATCACCAGCAGAATGATTGATGCTTGCGTTTGGGCTGGGACATCTTTGTACGTGGCTCAATACGTTTTGCCACAATTTGGAATCGATCAGAAATACGCTTCGTTTCTTATGCTTGGCAATCTTGCTGTGTGGGGAATGTTTGAAGTTGGGACCAATATGGCAATTATTTTAGGTGACCTGCAAGGCACAAATGCCTTAAGTTACTACCTGACTTTGCCACTGCCTTCAAATTGGATTTTCATCAGGTTAGCTTTAATGGATACGTACCGATCGATCGTTCCTACACTGTTTATGATTCCGCTAGGTAAATTAATACTCCAAGATAATATTTCGTTGAGCTCAATTAATTATCCTAAGCTTTTTCTTGCGTGGATACTCTCGCATTTATTTTTTGGATTTTTTGGTTTGTTTCTTTCAAGTATCACGCCAACATTTGATTACATCACCACGATTCGACAACGTTTTATTTTTCCGTTGTGGTTTTTGGGATGTTATCAATTTTCTTGGTACATGCTGTATGAAGCAAATCCGCTTTTGGCATATATAAACTTGCTTAATCCAGTCGTATACATCATGGAAGGTATGCGCGGCGCAGCAAGTTTGCCAATCCAAACTCTTCCTTTTTCTTTATGTATGTTAGTAACGAGTATGTACACGCTACTTTTTGCATATCTAGGAATTCGTAGCTTTAAAAAAAGAGTAGACTGCCTTTAGGTGGTCTACTTGCTCCATAAAAAATAATGTCTCAGGCTTAGCAAGAGTCAAAAATCTTGACTTACCATTATGAGCAATTACAATAATTTTTATCGACCTAAAGTAAAAGAAGCTTTCTAAACAATCCCGATACAATAAAAAAGGTTTTTAGTGGATTATTACCAGAAATCAAACAATCGATTTTTTGCAGCATGTTGCTCTTTAATTGCTCATATCTTACTGACACCACAACACATAGTATCATCACAAGTCACTGATAAATCATGCATAGCTCGACCTTCACATGAAAGATTAGATCTTGATATTCAAAGACTTTTAGAAGCGTTTAGCGGAAAAGAGTATGATGATGCTGCTATAATGATGCAACAAACTCCAGAAATCTTTAAACTTTTATCACTCGATGTGCAGGCATGTATCTGCGACTCAATAGAACTACCTGAAGCAGAACAAACAGACCAAACGATAACGAGTAAAATTACAATCGCAACAATGTTGCTGCAGCATAATCCAGAATTATGTAAAAACTTTCAAGAACCTACTTTACGGCAACTCTGCAAACACGTTAACGACGATCCAAGCAAGCATTCAAATCTTTTCAAGGGACTGATTGAAGGTTTTTTTAAATTAAGAGAAATCAAATTTTATCCTGAAATAAGATCTCTTCTAGCGCAAAATCAAACAATACATGATACCACCGCTTACTCTTTACCAGCCGAGCTCAAAGAATTTTTATTGCAGCATCAATACAAAGAACGACCTGATCATAATGCATACGAAGTTGCTTTTAAACATAGTTTAACTAAATTGTTTCAACACCCCGCTTTAACGTATGACGCTTATACAACCACATGCCATATCAACTCAGCTCATGTCAGTAGCCCTCATCTGCCATTATTGTTACATCATATAATTGAATATGCCTATCCAAGTGATTGTTTATTGATGCTTAAATTCGCTTTGCAGGAAGGCGCATCGATTAGAGCAGTTGACGATAATCAAGATAGCGCAGAAGAACACGCTAAATCGTACAACCCTTCATGCGTACTTTTTTTACAAGAATACGAAGCGTACATGCCAACTTATAATAAAGGCAATATCGACAAAAAAGATTATCAGACATTACTCTGTGCTTATAACGATTTCATGCTCGAAGACAAATTACAGCCGTTATACGAGCTACTCAGGCCAAATGTTGCCGAAAATTGTTTAGATGAAGAAACTTTATGCAATCGTAACTGTTTTGCCAGCAAAGTCTCAGAAGACTACTTGCTATCTAAAGCATCTTATATAGCAGCATGTAACTCTCGGTATTTACATAGAGAACTTTTACCAATCCTGCAAAACATGAGAAAAATGCAAAGCTCAAGCAATAAAGCAAAAGACCTTGATACAATTTTCTTAGAAGCAATAATAGATAATAAGATAGCAACTGTTTCTGACATGTGTAATCGTGGATACCGTGTAAATACTTTTTATACATCCTCAGATATACCTGATCATTATGGAAGTTTGCCTTTATGGGCGTCTGTTGCTGCTGGAAGGCCAGAGATAACACAAATTTTATTAAATCATAATGCTTCCTTAGTCTTGCATCCTTCTTGGTGCCCAGAACGTAGCATAGCTCACTTTGCTCTTCATTCATGCTTTCATCAATATATCCATAGTACAATTACTCCAGGATGTCATACGACTTATCCTCAACACCTTGCAACACTTCGCAGAGTTTTAAATCATACAAAACAAAATATAAATAAACCTGAAATTTCTGGTAAAGCCTTGCTTGAATATGCAATTCGCCTCAAGGCAAAAGAGGCAGATCTAGCACCTAACTCTATGGAAATTATCAACATCTTGCTTGAGCTAGGAGCTGATCCATTTCAGAAAAGTTCAGACTCACTAAGCTTAGAAGAGCTAGCAAGAAATCTAAACAATCCAATCCTTGAGAAGTGGCTTATAGACTATAAAGCAGCGCATCCTAAAAAATAATCTACCTTAAATATTCAACTGCGCTGTCTGCTCATACGACAGATCGTACACTCGCCCACTACCGACATCAAACAGATATTTCACGCTCCAGCTTCCATCAGCATTTTTATAAAAATGCATCAAGCTGCAGTTGGCTATCGCCCACTCGTCGGTATTAATTTTTAAGATGCGACATAAAGCACTATACACACCACCATGAGCTACAATAAGTACTGAGGGTGGGCAGCCAAGAACTTTGTCCAGTCCCTTACTAACTCTTTTTAAAAACTTTTTAAGATTTTTTGAAATTGGCATCTGTTTATTTTTTATTTTTTGCAATTCATTCCAAAAATCACCGGCACCTTCTGCCAGCTCAGAAATTTTAAATTCAGGAATATTTAAAGCAGCATTAATGATATCTTTTGTCTGCTTTGCGCGCAGTAAAGGACTATAACATATCGTTTTAATCGGTAAATTTTTGACATATTCTTTCACCATCGCAGCTTGCTTGCGACCAACTGGGTTCAAAGGCAGATCTAAATTATTTTTAACTAGACCAATATTATGATCTGTCTGACCATGCCGCACAAAATAAAACTCTGTTGCGTGAGTAGCAAAGCAGATAAAAAATATAGTAAGTTGAACCAGTTTTTTAAAAAAAATTATCATATGTTTCCTATTTTTTTAATGCCTTAAAGCTACCCAAAGCCCTGTCTCGAGACTCTTTTAAATCAATAATTGGCATCGGGTAATCAACTCCCATTTCAATTCCTGCTTTTTTTAACACTTGCTCAGGCGCAAGCCATGGTGCAGCAATATATTTACTAGGCAGCTTAGATAATTCTGGGACAAATTGAGCGATGTACTCACCTGCAGGATCAAATTTTTTAGCCTGTGTAATTGGATTAAAAATACGAAAATATGGAGCAGCGTCGTAACCACAGCCAGCAACCCATTGCCAATTAAAACTGTTGCTTGCCAAATCAGCATCGACCAATAATTGCCAAAACCACTGAGCTCCGGTACGCCAATCAATCATCAAATTTTTCACTAAAAATGACGCAACTACCATACGCATGCGATTGTGCATGTATCCGGTAGTAAAAAGTTCTCTCATGGATGCATCTACAATCGGATATCCTGTCATACCAGTTTGCCATGCAAGCAAATCTTTTTTGCTATAGCGCCACGCAAATCGATCAAATTTTTCTTGCAGATTTTTATGATACATCGTTGGATTATGATACAAAACATAGTAAGAAAATTCACGCCATCCCAGCTCTTTTAAAAGGCAAGAAATGTTTTTTTTATTAGCATATTCATGACCATTCTGTTTGACTTCATGCCAAATTTGATGTGCCGAAATTTCTCCAAAGTGAATGTGAGCAGAAAGACGAGAAACGTTTTTGAGTGCAGGAAAATCACGACCTTGTGCATAATTTTCTAAACCATTTTTAATAAAACTTTGCAGTCTTTTGTGAGCAGATAGTTCACCCGGCTTCCAATGTTTTTCAAAACGATTTTCAACAGAATTATCCTCAAGTAGCTGCAATGATTCAATTGAATGCTTGTCTACTTTTGTTGTAAAAAATTCTATATTTCGAGGCTTGGGTAAAGGTATGCGAGGCTCAGGCCCTTTTAAGCATTCACGATAAAAAGGAGTAAATACTTTATACGGCGTACCATCTTTTTTTAAAATGTCAGAAGGACTAAACAACAATGATTCATCAAACATTTTCACTTCAATGTCAGATTTTTGCAATTCCAGCTCAACAGCATGATCTCGCTTCATTTCTACAGAATCATAAGATTTATTGAAATGAACGGCAGTGACTTTATATTCTTTTGCCAGCTTAGGTAGAATTTTTACAGCATCACCAATGTAACAACGAAGTGAACCATCCAAGCTGCCCTGTAAAGACTGCAGTGAGTGATGCAACCACCACTTGCTACCGTCTCCGATTGCATGCTCTGATTTTAAATCTTGATCAAATATATATATCGGTAAAATTTTTGCTTGCGCTGCAGCTGCGTGAAAAGCAGGATTGTCTAACACGCGTAAATCACGCCTAAACCATACAATTATTATTTCATGTTTCATTTTTACACACTCTTTAAAATATATTGTTTTCTACGTCACTCATATAACTCAACAATCGCTGACAAAGAATAGACACTACTACATCTTGAGAACCTACTGGTAAAAATTCTTTACTGCCAGGATAATAACAGTCTTGGCGGGCAAATAAAATAGCTGTACGTAAAGTTTGAATCGCAAGCCCTGGAGCATCCTCAAGAATTTTTTTCACCTCACTGCTATTTCCAGCCTGAGCAGCAACATTTAACTTAACATCAATTCTTTCTGGAAAAAAGGGAAAACAGACAGATAATTTTTTAAAAGCTTCTTGCTCAGACAATTGATACATTTGAGCATACAAATCAACATTTTTGAAAATGCTTTTTTCTATCAACTGATCCTCTGATAGCGCACTATGCTCGCAAGCATGAATTTGAAAAAAACAACTTATAAGAAAAAACGGTAATAATTTCATAGATTTCCCCTACCTAAAAACCCTGTAGCTTTCCAAATAAAAATAACAAAAAATCCCTAGCAACTGCTAGGGATTTAGATTTCTATAGCTGAAACTTTAAAGATTACTGCTCATCTACTTCAGCTTCATTGGTAGATGTTTCTTCATCTGGAGATGTTTCTTCAAAATCATCATTTTGCTTAAATTCATCTTCGTTAGATTCATTTGCCTTCATAGATTCATCTTCAGTTTCATCATTTGAAGCTTGCTTATCTTCAATTTCTGCCTCTGACTTATTTTCATCTTCAGACTCTATGTCTGAAACGTTTGGTTGCATCATTTCAGGTTGCGCAAAAGGTTGTTCAGCTAAAGGCTCTTGACCCAAAGGCTCTTCAACAGATGCCTCTTGAGCCATTGTTACTGGTTCTATTGCTTCTGGTTCTTCAGCTTTAACTTCTGATTCTGCTACTTCTGGAGCAGCATCAACTGGATTAATTCCAAAAGGATTAGGCAAACGAATTATCTGCTTATCTGTAATTTCTTCATACGTAATATTAGCAATACGAATCATATTTTTGCGTAATTCATCTTCATGCTGCATAAGTACAGGATCGCGTCCACTAGCGACAGGTTTCTTCTCGATGATGATTTGCACACCCTTGCCACCCTTGCTAATCAATGTTTCTTCTTTTTGCTTTTCTTCCATCTTTTCAGCATTATACGATTCCATAGCATTCAAATATTTATGAACATCTGCTTGAGGTACCACAGTAACTGAAATTTGTTTAGACACAGGCAACAAAGTTACCTCAACTCTGCCATGACCTGGACTAATTACTAAACGCTGAGACAAAGGAATTTGTCCATTGTAATCAAAAAACAGATATAAAGGTATATCTTCTTTTATATAAGGCATTCCTATCGTTACCGTCTTGCTTTCACCGGTTGATGGCATTACCTGACCATTAAGTCTCTTAAACTGATAATCACTGGCAACAACCGATAATGACGATGCCATGAGGCCAAAGACCAATAAAACTTGTTTTTTTAGAACTGAACTCATAAAACCTCCTTTTAAGTCGTATAATTTACTTCTTTTAGGGTAACAAAACGGAGTATCGAAAAACAAGGGTTTTCATTAATCTAATCAACTTTTTTCACAATTTGACCACAAAGAATTATGTAACCAGCATCATAGGCTTTTATATCCAATGCAAATTATCCGCCCTAATCAATAAATAGGCCTTTTTAAACAATCTCTAGAAAAAAGCAGGTCCAATAACGTAATCTGCTAGGAAATGTTACATTTTTCAAACCGTAAGGAGTTACTATGTTACTAAGCTGGGTTGTAATTTTTCTAGTCATCGCACTAGTCGCAGGCTTTTTTGGATTTGGTGGCGTGGCAAAAGAAAGCGCTTGGATCGCAAAAGTATTATTTTTCGTATTCTTAGTGCTATTCATCATTGCATGGATGCAAGATATGGGATACATTGGCACTGATTTAAGGCTATTTTAAAACATCTAAGTTTTAATAAAAATTCAAAAAGCCACTTTTTTAAGTGGCTTTTTTATTGATAGGAGTTTTTGATGCAGCATTCAAATTTCAAAAATCTGTTACTATTTTTTTCGCTTAGCTTTGCATCTTTAAGCCCGCAGCAAGAAAATTGGCAAACCTCTGCTGACAGCGCAATGCAAGACATCACAGAGCAAGCTGTTGTAGTTGCTTATGATAAAACAATCAGGGCTCGTTGTAATGATTGTGGTTGTAAGGAGCAGGGTCAAAGGGGACTTCCGGGAGCTACAGGAGCAACTGGCATACCAGGAGCAACCGGATCTTCAGTGGGTGTAACTGGTGCAACTGGTGTTACTGGTACAGCTATTGGTGCAACAGGCATGACAGGAGCTACTGGTATGACAGGTGTTGGCATTATTGGTGCAACTGGTGCTACTGGCGCAACTGGCACAACCATTGGTGCCACAGGGATGACTGGAGTGACTGGTATGACAGGTGCTGCTGGTGGCCTACTTGGATACGCAATGTTTTATTCTTTAATACCTAATGATGGTATTGGTATTATTGCACAAAGCTCCCCGATACCTTTTAAGCATGCAGGACCTTTTGGTGGTACAGCTATTACTTCAAACAGTGCTGGTACTCTGTTTACACTAGCAGCTGCTGGAACCTATGAAATTATTTGGCAAGCTACTCAAACAGGCTCGATACAGTTTGATGTTTTTGTTAACGGAACGGAACAATCGAGCACAGTAGCTGGTCGAGGATCCAATGGTCAATTAGTTGGCGATGTATTAATTCAAACGACAGCTGCTAATCAAACTATTTCTGTTAATGTTGCATCAGCAAGTCTGAGTGTATTTGCGCCAGTGTCAAATGCTGGAGGCGGTAGTCCTGGTACTATGACACTTGTCATTATCCGATGGTCTTAATCATAATCAAGGAGTTTTTAATGCAGCATTCAAATTTCAAACATCTGTTACTATTTTTGTCATTCAGTTTTATTTCTTTATGCCCGCACCAAGAAAATCAGTACCAACCTGCTGGCTGCACAATTCAAGCTGTTGTCACTGCTTATGATCGAATAATCAGGGGCTGTTGCAGTAATTGTGGTTGCAAACAGGGCCGAATAGGAGCGCAGGGAGCTCAAGGACTTACTGGTACACAGGGAGCAACCGGAGAAATTGGTCTACCAGGAGCAACTGGCCTGACAGGTGCTATGATACTAGGAGCAACTGGTATGACAGGAGCAACTGGCATGACAGGAGCAACTGGCCCAACTGGTCAAACTGGTATGACAGGAGCAGGTGGCGCAACTGGTGCAACTGGTATGACAGGAGCAACTGGCGCAACAGGGGTAACTGGTGGAGTAGTTGCATCTGCAATGTTTTATTCTATAATACCCACTGATGCTATCGCTACTATTGCAAAGGGTTTGCCAATACCTTTTATTCATCCAGGAACTTTGAGTGGCACAGGTATTAGTTCCAACGCTTCAGGGACCGCGTTTACACTAGCTGCTGCAGGAACCTATCAAATTATTTGGCAAATTCAGCAATCAGGCAACATACAGTTTGATGTTTGGCTTAACAACACAGAACAATTACAGACAATCGTTGGTCAAGCACCTGCTGGTCAATTAAGTGGCAATGTGTTAATTACTGCCACAGCTGGTCAAACTGTTTCCGTTCGTGTTGCCGCACTCAGTGGCACGACATATACACCGGTGACAAATATTGGTAGTGGTGGTCCTTACAGCATCACGCTTGATATCATTCGACTTTCTTAACTCATGTTTTTTAAGGAGTTTTTTATGCAGCTTTCACATTTCAAAAATATTTTATTTTTGCTTTCACTCAATTTTATTTCTCTTGGTTCACACCCAGAAAATCAACAAACTTTTTCTACCTACACAATACAAGATTGCACAATGCAAGATCTTTGCGTTGCTTATGATCAAACAACCAAGGCTTGTTGTGGCAGTTGCAAGATTTGCCCCAGAGGACCCGTAGGACCTGTAGGACTTACCGGTATGGCTGGACTGACTGGACCATCTGGCGGAGATATTGGAGCAACTGGTATGACAGGAGCAACTGGCGGAACTGGAGCAACTGGTTCGACAGGAGCAACTGGTATGGCAGGTGCCATTGGTATGACAGGAGCAACTGGTATGACAGGAGTGGGAGCTGTAGGAATGACTGGCCCTTCTCAAAGTGGTCCAAATGGGCCAGCTGGTGGAGCGCTTGCATTTGCAATGTTTTATTCCACAATACAAACCACTGATCTTCCCTCTATTGTTGCGCAGGGCAATCCAATACCATTTGTTAATACCTATGTTTCAAGTGGTACAGCTATTACTCCCAACGGTGCTGGGACAGTTTTTACCCTTACTGCTGCTGGAACCTATAAAATTTTTTGGCAAATTAATCAAGTAGCCACAACACAGTTTGATCTTTGGCTTGGCAGCTCAGAACAACTTCAGACAGTAGTTAGTCAGTCGCCAGGAGGACCATTAAATAACACTGTATTAATTACTACGACAGCGGCTAATCAAACTGTTTCTGTTAGGGTTGCCCTGCTGAGTAACTCTTCATGGAACCCTACCAATGTTACTCCGAGAATCGCTCTTAGTGGTGGTCCTGCTACGATCACACTTGTCATCATACGAGTTGCATAATTAATAAGGTCCTATCTTTTTGTGAGCCCAGCATGGGCGCGATATGTGGCAATTAAAAAATAGTTAAAAAACAAACCCACTCTTTTTTAAGAAGTGGGTTTGTTTTAAAAAGTAATGTTTATTTTAAAGTGCTGGCATAACTAATGCTACATCATTGATTTAATATCTATCCATGACTTCGTCTCTGTGTCTATGATCTTCTTCTTTTCGATTATGATTTTTTCTGTGCTTACGATCATCTTCTCTTCGTTTGCGATTTTCTTCACGTTGTTTTCTATGTTCTTTTTCAGATTTTTCTCGAGCTTCATGTTTATCGTGAGCAACTTTTTCTGAAGCCTTTCTTGATTGATGTTCTCTTTTTAATCGAGCATCCAATCTTTGATCTTTTTCTGTTCGGTGAGCTTTTGTTCTAGCGCTATCTACTTTATCAGAAGCTTGTTGTCTATCATCTGATATTTCTCTAGGGCTTCGATACTGCTCTCTGTCGTCAGCAAATTTGTCTGAAGCTTTATCTCTAGCGTTTTGTTTTTTTGAGAAAGCATCAGATCTTTGATCTTCTACCTTTAGATTGGCTTTTCTGCTAGCTTTATCAGCTTTTTCAGAAGCTTTGAGGTCAGCTTTTATTTCTTTATCTGTTGAGAACCACGTCGAAGGATTCCACCATGTAGCGCAAACTGTGCTTGGCAAAATAACTATGAGGGCTACAAAAAACAATATTTGTTTTTTTTGCATTGCTCTCTCCTTTTTTAGATTTGAACAGGTTATAGAATTTACTCATTAAGAGAGATAGCATAATTCTTTTTTATAAACATATAGTTTCATCTTTTAAGCGTAGTTTTTAATGCTGATGACTTATATACCTTACCCTGCATGCTCTACTTGCCATCTGATAAAGATATCGATCATGAAATTGAGTCGTGCTAGTTTCTCTTGAATCACACAAGCATCAACCATGTAAAAACACCCTGAACAATGTAACGTTTTTATAGCAGAGCTCCACCAAAGGTAGTTTTTCAAAAGGCTTATTTCCTCTTGAACCTCTTTTAAAAATGTCACATGTGCGTCCTGATTTGACTGATTGGTCGACAATATAAAATATCTTTTTGCAGTGTCGATTTGAAGCTGTTTAATCGTATCTTCATAAGGAGAAGATATTAAATGTGATAGCGCAACAACCTCTTTCCAATTGCACCAGGCATCATGAGACTCGAGCAGTTCATGCACTAGATGTAACTTATAAGCAGTAAGTGCGTAACTCGATAGCAAACTCAAAGCACATATTTTAAACTTACTTACAGGAAACGAAGGTTGAAGCGATTGTGTCTTTGCAAGCAAATCACTCAAGCTTGAAACAACACCGAAATCATGTTTATGCTCTACGACATATTGCTTAGATGTGTTTGACGCACCAGAAAAAGAATCAGTCGTCGTTGCTGATCCTGCATTAGACTGATTATCAATTTGTATCTCAATCACCCTTCTCTGCCGCTGCGGGTCAGATTGTTTGACTTCTGCTGACTGTATTGCAAAAGTTAAAAAAATTGACAATGAAATAATTGTTTTACGAATTACTATTAAGCTCATTTTAAATCCTACTTAGATTCTAATATCAATATGCCAACCACTAAGAAACCAAGCGAACCAACCCATAGTTTTTTCATTTTTAATAGATTGATCTGATGCATTTGATGAGGCAGAGCCAGAGTTGCAAGATGTGCTAGTTGTAGCGTTAGAATTATTTTTAACCTTTACTATAATAATGGGATCAGAATCATCCTCTAAATTATTTTGTAAAACTTCACTTAATGGAGGAACCACTTGATCTGGTGCAGAATGCACAACGCATGCAGACAACATCGCAACAAGAAATAATATTTTTGATGCTTGCTTCATAACTATCCTTTTTTCAGACCTAATAATTTTATATTCAACGGTGATGTATATTATTTTAAATTTTGCATGGAAGCAATTATTTTTCCATACAACAAAAAAGGAACAGCTTAACACTGTTCCTTGTTCAACAAAAATTTAATAATTTTTTTACTCGTTCCAATCATCAATACAGTCACATAAATCATACCAAAAACTTTCTTGGCCGGTTCTTTTACGCTCTATGCGATTGCGTTCTCGAGCTATTCTATTCTGACTTTTTTGACTTTTCGCTTGCTGTGTTGCCGCACGAGCTGCTTGCTCCTGCGCACAAGCTTTCTTTTCTTCAGCTAAAGCTAAGCGTTGCTTAACTTCTAATTCTTCTTGAGCTCTTTTTTCTTCTTTACGAACTCTTGTTTCATCAATGTATGCAGCAGAGCTGAGTAACTCTGCGCTGAATTGTTCCATTTTATCAATCAACATTGGATCGCATGGAACTTGTTGACGAGTTTTATATATAATCGTTAACGCATTTTGCAATTTTTGAATGGAGTCATGCATTGGATAGAGTGAATTACCCTGGCAGATTTTTCTAGCTAACTTTGTAATATCTTTTTCTTCTGTAGAAAAATTCCATGAAGCCATGATCGGAGTAAAGTAAGCAATAATTTGTAGAGCTGTCATCCTTTGAGCCATATCATGCATTTTATTATGCACCAATCGTACATCGGTAGCCCACTGTTGGCGCAGATCACAAATAGTTTGGTATGCGCGTTGCATGCTTACCGTGTTATTCCATGGAGTTACATAAGAATCATAACGAGCGCTAATTTCTAAATATGAACTTTGTACACGATTATCGAAACGATTTATTTCTCTTTCAAATTCTGGCACTCGAAGCATAAAAACTTGTACGTCCTGAAGCGTTGCAATGTCTGAGAGTAGTGCATGTATTTCTTTTGCACGATCTCTGCTTAAAGCTTCTACACGAGCTATTTTGACATCGTTAGATTCTCGATTAAAAAGGTAAATACCAGTTCCAACAGCAACAACGGTTACAGCGATAGCAACAACGGCTGTATCATCATTATTTCGTGCCTGAACGCTATCCGTTCCAACACAAGAACCAAGACCGAGGACTAACATTAATTTTTTAAACATAAAAATCTTTCATATTTTTTAAACGATTATTTACCTAGCATATCACGTTTTTGAAAGGAGACGCATGTTTTTTCAAGTTTTTTGCAACCTGAATGAAAAATGATTCTTTTTAAATTCATTCATTATTTACAGACACAAAAACAGCATTTATTAAATCTGTTGCAAAGACTTTTATAAAACTTGTAACCTAGCTTCAAACTTAGGAGTTTTACAGAAAGAGTTTAAATTATGAAAAAATACTTGTTGTTTTTAAGTTTAAGCACACTTACCGTATTGCAAACTGCAGAAGCAGGAAGAGAAGCTCTTCGAATTAGCCATGAACCGTATGATACGTCCGGTAGTTATGTTATTGATATGAAACACATACAATCTTACAGTCAAGATGACTTTAGCAATATGCATTATGCACACGAACCAACAGACAATAGACCACAAGAAATAGATTGCGCCAGATCAATATCTATAATTCCAACGATAGCATCATTTCAACAAACTTCTTTAGATATTTCATCAATTTTTTTCGATAATCAAAACAATATTTCCATTACCGATCAAAACAATTCTGAAGCAACACCACCAAATGATCTGTCAGCTTGTGCTGCTATTGGAGGAGCAACAGCTGCTACATCATGCTGCATCACGTCATGCGCAGTAGCATCATGCTGCGTTATTACAATACTCACAGCAATAATGGCTACAACGCTAAGTCTTATAAGTTCATCAATACCCAAAATCGAACTGCCAAACCTTCCTGCATTACCACCCATTCCTGCAATTCCAGACATTCCTGCTGTTCCACACATTCCTGCTTTACCACCGATTCCTGCATTGCCACCGATAGAATGGCCAGCAGCAGCAATAGTGACGGTATCAAACAATCTCTCTGGACATCTCATAAATGTTGCTACAACTGCTTAATTTGCAACTTTAACCAAAAATAAATATACTTTTATACACTATAAGAATAAAACAACATCCTTAATGTAATTCGAAAACATACTATGCAAGCAAAATTTATAAGGTACGGACTACTTTTCATATCACTGCAATCTACTGTTACTTTTTCAAGTCAAAAACATGTTGACCCTTCATCTTCAACTAAATTACCAGCTCAACAACCTGTTAACAATCGATCGAGAACAGCACTTACTTCACGCAGGCCGACCGCAGAACAACTAGCAGAAGTGTCGATACTAGATCCAAGCATAAAACAAGTTGAAGTAGATGGCGTTACATACATAAAACTGGTTGATCAAGAGCAAGAAAAGTGGGTCGTCTTAGTGCTTCCAAAACTTTTAAAGCTTAATCCAGAACAATTGGAAACGGTACCAGTTCGTCGAACAAATCCTTTAAATGATATTGCTTATCAGCAAACTTCCCGAAGAACAAATGAAGCATTGCCTGCAGGTTTTCGTTCAGCAACTTCTCAAATAGATCAAATGATAGAAAAGGCTAGAGCTCGTCAATTGGCTAACATTGAAGAGTTATAAACTATAAATTTTTAACACTATTCAAACGTTTCAATTAAACAACCTTTTTTATTCTGACCAACTTTACTACCTCTATCCAGCACGTTGCTGCCAACACAATGCCAATTATTTGCAGCCATAAAGTAACGGGTAAAAAAGTTGTTTTTAGATATGGATATAAAAAAGAAACCGATGTAGCCAGCCATGATATTCCTATCATGACAAACATCCAAAACACTCCAAAGTAGTTTGCAAAAAAACCTTGCTTAGTCAGTGGCTGGTGTTCTTGTTTTAGATTAAGCGCTAATAAAATATGACCCAAAAGCCATGCTACTAAAGCTACAGTTTGCGCTGTCGCCACGTCATATCGGTAATACGCACTTACGTATAAAAATACAATTCCAACGGCTAAGGCAATCCCGCTTTTAAAGATTTTAAGCAGCAAGGGTTTACCTAAAAATTCTGTAATTCTTTGTGTTGAATGCTGCATCACCTCAGGCTCAATATCTTCAAGTACAAAAATTGTTGATGACGCTAAATCCATTAACAACTCAATCAAAATTATTTGCATAGGAATGAAAGGAAACGGAATACCTAAAAACAATGGCACGATAAACATAATGAGCAGTATGAATTTAGCTGATAAATAAAAAGTTAGACCTTTTTTAAAATTATCTAAAGCTGTTCTACCTATCGCTATCGCATCTGGAATATGCACATAGTTATCATCAGTTAAAATAAGATCTGACACTTCTTTTGCCAAATCTGTTCCAATCTGCCCCATCGCAATGCCAACATCTGCAGCTTTAAGCGCTGGAGCATCGTTGACACCATCACCAATGACAGCAACGATTTCTTGTTGCTGCTTTAAAATTTGCACCAAGCGAAATTTCTGCATGGGCTCCATACGAGCAAAAATATTTGATTGACCTAACTGACCCATAAGCTCTTTATCATCCATACTATCAAACTGCTCGCCGGTAATCACTTTGCCCGAAATACCTACTTCTAAAGCGATAGTTTGTGCTGTTAACGTATGATCGCCTGTCACAATAAATGTTTTAATGCCAGCTTGCGCTAATGTTGCAATCGCATCCTTAACTCCAGGCCGAACTGGATCTTTCATCACAGCCACTGCTAAAAACGTCAGGTTTTGTAAAGCATCCAGCTGTTCTTTATCGCTGTAAACAACTGCGTATGCTGTCAGCTTAGATCCTAGGCTAGCTTGCTGTCTAACTTGCTCTATCAATGATTTTTTTGATTCAACTGGCAACGTCGATTCATTTATTATTGTTTCAGGGTTGCCGGTAATAAGATGCATAAATGAGTTGCCATCTTTGTACACCAAATCACGCCATGGTTGTTTGTCAGAAAATCCAAAAAACTTAACTGGGTGATTATTTTTTTTGTCATTTCCTACCGCTACAACAACGGCTTTATCAGTAACGTGATTACAATAATCTGGTAAAGCCAGTATTATTTTTTCTTTGAGATCTTCAGGTAATACTTTCGTAGGTCCAGACACTGTTAAAAAAAGATCTAAAGTCATTTTACTTTCTGTAATGGTTCCAGTTTTATCACTGACCACTGCAGTGACTTGCCCAATCCCTTCAATACCAAACAGTCTTTTAGCAACCACTTGTTTTTTGGCAAGCATAAATGCTGCAAGCGACAGTGCCATGGTTATAATTATTGGCGGCTGACATGGAATCATTAAAAATGTTAAGGCTAACCAGGTCAATACCATTTCTTGCAGTTCTAGTCCCCTAAAAAATCCAATTGCCGGAATAATGACGCTAATGACCACAGCAAAAATTGCTAACGCTTTTGCTAGTTGATCCATTGCAATTTGCACAACGGTCCGTTCATCTTGATACCCTTGAACATGCTCAGCAATTTTGCCAAATTCACTTTGTTGCCCAACAGCCATGACGATTGCTGTACCTTCACCATTTAAAATCATAGTGCCAGAAAATACAGAGTTTTTACGCTCTGCAATGGATGCAGACTGACCAACAACAACATTTGCATCTTTTTCAATAGGTAAAGATTCACCCGTCAAAGACGATTCATTAACGCTAAGTCCATGCGTGAGGAGCAGTCGTGCATCTGCAGCAACAAAAACTCCTTGAGATAAAATTAAAATATCACCAACAACAATTTCATTTGTTTTTATTTCGACTTCTTTACCATTTCGAATAACTTTTGCCGTTGGATGTGCCATGTTTTTTAACTCAAACATAATCCGATCAGTTCTGAATTTATTGATTAATTCAAGCGTGGCATACATCACCACTTCTAGAACCATGGCAATGGCACCGCCAATTTTACCGAAAATAAATGATAAAACTGCTATAGCAAGTAGCAAAAGCATCATGGGCTCTTGTACGCTTTCTAAAATAATATTGATAATTGAACGAGGCTTTGTTTCTAAAATATCGTTGTATCCATGCTGCGTTCTATGCTCAACAACTTGAGCGTCAGACAGACCCTGTTTTGGTTCAACATGTAAACTCTCAACGATTTTTTCTTTGGGAATAGTCCACCATGATTTTTGCAGGTTATCTTTCATAAAACTCCATAAGCATCAATATATTTTTGAGTAGAAAACATTCATTATAATTAAAACTTCCATCCAATATCAGCTGTAACATAATAATTATGCTTATTAATTTGATTGCCAAATAATTTGTGATAAACGCTCCACGCAATACCAGCTTGACCAACAAAACGCTGTGTTGAAAACCATAATGATGGCCCTACTAAAATATCATTCCAACCAGAGTTTGGATCAATTGTACCTGCTATTGTACTGCGTTGTATGTAAAGACCATGCATTTCCACCATTCCGCTCAAAATCCATTTGTTTGCAACATAGCTTATGTTTTTACAGACTCCGCACTCATACAAAAATTGATTGCCAAACTTAGTATCATTATTTGATGTGGTTATAATTGCGCCAGTTGATACAAAAGGATACCAGTTATCACCCATATGACTGGCAGTTAGTCCTAAAAAATAACTCGGAGCTCCAAAACTACTAGGCAGCTGATCGTTAGCTGATCCAGTTGGAAGGGTCATATTAGCTACAAAGGTAACTTGATTGGTTGATGTCTCTTTATTTTTCTCATAAAAAGCATACTCAAATTGTACCAGTAAATCCTCTACGCTTCTTGAAACTTGATTGTTCAACTTAAATTTAAGAGTAATTGGTAATTGCACAAAAAGAGAAAGATTATCTTTAATTCCATACAAAATGGTTGGCCAAATTTCCGTCCAACTTTTACGAAAACCATGTAAGTAATCAACGTATAGATAAGCTTGAAGATCACCTTTATCAACAATGTTTTGGCCAAATCCAAGAAGTGGTCCTGGTTGTTGTGACGTTGGCAATGCTAAATTACCAATCTTTAATTGTTCTATTTTATCTTTTTGAAATATACCATCTGCTCCAAAACCTAAACTAAAGCCAAACAGAATAGGTAAAAAAATTACTTTTTGCTTAATCACAAACTCCCTTGCTCATTATCATTACGACACTCTCTAGAAACAATGACTATATACAGCTAAAAATAATCATTCAATCTAGTCAATAATTTAATAACTTTTTGTTTACGTTTACCAATAGGAATAAAATCGATAGTATCTGTAAAAAATATAAATCATTACCCAAACTAAAATTTATAATGAAAAAAAATACTTTAGTCCTTACTTTATTATTAGAGCTATGCAGCCATATCCCAGCATCTGCTATATCAGTAGTATACAACTTTCGCATTGCACAAATCACTCGTCAACCAATCGTACAACAAACAACTAAAAGGCCGAATAGTAGCTCTCTGCTTCTTTTTAATTACTTTCAAAAAACACGTAACTTTGATATTCGTGAAAATTATGCTGGAGGCTTATTCACCTACAATCGCAACATTGCAAAGCATTTTTATATCAGAACAGATTTAGCAATGGCTAACGCACATCAAACAGTTGACTGCACTACCAGAGTTGATGCCACAGAGGTCGATGACATTTTAATTACCATAGGACGCAACTTTAACCTTAATAAAAAATCAAAAGTTACGCTTTCTGGCTTGCTAGGAATACCTACTCACTCAGTTAATACTTTACAGCGAGTTGGTTTTGGCAGCGGACAAGTTGGTGTCGGACTGCAGGTTGATGGTCTATACAAAGGCAAAAAGCCATTCGATTTTTTATGGGGCGCTCGTTACAATTATTTTATCCCACGAACCGCCTTTGATACTCCCGGCAATTGTTACAAATTCACCATAGGAAGCATTGCAGATATATTAATTGCTTTGCAAACAAACATTTCACTCAAACATGGTTTAGAAGGTGGCTACAGTGGTAGATGGGGATTTGGCGTTAGCGCTTGCCCAGAGATTGCAAATCTTGACCGACTTAATTACGTGCGAAACAACGTGTATTTAGTTTATAAATATACATTTTCAACCAAACGACTTGCTCATCGATTATTGTTTAACGTTTCTTATGGATCTGACGCGAAACCTAGGCTGTATGGTTATAACGCGGTTATGGTCTGGGGATCTTGGGGTGTTGCTTTTTAAAAAATAAAGCATGAACTATGCTATTTTTCCAAGCAACTTCATTAACAAACGATAGTAGCCCAAAGAAGTAAAAATATTTAATCCAAGAACATATTTTACAATAGATTTTATTTCTGCTGGCGACATAGTAAGTTCAAGGGTGCCCAACCTTTTGCCTTTATTATAAAAAATAAGAACCGGCGTAGTTACTACTCCAAGCTCTTTTGCAAAATTTAGATTTTTTTCCAAATTCATTATCACAACCTTTCCCCTTCCATGAAGTTCTTTATGAATTTCTGAAAATAAAGGTTCTACCAATCGACAGGTATTGCTACCCTTAGAAATCACTGCCAAAATAACTGGAATTGGGCTATCCAAAATTTCTTTTTTAAACGTAGAGTCAGCAACTTCTAGAAGCTCTTTAAAACTATTAGTTTGATGTGAGTAAACTCCTGCTGATGTCATAAAAATCAAACAAACAAAGCCAAAGACGACTCTTGCTTTTTTACACAAAACCATACAGAAATCCATTTACTGAGCACTTATAATCATAGCCATACACACTATTGAAACGATCTTATTTGTCAAAAATAAATCTTTATTGTGCATGCTATAAAAAAGCTTCAATCAATATTTTTATACAGAAAATAAGATTTTAAAAAAATCGTGTAATCTTTGTCGCAATAATTGCTGTAAGAGCAGTTACTGTTGTGCCCCAACAAAGATCAACCACCGTTAAAAGAGTTGACCAATTTTGCAGCGTTGCTTGATTGGTGAAATCGTATGCTCCGTATGCTACAAGTCCGAGTAAGCCGCCCAGGCTCATGATTTTGAGTGCGCTATAATTATCTTGAAGAGCAGGAAGAACAATAAAAATTGTTATGCCTACTGCATAAATTACATAAAATAAAATGACTGGTGCGATTTGAATGTTTTTTGCAAGAAGATTGCCAAGCAGAGGAGCATAAAAACGTTTACTCATTAAAGTAAGCCATATTCCATCTATAACAAGAAGCGGCACAAGAGCGCTAAAATACGCTATGATAAATTTATTCATATTGTTCTCCATAATTCAAAAAATAACATGTAGCTTGAGGCTACGATTTTTTTCAAAAAAGCAAAAGAATTATTATTTTCTAGATAGCTTACATATAAACAATAGCCAACAGTTGACTGCAGACATTGCAAAAATGAAATATTTTATGCTAATGTTTGACTTCTAATATAACTAAATCGATACATATACTTTTCAAAAGAGGAATTATGAAAAACTATATTGCTTTTACAACGTTGCTATGCATCTCGTTTTTTTCACAAGCAAGTGAGCCTGCAAGCCAGGGACAAGTTTCAAACGCTCAAGGTATTATTCAAAAAGCATATTCATGCTATCCTTGCTGCCAAAAAGATCAAAACAACATTACGTATTGTTGTCCTTTATTTACAGACCCTTTAAATCTAGAGGACGTACGCTACAAAACTTGTCCTCCTTGTTGCTTATATGCTCTATGCGCAAACAATGTATATTTCTGCTGTAACAAAAATAATGTTGAAGCACAAAAACCAACGGCAAACACATGTTGCTGCTCTGAATTCGTCTGTTGCTTTAATTTGTTTTATGGCTCAGAAAAATAATCCTTACATTATTTACACTGTCGGCAAAACCTTATCAATTCTTATATTTTGGTTGTTCTTGGTTACTTCAATCCAGAACAACCATTTTTTTACAGACTCAGTGTGCAGCAAACTTAAACTGCTCTAGCGTGAATAACGCGTGAAGGTTCTAATTTCTTAAATGTTTCATACTAAAGCTTGATAATCATTAAGCACAACATCGCACCCTTAACCTCATTTCAAAGCCTATAACTAAAGCTTAGCTTTGACCTCCACCATGCAAAAACCCTTTCTAGCTTGCGTTTTTTGGCCT
>JAPLIQ010000024.1 GCA_026389025.1 Candidatus Babelota bacterium
GTACTGGAAAAGAAGTTATTGAGCCAGCAAGTGAAAAACTATCTGGTTTGTCTGAAAAGTTGGAAAGCGAGCCTCTTTCAAAATTATATAACGACCACATAGATCCTGCCTTAAAAGCATTGAAAAAAGTTATTAGAACTGTAAACCCAGTCATAGATAAACCTCTGCCAACTGAAACTGTGCAAGTACAATCTGGTGTTGAATTAAGCTCAGAAGAAAAAGAATTCTTAGCAAACCGTATGGTAAAAGTTCAGAAAGTTTTAAAAGCTGAGTTTGACATTGATCAGCCGCTGCGTATCGCTTTTTGCTGTAGCGGTGGTGGTAATCGCGCAATGATCGGAACGCTTGGCATGCTTATTGCTGCAGCTAATAATAAATTTTTAGATGCGTCAGTCTACATGGCAGGTCTTTCTGGCTCAACATGGTCTATTGTTCCGTGGAGTTATCTGTATTTAAAAAATTCATTTAGATCAAAAGATTTTGCAACTACTTTAGCCCAAGTGCGTGATAGTTTTGCTCCGGCCCTGCAAGGAGCAGGAATGCTTAAACCGCCATTTTTACGGTCTGATGTGACAGGAGCATTTTCTAAAATCATGACTTCACGTTTTGCATACAATCAGCATCTTTCAATTGTAGATGTTTATAGTTCATTAGTAGGAAACTATGCTTTAAATTTAGCAGGAAGCAATCGTCTCAGCGTGGCTTGGTCATCGATTACTGTTGCTGCTAAGGCAGGAAGAATTCCATTGCCCCTAGGTTCTGCTGCATTTAATCCAGGAATAAAAGCTGACTCAAAAGCAACTGCTGGATCTTCTTATGAATGGTTTGAAACAGGTCCATTTCAGGCTGGAAGCACTGTTTTGGGTTATATTCCAATTCGCTGGTTTGGCTCAGAGTTTAAAGATGGAAAAATTGTTCCTGAATTTATTACTCCAGAATACCCAATCAGTTTTTATTTAGGTGTGTACGGTTCAGCTTTTGGTCTTTCTTTAAATGACGTTGTGGAAAAAGGACTACCTGAAACATCATTTACTGTTGCTGGTGTAAAAGTTGATGTTCCTGTGGACAATTGGGTTAAAGAAATCATTCAGGAAAATTTTGGAAAAGATGCGGGCGCTGCTAGGTCTGGAAAAATTCATGCACAGTTCCCGAACTTTTCAGTAGGCGTTTTAAAAAGTATTTTACAAAATGAAAAAGAGCTTGGACTGTATGATGGTGGTATCGCATTTAATTTCCCTCTTCCGCTACTGCTTGATAGACCTGAGCGAGCAGTTGATGTGGTCATTATTTATGATTCTAATCCTGCCGATGTCCCAAGCTTTAAAGATGCTGAGAAATATTATGAGCGAAAAAATATTGCTATTCCTGATCTGTCCTCTGTGACAAAAGTAGACAGTGCAAATGCTAAAAAAACATTGCTTGCATCGGTCATGACAGTGTTTAATGATCCAAGAAATCCAAGCTACAACTCAAAATTGCCAATTAATATTGCAAAAAGCGCAGACTATGATCCAAAAAAACCAGTGAATGATCCAGTAAATCCAGAATATAATCCGAAAGTGCCAACATTTATTTATTTCCCAACTCGTCCACCCATGGATGGTAAGCCTGGAATTGATATTTCAAAGGCTCCGTTTACGACAGCTAACTTTGGTTATACTCAGCAAGATGTTACAACTCTTGCAGGAGATATGGAAAAAGCATTTGAGTCGCAAGTTCCTGCTATGAAAACTATTTTGAAAATGGTTGCGCAAAAACGACATGGGAAAACAGAAGAAACAACAAAACCCATTATTAAAAAACTAGATGAAAAGAAAACAGAGACAAAAGTAATTCGTACATTAAAATAGAATTGTTTTTTATTTTTGATAAACGAGGCTGCGCAAGTGGCCTCGTTTCTTTAAGCAAACTAATTTTGCAACTTCATGGGTGATGAGCTACACTAAAATAACGTTTAAACTATCACTTTCTAACCAGGTATTTCATGAATTATTCTTTTGTGCAAGGCCGTAAATATCTTCTTGGAATTCCTGAAATTGACAGCGTAAAAGCTGTTGAAATTTCACAGCATTTTAGTCTTTCGATACCCCTTGCCAAAACACTGCTTGCCCGAAATTGCAGCGAGACTGACAGCATCCAAGATTATTTACTGAGCAGTGAAGAAAAAGATGTTGCTGATCCAGCACTTATGAAGGGTGCGCAGCGTGCAGTAGAAAGAATTTTACAAGCAATTGAAAACAAAGAAAAAATATTAATCTTTGGTGATTATGACGTTGATGGAATCACTTCATCATCACTGGTCATGATGGGACTTTTGCCACTTGGTGCTCTGGTTAATTTTTATTTACCAAACCGAGTTAAAGATGGTTATGGAATTTCGACAAAAATTGTTAAAAAAGCAGCAGAAAATAATTATAAAGTTATCATCACGGTTGATAATGGAACAACCGCTTTTGAGCCAGCAAAATTAGCCAAAGAGCTTGGCGTAGACTTAATCATTACCGATCATCACAGGCCGCATGATCATCTGCCAGATGCATACACGATCGTTAATCCGCATCAAGACGATTGCCCATATCCCTTCAAACATTTTGCAGGCGTTGGAGTAGCTTTTAAGATACTTACTTTGTTGTATCGAGAAAAAAAGATGGAAATCCCAGGCAAAGTTATCGAGCTTTTGCTCCTTGGAACAGTTGCCGACGTAGTGCCATTGACCGGTGAAAACCGTTATTGGGTACGCCGTGGTCTTGCGTATGTCAACAAGCATGAAAGCTACGCTCTGCAAGTTTTAAAAGAAAACAGTAAATTTACCAAACCAGAACTTTTTTCAACCGACATTGGATTTTCTGTCACTCCGCAAATTAATGCATTGGGACGTTTGGATGATCCGCGTGAAGGTGTACAATTTTTAATTGGAAATAATCCACAAGATGTTGACCGGATCGGCAAAATTTTATTTGAAATCAATCAATCTCGCAAATTAGTTGAGCA
>JAPLIQ010000029.1 GCA_026389025.1 Candidatus Babelota bacterium
ATGGCGGCGGCGCTTGGGATAATGCTAAAAAATATATTGAAAAAGGTAATTTGGGCGGAAAAGGTTCTGAAACTCATAAAGCTGCAGTTATCGGCGATATGGTTGGAGACCCGTTTAAAGATACATCTGGTCCAGCTTTAAATATTTTAGTGAAATTAATGGCTATTGTGGCGCTTTTACTAGTGTCATAGTCGTTTATTAAAATTGCATAAAAAAATCCCCGGAATTGACCCCGGGGATTTTTTTTATTTCGACTCATTGTCCTCTGAATTGCCGTGTCCGGCGTAGCTAGCAGCGGAGCCTGGAACCCCGAGGATTTTCTTTTGTTAAAGTTTTATAGAATTAATTCTCATAAAAACAATTACCTGGACATATTGCTATAGCGTTAGCTTGAGTGTTCCAAAGCAAGCTACCATCTATCGATAAAAAAGCTTTTGCTCCATTTTTCACACGATCAAACTCTGTATTATATGTAAATACTTGAGGACCATCGGTTCCGTAGTCTTCGGTTACTGTGATTTCAAAGCCTCCAGTTCGAGATTGTGCCTTGGTTTTCGAGTCAGTAAAGCTAGCGGGGACCGTAAATTTGATTGTTGGTTGTTTTGTGCCAGCAGGAGCAGCAGTGAATGGTAAAGATATTATTTCGCTTTCTAAAGTAGTTTGAGTAGAGGGCGCGTAGCGGTAATATTGTATACTTAGGCCTTGTACGACTATAGTTTTGTCTACTGAAAAAGTAAATGTTTTTGGGGGTGTTGCTTTTGCCGAAGATACTGCTGTTTGCGTTGTTTCACTTATTGATAATCCAGCAATTAAGCTGATCATCAGGAATTTTGATACTTTCATAGAAAATCTCCATTTTCTTTGGTTATGATTTTTTTGGCTCACCATGAGCCATGTTTATAGTGTGACAAAAATCATTAACGGAAAACAAGCGTTTTATGAAATAAAAAAGGCCGCTTTTTGCTTAGCGGCCTAGGGTTTTTTGATTTTTTTTACAAATAAGACTTAACTTTTTTCCAGTCAGATTTTAAATCTTTTTCTATACGTTTTACGCCAGATGTTAGATTTTTTTCAAAATCAACAATCATAGCTTCTAGCTTTTCTTTGTTTCCACCGATTAAAACATCGGTGATGACACCATTGTTAACAAACGCTATTGACGGATAGCCCGGAATTCTTTTGTCACCATTGGTTAATTGTGCCACATGCGTGTGCATTTTATGTTGTGGCCCGTTTACTTTGACAAAGTCTATTGATCGATGTTGAAGCGCTAGTTTTTCATACGTTGGCTTGAGCGTGTTGCAATGAGGGCAGTTGCTCATGTAGCCCATCACGATTGTAGGCGTTGAGCTGGTGAGCGCAGTGTGCAGTTTATCTTCTGCCGTGATCTCTCCGACAGGGTTGGGCGGCGTTGTGGCGTGCCCGTTAAGATATGTTAAGTTCTGAGCAAGCGAAAGTGACAGTATGAAAATAAACAATTTATTTGTTTGCATGATAAAAACCTCCATTTTTTCAATATGCTTACTGTTATGCTAGCAAAAACTGACTTTAATAGTCAACAAACGGTTTAACTTGCCGCTTTGTTTATGGCTTGATTGGCACCTTGATCATGCCCAAAAAGAGCTCCAGAATCTTTTCTTGTAGAAAATGTCAAGCGAGTCATATTTTAAAAAAAAAGAAAGGTTTTTCTCGAAAATATATCTAAATTTTTTGCTTGATTATCCGTTGCGGTGTGCTACGCTATGTGGATATTCTTGCAAAAAATCGCTGTTCTAAGGGGTTTTTTGCGGGGTCGCTCATAATCTATCTATAAAAAAGGAAGATGTAGCTAGTCTAAGTGTTTACTTATAAATATTGATTCTATGTGTAATTTTAACCGGAGTTTGGTGTGAATAATCGGACATTACATTCATTGCAAGGCAATCATGAGTCTTTGGGCGATTTCCAGTTTTTGATAAAAAACGTAGACGGTGTTATGGCGCAATATAGCCTGCTAGACATTCGTCAGATGTTTGCCTCGTCTATCAAAGGCTTTGAAGCTGACATAGTTGTTGAAAAAATTATTGCACAGGTAAAAAAGAATCTTTTTGATGGCATCACGATGTCGGAACTGCAAAATTTATTGATTCTTTCAACGGTTCAATTTATTGAACTCGATAATGCGTATAGTTTTGCAGCATCACGGTTGCTTCTTCGTCATCTGTATCACGATGTTGTAGGGTATTGGCCTGAAAATATCAACGCTGCGGACTATAAAAAATCTTTTGTTTCTGGTATCCAGCTTGGCGTTCAAACTGATAAATTCGATAAACGCATGCTGGATTTTGATTTAGATTATTTGGCGCAATATATCGATCCATCTCGGGATAATCTTTTTCAATATCTTGGTTTAAAAACGCTGCATTCTCGTTATTTTAAAAAGCATGAAAGTAAATCATTTGAGCTGCCACAAGCTTTTTGGATGCGCATAGCTATGGGTCTTGCGCTTCTAGAAAAAGATAAAAATGGCAAAGCTATAGAATTTTATGACGTTATGTCGCAACTTTTATTTGTTCCATCTACCCCAACTCTTTTGCATTCTGGACTTAAGCGTGCACAGCTTAGCTCTTGCTATTTGACGTTTATCGATGACGACTTGGCTCATATTTTCAAATGCATTGGCGACAATGCTCAAATGTCAAAATGGTCTGGTGGCGTGGCTAATGATTGGTCAGCGCTTCGTGCAACTGGTGCTTTGATTCAGTCAATTGACGTTGCAAGTCAGGGAACGATTCCATTTATGAAAGTTGCTAACGATACGACAGCTGCGATCAATCGTAGTGGTAGTCGTCGCGGTGCAGTCGTTGCCTACATGGAAACATGGCATTATGATTTTGAAGAATTTTTAGATTTAAAAAGAAATACTGGCGATGATCG